>NZ_AP026972.1:1534273-1868546 GCF_027924105.1 Polynucleobacter sp. KF022
GATCTCCTCATTGAAGCCCGTGAAGTTCAAGGGGCTGGTGATATTGCTATTCGTAAAGTACCTTGTCGCGTTAATACCATTAGCAAACCAAGCGACGATGTCGCCATTCTGAAGCTGCAGTTACCTGCCGCCGAACGCTTTCAGTTTCTAGCCGGTCAGTATCTTGAGTTTCTTCTCAAAGATGGGCAGCGTCGCGCTTACTCTATTGCCAATGCACCCGAACAAGAGGGCCCGCTTGAGTTGCATATTCGCCATTTACCTGGCGGTTTGTTTACTGACTTTGTATTTGGCGCCGCTACGCCTGCTTTAAAAGAAAAAGATATCTTGCGCTTTGAAGGGCCCCTGGGAAGTTTCTTTTTAAGAGAAGACTCTAAGAAACCCATCATCTTTGTCGCTGCTGGCACTGGCTTTGCGCCCATCAAATCCATCATCGAACAAATGCGAGCCAAGAAGATTCATCGACCAATTCATCTTTACTGGGGTGGACGTCGCCCTGGTGATTTGTATTTGAGTGACTTATGCCAATCCTGGGAAAAAGAGACAACCGACTTTAAATACATACCGGTAATTTCAGATGCACTCGCAGAAGATGGCTGGCAAGGTAGATCGGGTTTTGTACATCAAGCTGTGATGGCTGATCATCCCGATATGAAGGGCTTTCAAGTCTATGCTTGTGGCGCCCCAGTCATGGTCAATGCCGCCAGAAATGACTTCTCAGCCAAGTGTCAACTGCCTGAGGAAGAGTTCTTCGCAGATTCCTTCACTAGCGCAGCAGATTTAGTAACAGCTTAGGAACCGCAAAGTCAAATCAGCGGGATAATAGATACCTTATTTACCCTTATTAACTTCTCCGCCAATACCAGCATGAATAAGCCACTTCAGACTATTGATACCCACTCAGTCATGTTTATTACCCCACGTCCAGAGGTTGTGATGGTTGAAGGTGAGGGCTCATGGCTAACAGACAACAATGGCAAACGCTACTTGGACTTCCTGCAAGGTTGGGCGGTGAACTGCTTGGGCCATGGAAATCTAGGAATGATTGAGGCGCTGAATGCACAAGCAAAGAAGTTGATTAATCCAAGTCCTGCGTTCTACAACGAACCCATGATTGGTTTATCAAACCTACTTACAGAAAATAGTTGCTTTAACAAAGTATTCTTTGCTAATAGCGGAGCTGAGGCTAATGAAGGCGCTATTAAATTAGCTCGCAAGTGGGGTCAGCTTCATAAGGCTGGCGCCTTTGAAATCATCACCTTTGATCATAGTTTCCACGGACGCACATTAGCGACGATGAGCGCTTCCGGTAAGCCAAACTGGGATACGATGTTTGCGCCACAGGTCGCAGGCTTTCCAAAGGCAGATTTAAATGATTTGGAGTCTGTGAAAAAGCTGGTAACCGATAAAACGGTTGCAGTCATGCTCGAGCCAGTACAGGGTGAAGGTGGCGTCATTCCCGCTACGAAAGAATTTATGCGCGAACTGCGCAAGTTTACCAAAGAAAACAACATTCTTTTAATTGCTGATGAAGTGCAAGCAGGCTGTGGCCGTACTGGCACCCTCTTTGCCTACCAGCACTATGGTATCGAGCCAGACATTATGACTTTGGGTAAAGGTATTGGTGGAGGCGTTCCATTGGCAGCCTTATTGGCTACCGATGCTGTGGCTTGCTTTGTACCTGGCGATCAAGGCGGGACCTATAACGGCAACCCCTTAATGACCGCTGTAGGGATTAGTGTCATTGAGCAACTTTTAGCTCCAGGATTTTTGGATAGCGTTAAAGCCAAAGGTGAATTGCTTAAATCTGAATTGCTCAAGCTGGTAACCGAGTTCAATCTGGAAGGTGAGCGTGGTGAAGGATTATTAAGGGCCTTAATGCTTGGAAAAGACATTGGTCCAAAGCTAGTTGAACTTGCGCGTGATCGTAACCCTGAAGGTCTGTTGATCAACTCCCCAAGACCTAACTTATTACGCTTTATGCCGGCTTTGAATGTGCCTGATGATGAGATTCGTCAGATGTGCAATATGCTGCGTGAGTTACTGAAAGAGGTAGCTTAAAACCAGCCGTAATATAGCTGCCTATTTATTCACCAAGGTAGGCAGTTTTTACTCTTGAGTCTTCTAGCAATTCCTTGCCAGACCCATCGAGAGTAATCAAACCACTCTCCATCACATAAGCACGGTCTGCCATCTGAAGAGCTAAGCGTGCATTTTGCTCTACTAGCAAAATAGTCATCCCGCTCGCAGATAGGCTACGAACAACATCAAAAATCGTCTCAACCATGATGGGTGACAAGCCCATAGATGGCTCATCCAACAGCAATAACTGAGGCTCGGCCATCATTGCCCTGCCCATTGCTACCATCTGCTGCTCACCGCCAGACAGCGTGCCTGCCAACTGAGATAAGCGCTCTTTGAGTCTTGGAAAATACGAGTACACCTCTTCTAGTTTGAGCTCGATATCTTTAGGGTTTGTCTTTAAATAGGCGCCCATCTGGAGATTCTCCAAAATCGTCATGCGCTTAAAAACACCTCGCCCTTCCGGCACCATACCCAGACCTAGGCGAACCAATTCATAGGCAGGCAACTTTTTAGTTTCTTGGTTCACAAAATGAATCTCGCCAGCCGATGGAGTTAGTAAACCAGAAATTGCTTTTAGGGTTGAACTTTTTCCTGCACCATTCGCTCCAATCAAGGCAACAAGTTCGCATTGATTGACATGCAGATCAATTCCTTTAACAGCATTGATGCCGCCATAGGATACCTTGAGATCTTTTATATTCAACAAAGCGCTCATCATGCAGCTCCTTGCCCAAGATAAGCCTTAATGACTTCAGGATGTGTGCGCACGTCGGCAGGTTTTCCTGAGGCAATCACTTTGCCGTAATCGAGGACGGTCAGACTATCGCAAATTCCCATTACCAAGCTGACATCATGTTCAATCAATAAAATGGTTTTACCATCAGCGCGAATGCGCAGCAATAACTCACGCAACTCAAGTTTTTCAGTGGCATTCATACCGGCAGCAGGCTCATCCAGAGCCAGGAGCTTAGGCTCAGTCGCTAATGCTCTTGCAATCTCAAGGCGGCGCTGATGTCCGTAGGAAAGATTTCGCGCCTGCATATTGGCAAACTCACCCAGACCAACATAAGCCAAGAGTTGTTGGGCCTTTTCTCTGATGGCGCGCTCTTCACGCTTGGTCGATGGAAAGCGAAAGATCGCGCCTAGCAAACCAGCTTTAGTGCGGCAATGGCAACCTACCATCACATTTTCTAAAACAGACATTTCACCGAACAGACGAATGTTTTGAAATGTTCGAGCCAGACCAGATTTGGTGACTTCAGATACAGACTCTGGAAAATAGGATTGACCGTCGAACAAAAAGATTCCTGAGTCTGCAGGATACAAACCAGTGATGACATTAAAAAAGGTTGTCTTGCCAGCACCATTGGGACCGATCAATCCGACGATTGAATCATGCGCCACCTGCAAGCCAACAGAGTCCAGCGCTTGTACACCCCCAAAGCGCTTTGAAACATCCGTGACATCAAGAAGCAAGTGATCGGAACTCGTCATTACCTTGCCCCACTCTTTTGCCAAATGCCGCCTGGACGATAGAGCATGATCAAAATTAAAGCCAAGCCATAAATGAGTTGGCGAATGATTTCTACATCAACAATCACATGGCCAAATAAAAACTGCTGAACCGGCTGAGCAATGCCGCGTAATACTTCCGGAAATACCGCTAATAGTATGGCGCCCAAAATCACTCCTGGAATATGTCCGATACCCCCTAAAACCACCATAGCCAAGACTACGATGGACTCCCAAAGAGTAAATGACTCAGGAGAAACAAATCCCTGAAAAGCTGAAAACAGCACTCCTGCCACGCCAGCAAAAGAAGCGCCGATAGCAAAAGCGAGTAATTTCATATTACGAGTATTAATACCCATCGCTTTAGCGGCAATCTCGTCTTCACGAATCGCAATCCAAGCACGCCCAATACGGGAATCTTGTAGATGTAAACAAACAATGGCAACTGCAATTGCCAGCGCAAGAAATAAGTAAAACACTAAATACAAACCGGGGATTTGTATAAAACCTAAATCCAAGGGCTTTGTAAATGAAATGCCAAATAATTGAATCGGATCAATTCCTGAAATTCCCTTGGGACCATTGGTAAGATTTAAAGGGCGGTCTAAGTTATTCATAAAGATACGAATAATTTCACCAAAACCCAAAGTAACAATCGCCAAGTAATCTCCGCGCAATTGCAAAGTAGGTAGACCTAAGATCAATCCAAATAGGGCCGCCAAAATAATCGAGAACACGGCAACCATCCAAGGTGAAAAGTGCATACCCTCTGGAAAGCTCGCCGCAATACTTTCAAACTGGGTTGGCAGATGAGGGGACGCCAATAAAGCAAAGCTATAGGCGCCTAATGCATAAAAGGCGATGTAACCCAAATCCAAAAGACCCGCAAACCCAACAACTACGTTTAAACCTAAAGCAAGAACGATATAAAGCAAGGCAAAGTCGAGTACCCGAACCCAATAGTTACCACCACCTGCACCCACCACCCAAGGCAGGAGTACTAAAGCAATGACTCCTAGCCATAGATAAGCGGTATTACTAAGGCGATTCAAGACAAGACTTTTAAGCACGATCCGAAACCTTCTCGCCCAATAAACCAGTCGGCCGCAAAACCAAAACCAAGATTAATACTAAGAAAGCAAAAATATCCTGATAGTTGGATCCAAATACTCCACCAGTAAGCTCGCCAATATATCCGGCGCCTAAAGATTCAATCAGGCCTAATAGCAGACCACCCAACATGGCACCCTGCAAATTTCCGATGCCACCCAGAACGGCAGCAGTAAATGCTTTAAGCCCTGGAATGAACCCCATGTAAAAATGGACATTGCCATAGTTGCTGGCAATCATAACTCCCGCTAAACCCGCTAATGCGCCACCCAACATAAAGGTAATGGAGATCACGCGATTGGGATTGACGCCCATGAGCGCAGCAATTTGGGTTTGCTCGGCAGTAGCGCGCATTGCCCTACCAAGCTTTGTTTTTTCTACCAAGAACAATAAGCCAGCCATCACCGCCAAAGCAACTATGATGATCACGATTTCTTTTCCAGTAATCGTCGCGCCACTGCCCCATAAATCAATGGGAGCTGACGGTAGTAATTGTGGATAGGTCATAGGATTGCGTGACCAAATCATCATCGCAATCGTTTGCAACAAAATAGACATACCAATAGCAGATATCAGTGGTGCCAAGCGCGGCGCATTACGCAGAGGGCGATAAGCAATTCGCTCAATCCAATAGCTCAATCCAGCGCAGACCGCCATCGTCACAGGCAAAACAATCAGAAGCGTGAGCCAGCCGGGCAAGTCACTGGTCAAGCTCAAGATCAAACGCAATAAGGAAAGCGAAACCATTGCGCCAATCATCAATACTTCGCCATGGGCAAAATTGATAATCCCCAGCACCCCATAGACCATGGTGTACCCCAAGGCGATCAAGGCATAGATGCTGCCAAGCACCAAGCCATTGATAATCTGCTGAAGAAGGATATCCATTAGGTATGTAAATTGATTGGGGCTTTATAAAAAAATAGCACCGCAGAAGCGGCGCCATTTTTTATTGGGGTGTCATTACATCTTAATGACATCAAGAACATTTTTCTTCTTATCTTTGAAGTCGTATAAGGTGATCACGCCTTCTTTCATATCACCCTTATTATCAAAAGCAATATTACCTACTAAGCCCTGCATTTTCGTATCAGGCATTGCAGCCAAAATCTTTGCAGGATCAGTTGAGTTTGAGCGCTTCATAGAATCTACCAAGACATAGACAGCATCATAAGTAAACGGCGCATAAATCTGTACATCTGAATTAAAGCGTTCTTTGTAACGCTTTTGGAAGTCAGCGCCTTGAGCCATCTTTGACAAGGCCATACCCGCTTCAGAACAAGTCACATTCACCACCGCCTCACCAGCCAACTCAGCAAGCTTCTCGGTGCACATGCCATCACCACCAACAACCTTTGCCTTAATACCAAGCTCAGCAGCCTGTTTTGTTAGTGGGCCACCGGTCGCATCCATACCGCCATACATGATGACATCTGGTTTGCTACCCTTAATCTTCGTCAAGATGGCCTTGAAATCAGTTGCCTTGTTATTGCTTGCTTCGCGAGTAACGACTTTTATGCCAGCCGCTTTGATGGTTTTCTCAAATTCATCAGCCAGGCCTTTGCCGTACTGAGTAGAGTCATCAATGATGGCCACCGTTTTTGCCTTCAAAGTATTCGCAACATAATTAGCCAAGGCTGGGCCTTGTTGTGCGTCGGTTGCTACTAAGCGATAAGTCGTCTTAAATCCTTGTTTGGTGTAATCAGGATTCGTTGCTGATGGTGATACCTGGGTAATACCTGCATCGCTATAAATGCGTGAGGCAGGAATACTGGTCCCAGAATTTAAGTGTCCTACTACGCCAACTACTTTGGCATCCACCAGCTTTTGAGCAACTTGAGTAGCAGTCTTTGGATCTTCAGCATCATCTTCAGGCACTAAAGTCAGCACTACTTTTTTTCCATCAATCGTTAAGCCTGCTTTATTAATTTCTTCGAGAGCTAAGCGCGCGCCATTCTCATTATCTTTACCCAAGTGCGCAATAGGCCCAGTCAAAGGAGCGACATGCCCAATCTTCACTTCGATACCATCCGCGGGAGCTGCCGCAGACTTCTCGCCACCTTTGCCGCAAGCGGCCAATAGGAACGCTGAAACCGCTAAAGCAATAGCACTTCTTGTAAAGCCAATCTTAGGTTTGTTCATGTACAGCTCCTCTGTTATGAATAGATACTTCAATCAACTAAATTTTTGGGTAAAGAAAAGGTGACATCTTCGACTACACCATCAAGTGCGCGAACATGTCGCGGACCAAACTCCTGAATGCGACTCACAATAGACTGCGCCAAACTTTCTGGCGCAGAAGCACCCGCCGTCAAACCAACTCGCTTTTTGCCAGCGAACCATTCTGGTTTAAGTTGCTCTGGGGAATCCACCATGTAGGAGGGAACGCCAAGCTTTTCAGCCAGCTCTCGCAAGCGATTAGAGTTCGAGCTTGAGGCGCTACCCACCACAATAACAACCTCAACTTGAGGCGCCATAAATTTCACAGCATCTTGACGATTCTGAGTGGCATAACAAATATCTTGTTTGCGAGGTTGGACAATATTGGGAAACTTTGTCGTTAAGGCTTCAACAATTTCTTTGGTCTCATCAACAGAAAGTGTTGTTTGGGTAACAAAAGCCATTTTCTCATTTGCTGAAAATGGTAACGCGCCCACATCGTCGAGCTTCTCAACCAAAAATACGCCTTCTTTTACTTGACCCATAGTTCCCTCAACCTCTGGGTGCCCGGCATGACCGATCATCAAAACGGTATAACCCTCTTTACACATTTTGACGACCTCAAGATGGACCTTAGTGACCAAAGGACATGTGGCGTCGTAGACCTGCAAACCTCTTGCTTCAGCATCTTTGCGCACTTCTTGAGAAACACCGTGAGCGCTAAATACAACAATGCCACCCTTGGGAACTTCATGCAATTCATCTACGAATACTGCGCCCTTATCGCGCAGCTCATTAACTACATATGCGTTATGCACAATTTCATGACGCACATAAATTGGCGCACCAAAACGATTAAGAGCCTCATTGACAATATTGATTGCACGATCGACGCCCGCGCAAAAACCACGCGGTTGCGCCATCAAAATTTCTGCGTTATTAAAATCACTCATCTTTTACAGAATTGCCACAATCTCAGCTTCAAAAGTTACTGGCCTACCCGCGAGAGGGTGATTGAAATCAAACCACGCACCCTCATCATCAATCGATTGCAAAACACCTGCATATTGAGCACCCCCTGGGGCATTGAACTCAATTACATCTCCAGGATTAAATTCCACGTCGTCATCGCGACCCTCTTTTAGCGCTTTAAGAGAAACCCATTGCACTAAATCCTCTTTGCGCTCGCCAAAACTTTCTTCAGGAGCAAGTAGCGCACTTTTTTTCTCGCCAACACTCAAACCAAGTAAAACTTTTTCGAAACAAGGAGCAAATTGGCCAGACCCCATCAAAACCGTCGCAGGTCGATCGACAAAAGTATTGATGTAATCCTCCCCACTAGGCAAAGTGAGTCGATAGTTGAGAGTCAAGTAGGAGTTAGGCAAAACAGTAAGCTTAGTCATAAGGTGATTGTATCTAGGCCGGCGCTAGCTGTGCACTCCCCCATCACGGGCTGGCCCAAAAATGAGCAGCCCAGAGAAAAGCTTCGCGCAAAAGGAGCTGCGGCACTCTCCGATGCTGAACTACTGGCTATTTTTCTACGAGTGGGCGTCAAGGGGAAAAGTGCTGTAGCCCTCGCTAAGGACCTACTACATCACTTTGGGAGCCTTCCACGGCTACTGGCCAGCAGCCCTCAAGAATTAACCCAGATTCACGGCATGGGTCTATCTAAGTGGTCTCAAATTCAGGCGGCTTACGAGCTTGTGAAGCGAAGCTTGGAGGATGGTCTTACCCAGGACCCCATCTTTTCATCACCCAACCATGTTAGAGAGTTCTTGCAGGCCAAAATTGGCCGCCTCCCCCACGAGGTCTTTCTCTGTCTTTACTTAGATTCCCGCCTGCACCTTATTGAATGTCAGGAGCTTTTTAGGGGCTCCATTGCCCAAACTGCTATTTACCCCCGAGAGATCCTCAAAGAGGCCCTAGCAAAAAACGCCAGCGCCCTGATCGTGGCTCATAACCACCCTAGCGGCAATCCATTGCCTAGCGGAGCAGATCAAGAACTGACAAAGTTGCTCGCAGATGCACTCCAATTGGTAGATATTCAACTTTTGGATCACTGCATTGTGAGTGGTAGCGGTTTTTTCTCTTTTTCTGATGCAGGCCTTATGGGAAAAGCTAATAAATGATAGTAATCACTAACTTATTGGCTTATTTTAGATATTTGAGTGTCTTGGAAACCTAAATCCCGTGCACTCAAGACAATTAGAGCTAGCCCAAAATAGGCTGGGACTGATACAATCTTCTTTTTTCGCAATTAATGGAGTTATGTCATGGCAAAAGTTTGCCAAGTCACTGGGAAGAAGCCGATGGTTGGCAACAATGTATCCCATGCAAACAATAAAACGAAGCGTCGCTTTTTGCCGAATTTGCAAAACCGTCGTTTCTGGGTTGAATCTGAAAACCGTTGGATTAGCTTGCGCTTAACCAATGCTGGTTTGCGCGTTATCGACAAGAACGGCATCGATGCTGTGTTGTCTGATCTCCGTGCACGTGGCGAAATTTAAGGAGCGCACAAATGGCTAAAGGCGGCAGAGAAAAAATTAAGTTAGAGTCATCAGCAGGTACTGGTCACTTCTACACTACTTCAAAAAACAAGCGTACAAAGCCTGAGAAAATGGAAATCATGAAGTTCGATCCAACCATTCGCAAGCACGTTGCTTACAAAGAAACAAAGTTGAAGTAATTACTGCTTCAGCAAATAAAAAACCCGCTACATCAGCGGGTTTTTTATTGTCTACAAATTCACTTAAGCATAACGACGCAATCTCAAAGAGAACTCACGTAAGCTAGTTAAGCCACTCTCTTCTGCATGCTGACACCAAGCGTGCAACTGAGAAAGTAATTGCTCTTTGGTAGATGAAGAGCGACTCCAGATAGCTTGCAACTCACGACGCATTTCAATCATCTTACGCAATTGGGCGTTGCTTGCCATTAACTCTTCCAGCTTTAATTTCTCTCGCTCAGTTAAACGAGACTCATCTTTAGCCAGCCAGATGCGAGCATCACTTAAGTGTGCCGCTAAGACCTGCATGTGTTGAACTTCATTGCTAAAGAAACTACGCAATGTCTTGCTATAGCGAGCCATGATTTCATAGCGATTTGCAATGATTGCTTCGAGCGTATGTTGGTCGGCAGGACGCAAATCACTCAGCACCGGTTTAGGGGGAGTCTTTTTCACGGTCGCTAAACCAACAGCACTCATGATCTGGATATACATCCAACCGATGTCGAACTCGTACCATTTATTCGATAGCTTTGCGCTGGTTGCAAAAGTGTGATGATTGTTGTGCAGTTCTTCACCGCCAATCAGAATTCCCCAGGGAACAATATTTGTGGAGGCATCTTCGCAATCGAAGTTGCGATAGCCCCAGTAGTGACCAATGCCATTAATCACACCAGCAGCAGTGATTGGAATCCACAACATTTGGACTGCCCAAACTGTTAGGCCGATCGCGCCAAATAAAAATACATCGACGATGAGCATGATCGCAACGCCCTGCCAAGAAAACTTAGAGTAGATATTGCGCTCAATCCAGTCATTTGGAGTGCCATGCCCAAACTTATCGAGAGTCTCTTGATTGGCGGCTTCTTTTTTATACAACTCGGCACCACGAGAAAGTACTGTGTTGATTCCCAAAACCTGAGGGCTATGTGGATCATCTACAGTTTCACATTTCGCATGATGCTTACGATGAATCGCAGCCCACTCTTTGGTCACCATACCGGTTGTTAACCAGAGCCATAAACGGAAGAAATGAGAAGCAATAGGGTGAAGATCTAAAGCACGGTGTGCTTGGCAACGGTGCAAGAAAATAGTGACAGCAGCAATCGTGATGTGAGTGGCTATCAGGGTGAAAACAACGATCTTCCACCAAGACCAATCCAAATATCCATTGGCAAGCCAGTGGAGGAATAAATCAAAACCTGAAACTGTATTCAAAAGGGATTCCCTAAAGAGGTCTAAACCCTTATTTTAGTTCTTTAGGAGCCTTCTTGGTTTTGACCTTAGTCTCTTTTTGCTCGTCTTTTTCGGATTCAGGGGTTGGGACAGCGGCTTTCTTTTGGAAAACTGCACCAAAAAAGCCGTCTGTTCCATGAATATGTGGCCATAGCTGCCACCATGGGTTGTCTGGGCTGCACCCTAAAGGCAATTTTTCCTTTGGAAACAATGACTTAAGAACTTCTGCAGCAGGAACGACCTCAAATTGCGGGTGTTTTGCCAGAAAATCCTCAGCAATCGCCTGATTCTCTTGAGGCAATAGGCTGCAGGTTGCATAAACTAGGCGTCCACCTGGCTTTAATAGTCGGGCAGCCGAGTGCAATATGCTCATTTGCTTTTGATTTAATTCCAAAACGCCCTCTGGGGTTTGGCGCCATTTCAAATCCGGATTTCTTCGTAGAGTACCCATGCCACTGCAAGGGGCATCTACTAGAACCCTATCAATCTTTCCGGCAAGGCGCTTGATCTTGGCGTCATTCTCACTATCAATCCACACTGGATGCACGTTAGAAAGGCCGCTACGGGCTTGTCTTGGCTTCAAGTTCGCCAAACGGCGCTCGGATGTATCTAAAGCGTACAAGCGCCCTGTAGAGCGCATGATGGCTCCAATTGCCAAAGTCTTACCCCCAGCACCAGCGCAAAAGTCCACAACCATTTCACCGCGCTTTGGTGCAAGCAGATAAGCCAAGAGTTGACTGCCTTCATCTTGCACTTCAAACATGCCTGCTTTAAACCCAGCTGTATTCTGCAATGCAGGCTTACCCATAATGCGCACACCATCGGGCGCATACGGTGTTGGAATTGCTTGATAGCGCCCACCCAATGCATTCATCTGCGCGAGCAATTCCTCGCGATTGGTTTTCATAGTATTCGCACGCAAATCTAACAGCGCTGAATGCATTAAAGATTGCGCAAGTTCTTCACGAGCATCTTCACCAGGATATTTACCAAACGCATCCCACAACCACTCAGGCAAATTATTACGAACGAGAGGATTTAAAGCAGCAGGATCAACTGTTGCAAAACGTTGCAACCATTCATACTCACCCGCTTTTAATACATGGGCTAAATCGGCAATAGCGCTCTCAGCACGGTTGGCAGAACCCAAACCGCCTTCAGACAAAGCGGACAGCAAACCTAATAGGGCTAAGCGTCTAGCCTGCGAGCCTTCACCGCTTGAGGCAAATTGTGAGAACTCATTTTTACGACGCAGAATCGCAAATGCACTTTCCGCAATCAAAGCACGGTCACGATTTCCAAGCTGTTTCTCTTCTCTGAAATAACGACTGACTACTCGGTCGGCCGGCTGCTCAAAACTGAGCAGCTCTGGAAGCAAGCGCTCCAGATGAATTGCATGTTGTGGCAATGCTTTTGCATTGGAAAAATTCTTTTGGCCTTCAGGCGCAATTAAATTACCGCTGGCATTGCGACGCTCAGGGCGACGCAATGGATCTTTCGATTTCGCTGCGTAACTTTTGTGGGGCGCTAGTCTGCTACCAGATCTGCGGGGTGGACGTTCTGCACTCATAATTTAAAAAATTGCGACTCCGGGGGTTGTAACTTCACTTGATTACCTTCAATTCGCAATCGTCCATCAAGGAACCATTTTACGGCCCGCGGGTAAATTTGATGCTCAGCAGTCAAAACTCGAGCTGCCAAGGTATCTGCATTGTCCCCCTCAAGCACTGGAACTGAGGCCTGACAAATAATCGGCCCCTCATCTACGCCCTCATTCACAAAGTGGACAGTAGCGCCATGCTCCTTGACTCCAGCCTCTAAGGCCCGCTCATGGGTATGTAAACCTGGGAAGGCGGGCAGCAGGGCTGGGTGGATATTGATTAAGCGACCCTCAAAATGACGGATAAATCCAGGGGTCAAAATTCTCATAAATCCGGCAAGAACCACTAAATCCGCCCCCAAGGCATCGATCTGCTGAATGAGGGCTGCATCGAAAGACTCACGGGTAGCGTGTTCTTTGTGCTCGATTGCAAATGCTGGGATGCCCTGCGAGCGAGCAAAATCAAGGCCCTTAGCCGCTGAGTGATTCGCTATTACCCCGGCAAAAGTGACTGGCCATTGCTCTTTTTGAGCGGTTTTGACGATGGCCTCGAAATTAGATCCGCGGCCCGAGATTAAGGTAACGATAGAAGGCATGCCCACAATATAATTGATGGCTACCCTGAAAGCGATTTTGTGAACGTATTCCGTGGCCCCACCCAGTTTTCTGCAGGACCTGCTTGTGCCCTAACCATCGGTAATTTCGATGGCGTGCACAGGGGTCATCGCGCCCTGCTCAAGGAACTTGTCGATGGCGCCAAGAATCGAGGCTTGGTCAGCTGCGTCATGACCTTTGAGCCGCATCCAAAAGAATTTTTCTCCCCAGAACAAGCACCACCCCGCATTCTGAATTTACGTGACAAATTGGCAGCGCTTGCTGATCTCGGAATTGATCGGGTGGTTGTTGAGCATTTCAATGCCGCTTTTGCAAAGCTCACCCCAGAAGAATTTGTTTCTGAAATTATTGTTAAACGCCTGAATGCCAAATGGATTTTGATTGGCGATGATTTTTGCTACGGCGCAAAACGCGCAGGCAACTTTGCCAGCTTAAAAGCTGCTGGTGAAAATTATGGTTTTGAAGTGTCTAGCATTCAAACGATTCAAGAAGATGGTGAGCGTATTTCTAGCTCCGCTCTACGTGCCGCCCTTGCAAGTGGCGATATGCAGCTTGCTGAAAAATTATTGGGTCGCCCCTACGGAATCTCTGGTCACGTTATTCATGGTCAACAGCTCGGTCGTCAATTAGGGTTTCCAACTTTAAACTTAGCTGTTGCCAATCACTTGCATCATCGCAAACCAGCAACAACAGGAATCTTCACTGCACAAGTTTTAGGCCTGGGTGATAAACCTCTGCCAGCAGTGGCTAGCCTAGGCGTCAGGCCCACAGTGGAAGATGAAGGCAGAGTATTGCTAGAGACTCATATCTTTGATTACAACGCGGATGTATACGGAAAAATCATTACCGTAGAACTCTTAGAAAAAATCCGCGATGAGGCGAAGTACCCAGACCTCGAAACCCTTACACAAGCGATTGCAGCAGATGCAGCGCATGCCAGAAATTATTTCCAGAAAAAAGCTTATGTCTGAAAAAGAAAACTCTTATCCCGTCAATCTATTAGATACCTCCTTTCCAATGCGAGGAGATCTAGCTAAGCGCGAACCACAGTGGGTAGCTGGCTGGCAAAAAAATAGGCTCTACGAAAAAATTCGTGCGGCCCACGCCAATCAACCGAAGTTCATCTTGCATGATGGCCCTCCATATGCAAACGGCGATATTCATATTGGTCATGCTGTTAATAAGATTCTGAAAGACATGATCGTGAAATCTCGCTGGCTCATGGGATTTGATTCTGTATATGTGCCGGGCTGGGATTGCCACGGTATGCCAATTGAAATTCAGATAGAAAAAGAGTTTGGTAAGAATCTACCAACTGCAGAGGTTCAATCCAAAGCTCGTGCATATGCTCATGTTCAAGTAGAGAAACAAAAGAAAGATTTTGAACGTTTAGGCGTTCTGGGAGATTGGAATAACCCCTATCTCACCATGAACTTCCGCAATGAGGCAGATGAAATCCGCGCTCTTGGGAAGATCTGGGAAAAGGGCTATGTCTTCCGTGGATTAAAGCCGGTGAACTGGTGTTTTGATTGCGGCTCTGCACTCGCAGAGGCTGAAGTGGAATATCAAGATAAAACTGATCCAACGGTTGATGTTGGCTTTGCATTTGATGATGCACAACGTCCACAACTAGCAAAAGCCTTTGGACTTAGTGAGCTACCTAATAAGCCCGGTCAGATCGTTATTTGGACAACAACACCTTGGACAATTCCTGCCAACCAAGCAATGAATGTTCACCCAGAGCTCACTTATGCGCTGGTCGATGTTGGGGATAAATTATTAATCCTCGCAAAAGATCGCGTTGAAACTTGTTTGCAAGACTATGGCCTTGAAGGCAAAGTGATCGCTACTTGTCAAGGCGTTCAGTTAGCAAATATTTCTTTCTGGCACCCATTAGCACCTTTGCATGAAGGCTACAAGCGCCTATCCCCAATCTATACAGCTGAATATGTCACACTCGATACGGGTACCGGCATTGTTCACTCCGCACCCGCATACGGCGAGGAAGACTTTAAATCCTGCAAAGCCAATAAGCTTGCTGACAAAGATATCCTGAATCCTGTCATGGGTAATGGTGTGTATGCATCTTGGTTGCCGCTATTTGCAAATGAATATATTTGGAAAGCGAACCCCAAGATTGTTGAAGCCATGCGTGAAGCAGGTAGTCTCTTACGCGATAAAACGTATACGCACTCATACATGCATTGCTGGCGCCATAAGTCTCCCATTATTTATCGCGCTACCTCACAGTGGTTTGCGAGCATGGATAAGAAACCCTCTGATGGCAAAGCCAGCTTGCGTGAGACTGCACTAGCAGGTATTGAGAACACTGAGTTCTTCCCTGCCTGGGGCAAGCAACGCTTAAACAGCATGATTGCTAATCGTCCTGACTGGACTTTGTCACGTCAGCGCCAATGGGGCGTACCAATGGCTTTCTTTGTACACAAGGAAAGTGGTGAGCCACATCCGCGTACCGTTGAACTACTTGAAGAAATCGCTAAGCGTGTAGAAAAAGAAGGTATAGAAGCTTGGCAGAAACTAGAAGTTGCCGAGTTATTGGGTGAAGAAGCGGCTCAATACGAAAAAAACCGTGACACCTTAGACGTTTGGTTTGATTCCGGCACAACGCATTGGCATGTCATTCGTGGCTCACACCGTGATGAGCTGTTAACTACTGACGCTGAAACACCAAATGGTCGCTTAGCTGACTTATACCTCGAAGGCTCAGACCAACATCGTGGCTGGTTCCACTCCTCTTTGCTTACTGGCGCCATGCTCGATGGCAAACCGCCATACAAAGCGCTCTTGACTCACGGCTTCACTGTGGATGGTCAAGGACGCAAGATGAGTAAGTCTGTGGGCAATGTGATCGCACCTCAACAAGTAGCGGATAAGCTTGGTGCAGAAATTATTCGTCTTTGGGTGGCTTCTACCGACTACTCAGGCGAGATGACCATTTCAGATGAAATTCTGAAACGCGTGACTGAGAGCTATCGTCGCATTCGAAATACCTTACGCTTCTTGTTGGCTAACCTGTCAGATTTTGATCCTAGCAAGCACACCATGCCTGCAGGCCAATGGCTCGAGATTGACCGCTATGCTGTTGCGCTTGCTAATGCATTGCAGAATGATGTGGAAGCCCATTACAAGGCATATGAATTCCAGCCTGCAGTTGCACGCATGCTGACTTTCTGCTCTGAAGACTTAGGTGGCTTCTACTTAGATATTCTGAAGGATCGTCTCTACACCAGCGCGCCAGACTCCCCTGATCGCCGTGCAGCGCAGAACGCTCTATTCCATATCACTCGCAATCTCTTGAAGTGGCTATCTCCATTCCTCTCCTTCACTGCAGAAGAAGCCTGGAAAGACTTCCCACATGGCTCAGGAAGCAAGCCTGCTGAATCCATCTTTATGGAAGAGTTTGGCCAGTTCCCAGAAATTGCTCATGCCGATGAATTACTCGCCAAATGGAGTCGCATTCGCGAAATTCGCTCCGAGGTCACAAAAGCAATTGAAGTGGAACGGGAGGCTGGTAATGTCGGCTCATCCCTGCAGGCTGAATTGACAATCAAAGTTGGTGATGTTGACTTTGCAATACTGCATTCTCTTGAAGATGACTTACGCTTTGTCACTATCACCTCTAGCGCCAATATTGAACTGAGCAATGAAGGCTTAGAGGTATTGGTGCGCGGCAGCCAGTATAAAAAGTGTGGTCGTTGCTGGCATCACACCAAAGACGTAGGAAGCAGCGCTGATCATCCAGAATTATGTGGTCGCTGTATTAGCAACCTATTTGGCGATGGCGATCACCGCCTCTTTGCTTAAGATCTATTCATATGAAAAGCCTTGCTCTTCTTCGCTATCTTGCAATCGCCGTTATCGTGCTCTTGCTGGATCAATTGAGCAAGTGGTCGGCGCTAAGTAATTTACAAATGGGTGTACCTGAACCAGTTCTGCCTTTTATGAACTGGCTACTACTCTTTAATCCAGGCGCAGCGTTTTCATTTCTAGCAGAGGGTTCAGGCTGGCAACGCTGGTTTTTTACCATTCTTGGTTTAGCGGCATCGATTTACATTATTTGGCTGCTATATCAAAGCCAAAGCGACAAACTGCTTTGCATAGCCCTGAGCCTCATCTTGGGCGGAGCCTTAGGCAACGTCCTAGATCGGGTCATGTATGGGGCTGTAGTGGACTTTATTGACCTGTATTACGCTAATTGGCATTGGCCAGCATTCAATATCGCTGATAGTGCTATCTGTATTGGTGCCGCCCTCATCATATGGGGCGAATTACGCAAGTCATTTGGCAAATCCCCTCAATCCCATTAAGCTGGTGCCATGCAATCACTTTTAAATAAGAAGATCGTTCTCGGAATCTCTGGCGGTATTGCAGCCTATAAGGCTCCAGAGCTTGCACGCCAATTAATGCAAGAAGGCGCATCAGTACAAGTTGTGATGACTGAAGCCGCGCAACAATTTGTAACGCCAGTGACCATGCAAGCGCTCACTGGTAATCCGGTGTATCTGAGTCAATGGGATAGCACCATTCCCAATAATATGGCTCACATTGAGTTATCACGTTCAGCAGATGCGATTTTGATTGCGCCAGCTAGTGCTGATCTAATGGCCAAGCTTTCTTTGGGTTTGGCTGACGACTTATTAACTACTCTATGCCTCGCGAGAGATTGCCCGCTTCTGCTAACCCCCGCAATGAATAAGCAGATGTGGGATCATGCAGCAACCCAAAGAAGCGCGCAAAGACTGGCGGCCGATGGCGTTACCTTGTTGGGACCAGCCAGTGGCTTTCAGGCGTGCGGTGAAGTCGGTATGGGTCGCATGCTCGAGCCTGTAGAAATTACCGAACAAGTCATTGCCTTCTTCCAGAAAAAATCTTTAGCTGGTAAAAAAGTATTGATTACTGCTGGCCCTACTTTTGAAGCGATTGATCCAGTACGTGGCATTACTAATCACAGCTCAGGAAAGATGGGTTTTGCAATTGCAAGGGCCGCTGTTGAGGCTGGTGCTCAAGTGCACCTTATTGCTGGCCCCTGCGATCTCGAGACGCCACTATTGGCAACGGGTCAAATTATCCGCACTAACGTAGTTAGCGCAAAAGAAATGCATGCGGCCACAATCAATGCAAATGACTGCGATGTCTTCTTTGCAGTCGCCGCTGTTGCTGACTGGGGAATCGCAAAACCAGCCAAAGAGAAAATAAAACGTCAAGGCAATCAAGCGCCAAACCTAGAGTTTGTAGCAAACCCTGACATTCTGCTAGATGTTGCCAAATCGGTGAAGAGCAAGAGTGGCAAGCCTTACCCTTATTGCGTTGGCTTTGCTGCCGAATCAAATGACCTAGAGAAGCATGCTGATGAAAAGCGTATGCGTAAAGGCGTCCCCATGATTGTCGGTAATATTGGCCCAGATACTTTTGGCAGCGACCTCAATCAATTAATTGTTATTGACGCTAGTGGCAGCAAGAAAATTGCCAAAGCAGAAAAACTGCAATTAGCACGCCAACTCATTCAGTTAGTTGCCAAGAAAATTTAAGTAGCACCCCCACTTTTTTACTTACATTCCCCGTTTTAGGAAATTCCATGCAATCCCTCCAAGTCAAAATTCTCGATGAACGTATGCGCGACCAATTGCCAACCTATGGCACACCCGGTAGCGCTGGACTCGATCTGCGCGCTTGCATTGATGAGGCAATCGAAATTGCCCCAGGTCAAACCGTTCTTGTACCAACTGGCTTGGCAATATATGTAGAAGATCCAGGCTACGCAGCCTTCATTCTCCCGCGCTCAGGCTTAGGTCATAAACACGGCATCGTACTAGGCAACCTAGTGGGCCTAATCGATTCTGACTACCAGGGTCAACTGATGGTGAGCACCTGGAATCGCGGATCAACCCCATTCAAATTGGAGCCGATGGAGCGCTTAGCTCAATTGGTGGTGATGCCGGTGCAACAGGTGGAACTTAAAGTAGTGGAAGAGTTCACTGAAAGCAGTCGTGGTGCTGGCGGCTTTGGAAGTACCGGCAGAGCTTAATCACATGAATCGCCGTGGCGCATTAATTTGTTTATGTGGCATTGGCTTAGCTGGCCTCACACGAGGCGCACTAGCAAAGGCCGATCTTTCTTCAATTCCAATGAGGAGTCATGAAGTTGCAATGCGTGCCGCGATCGCTATGGCAGCACAAAATCAAGCCTACCCATTTGGGGCCGTCATTACTGATGCGAAGACTGGCGCGATACTTGCTAAAGGCGTTAATCAAACTTTTGACAATCCACTGCTCCACGGTGAAATATCTTGCATCAACAATTACATCGCTCAGAACGGTAATAAAAATTGGGCGGATATAGTTTTATACACAACCGGAGAGCCTTGCCCTATGTGCATGAGCGCCCTTATCTGGGCAGGTATTGGTGGCGTTGCCTTCGGAAGCTCAGCTGCCACAATTAAAAAATCAGGCATTGATATTTTTACCTTTAGTGCTAAAGACATCAATCAAGGAAACGGCTTTAGCCAGACGCAATTACTGGGCGGCATTCTTGAGCCAGAATGTAATGCATTATTTCTTAACCGAAAACGGTCTTAAGTAAATTATTCAATAAGAAAGCCACCCGTAGGTGGCTTTCTTTTAAGCATCAATTGCTTACTTGCGAATATGCGCTTTACGAGCTGCATCTTGCGACATGCCTGCACCAGCACCTTCACGAGATTCTTTTTCAGCAGTAATTTCTTTGCGGCGCTCTTTGCATGAGCCTGCAATTTCTTGCAGTGCTTTGCGAGCACGTGCAGCAGAAGCTTTAATGCCTTTACCTTGAAACTTTTCATTTTCAGCTTTATAAGTTTCAAAAGCTTCTAGTAATTTATCGTGATGAGACATATTTTCCTTTTTTGGTTTTGTATTTATTAAATTGGTTAATTAAATTTCTTCAGCCGGTGCTACATCAGCTTTAGTGCGCTTTCCTGGTAATACTGGTGCATCAAAGTTCAGCAGAACCTTGCCATCAGAATCAATATCTACATCCACATGCCCGCCTTGAGCCAACTTGCCAAAAAGCAATTCATCGGCAAGCGCTTTACGCACAGTATCCTGAATAATGCGCTGCATTGGGCGAGCACCCATTAACGGATCGAAGCCATGCTTAGCCAAATGTGCACGCAACGCTGGGCTGAAAGTCGCGTCTACCTTCTTCTCATGCAACTGCTCTTCAAGCTGCATCAAGAACTTGTCAACAACGCGCATGATGATGGACTCATCGAGCGCCTTGAAGGAAACGATGGCATCCAAACGATTACGGAACTCTGGTGTAAAGAACTTCTTGATATCCGCCATCTCGTCACCAGACTCGCGGGCATTAGTAAAGCCGATGGTAGATTTCTGCATCGCCTCAGCACCAGCATTGGTTGTCATGATGATGATCACATTACGGAAGTCTGTCTTACGACCATTGTTATCCGTCAGAGTTCCATGATCCATTACCTGCAAGAGGATATTAAAGATATCAGGATGAGCTTTCTCAATTTCATCAAGCAAGAGAACGCAATGGGGCTTCTTATTGACAGCCTCAGTTAGTAAACCGCCTTGATCAAAGCCAACATAACCTGGGGGCGCACCAATCAAGCGACTTACTGCATGGCGCTCCATGTACTCAGACATATCAAAGCGCAGCAGCTCAATACCAAGGATGTAAGCGAGCTGTTTAGCCACCTCGGTCTTACCAACCCCAGTAGGGCCAGAGAACAAAAATGATCCAATTGGGCGGTCGATCTTTCCAAGACCTGCGCGCGTCATCTTAATGGCGCTAGCTAAGGCCTCGATTGCAGGGTCTTGACCAAACACTACGCTCTTAATGTCGCGATCCAATGTCTGCAGCTTGCTGCGGTCATCCACAGTAACTGACTGTGGCGGTATGCGCGCAATCTTCGCCACGATCTCTTCGATCTCCGGACGACCAATCGTTTTCTTCTGCTTGGACTTTGGCAAGATACGCTGCGCTGCTCCGGCTTCATCGATGACATCAATCGCTTTGTCCGGCAAATGACGATCATTGATGTAGCGAGCGGAAAGCTCTGCAGCAGCAACCAAAGCGCCAGCAGCATACTTCACGCTGTGATGCTCTTCAAATCGGGACTTCAACCCGCGCAGAATTTGTACAGTTTGATCTACGGTTGGCTCTACTACATCTACCTTTTGGAAGCGACGTGATAGGGCAGCATCTTTTTCAAAAATACCGCGGTACTCAGTAAAGGTGGTTGCGCCGATACATTTGAGCTGGCCATTAGACAGTGCGGGCTTTAATAAATTACTTGCATCCAGAGTTCCGCCAGATGCCGCGCCTGCGCCGATCAGCGTATGAATCTCATCGATAAACAAAACACCGTGGGCATGATCTCTAAGAGACTTGAGAACGCTCTTCAATCGCTGCTCAAAATCACCACGATATTTAGTGCCCGCTAAGAGCGCGCCCATATCTAAGGAGTAAACCGTTGCATTGGCCAAAATATCAGGGACATCACCCTTCACAATTCTCCAAGCCAATCCCTCAGCAATCGCTGTTTTGCCTACACCAGCCTCACCAACCAACAATGGGTTGTTCTTACGGCGACGGCATAAGACCTGAATGACGCGCTCCACCTCGCTCTCGCGCCCAATCAATGGGTCAATCTTGCCTTGACGAGCCATCACATTGAGATTCTGCGTGTACTGCTCTAGAGGGCTTTCTTTGCCAGAGGAACCAGCATCCTCAGTCTCCTGAGAGGGCTCAGCCGGTTTTACATGTTCAGACTGATCCTTACGCACGCCATGACTAATGAAGTTCACTACGTCTAATCTTGTAACACCTTGCTGTTGCAAGAAATACACCGCGTGCGAATCTTTTTCACCAAAGATGGCAACTAATACATTTGCACCAGTCACTTCTTTCTTGCCATTAGATGTGGACTGCACATGCATGATGGCGCGCTGAATAACACGCTGAAAACCTAATGTAGGTTGCGTATCCACCTCATCATTGCCGGGCACGACAGGCGTGTTGTCATTGATAAAGTTTTTGAGTTGCGCGCGTAGCTCTGCAATATTGACTGCACAAGCCTTTAAAACCTCAACAGCAGTGGCGTTATCTAATAAGGCCGCCAGCAAATGCTCGACCGTAATGAACTCATGTCGCGATGCCCTTGCGTCAACAAACGCCATGTGCAAACTCACTTCTAATTCTTGGGCAATCATGCTTCCTCCATAGTGCACTGTAGTGGATGACCCGCTTCACGGGAGAGTTCAATTACTTGATGCACTTTCGTGGCAGCGACATCGCGGGTAAATACTCCGCAAACGCCCTTACCTACTAAATGCACTTGCAACATGATGCGTGTAGCTGTTTCATGATCTTTATTAAAATACTCCTGAATCACCATCACCACAAATTCCATTGGCGTGTAGTCATCATTCAATAGTAAAACTTTATACATCGAAGGCGCTTTAACTTGCTCGACCTGCTTTTCGAGAAGAATGGTGTCTTCAATATATGGATTACTGGGGTTACCAGTAGTGGGATTTTTTGGTGCGCGACTCATGAGAAACATTCTAAACACAGATATTGAAACTTTAATTTCCTAGGGTCTTGTTGCGAAAACCACGCAAAAACCCCTCTTAAACCCATATTGGGGCATTTTTCGATAAAAAAAGGGGTATTAACTGGGGGGTAGGGGCATATAACTCCTTGACACCCCTCCAAAAAGGGCAAACAATCAGGGGGTAGGCTTCAAGAGAGGTTCTATTTAGGCGTGTTGTGGATTGAGACTGATTAAAAAGTATTTACCCTCATCACGGTTGTTTTAAGTTTATGTAATGGAGTTCGCATGGCGACCGGAATTGTTAAGTGGTTCAATGATGCAAAAGGTTTTGGCTTTATCAAACCTGATGATGGTGAAGAAGAGTTGTTCGCGCATTTCAGCGCAATTACTATGCCTGGGTTCAAAACCCTTAAGGAAAACCAAAAGGTAACGTTTGACATTACCCAAGGCCCTAAAGGCAAGCAAGCTACCAATATCCAAGCGGCTTAATAGTCCTTAGATCATTATTAAAAACCCAGGATTCGTTCCTGGGTTTTTTTTCGTCTGCAATTTGCCTCACTTAAAATGCACAACATGCCTATTCCAAAAAACAACTTCATCAAACTATTTACCGCGCTCATTTTCTTTTGTTCTAGCTTTGCGTTAGCTCAAGTCAACACAGGCCTGCCCACTATTGAACTCAAGGCTGGCATATACCGCATTCAGGCTGAGTTAGCCGATACTCCTAAGGCAAGAGAAGTGGGGCTAATGAACCGCACTAGCATGCCAACCAATTCTGGAATGCTGTTTGTGTTTGAACAAAAAGCAGGTCATTGTTTCTGGATGAACAACACCAAGATCCCACTATCTATTGCATTCATTGCGGATGATGGAAAGATTGTGAACATTGAAGAGATGCAAGCAGAGACAACCAATAACCACTGCCCTAAAGCAGCAGTGCGTTTCGCATTAGAAATGAATAAACAGTGGTTCTCAGAAAGAGTGATTGTGCCGGGAACGATAGTGACTGGCTTGCCGAAGAGGTAAAGGTAATAGTGGGTAATAAAAAACGCAGACCGAGGTCTGCGTTTTGTTTTTCGGCAATGCTTATTTATTCAAAGTGACAAACATAGTGCACAGGTTGCTCAGCACGAATAATGAAATAACCGCCTTTTTCCACTTCCCAGCTTTGGCCCGCCTTGAACTCTTGCTCAGGAGCGCCATTGATACTGACAAAAGCGGTGCCATCAACCACTTCCATCACCTCTTTAGTGCTTAAGTCAAAGCGCAAAGTGCTTGGCAATACAACGCCAACTGACTTGCGCACACCATTTGGCAATGTCACGGTATGAGAAACACATTTACCATCGAAAAATACATTGGCTTTTTTGCCGACTGAAACTTGATCAAATTGCATGCTGATTCTTTCTATTCTGTTTAGCTCTAATCGTTTATTTGAATTTGCTTTTCGTTATTTCTTAGCGCGCTTGCGCTTTGCTGTTTCAGCAATACGCATACGCAAGGCATTAAGCTTGATAAAGCCGCCAGCATCCGCCTGGTTATATGCGCCGCCATCATCATCAAAAGTCGCAATATTTTGATCAAACAAGGTATTGGCTGAATCACGCGAGATCACAGATACAGAACCTTTGTAAAGTTTCAAGCGAACAACGCCATTGACAGCTTGTTGAGTATGGTCAATCAAGGTTTGCAAAGCTAAGCGCTCTGGCGCCCACCACAAGCCGTTATAAATCAAGCTCGCATAGCGTGGCATCAAATCGTCCTTCAAGTGAGCTACCTCACGATCCAGGGTGATACTTTCAATGCCGCGATGGGCCTTGAGAAGAATGGTGCCGCCAGGAGTTTCGTAGCAGCCACGACTCTTCATGCCTACAAAACGGTTTTCCACCAAATCCAAACGACCGATGCCGTGCATGCCACCAATACGGTTTAATTCAGCAAGCAATTCATGTGGCTTATACGCTTTGCCATTAATTGCTACAGGATCACCCGCTTTAAATTCAATTTCAATAATTTCTGGGGCATCTGGCGCTTTCTCAGGAGAAACCGTCCAACGCCACATAGATTCTTCCGCTTCAGCATTTGGGTTTTCTAGATGACGGCCTTCATAGCTGATATGTAATAAGTTGGCATCCATAGAGTATGGGGAGCCACCTTGCTTATGTTTCATCTCGACTGGAATGCCATGCTTTTCAGCATAGGCCATTAACTTCTCGCGCGAGAGAAGATCCCATTCGCGCCAAGGAGCAATCACTTTAATTCCTGGCTCTAAGGCGTAGTAGCC
This sequence comes from Polynucleobacter sp. KF022, assembly GCF_027924105.1. Classification (NCBI taxonomy): domain Bacteria; kingdom Pseudomonadati; phylum Pseudomonadota; class Betaproteobacteria; order Burkholderiales; family Burkholderiaceae; genus Polynucleobacter; species Polynucleobacter sp. KF022. Next base: position 1,559,175 of record NZ_AP026972.1, read on the forward strand.
CAACTCAAAACGTACTTGGTCATTACCTTTACCAGTAGCGCCGTGAGATACAGAATCAGCGCCCGTTAAACGAGCGATTTCAATTTGACGTTTTGCGATCAATGGGCGGGCAATTGAAGTGCCTAATAAATATTCACCTTCGTAAATCGTATTTGCACGGAACATTGGAAAAACAAAGTCGCGCACAAACTCTTCACGCAAGTCATCGATAAAAATATTTTCTGGCTTGATGCCAAATTGCAAAGCCTTGGCACGTGCCGGCTCCAGTTCTTCGCCCTGACCCAAGTCAGCCGTAAAGGTAACAATCTCACAGCCGTAGGTATCTTGAAGCCATTTCAAAATCACGCTGGTATCTAGGCCACCGGAATACGCTAAGACTGCTTTTTTAATATCGGACATTTTTTTATTCAATCAAAAATTAACTAAAACTTACTGAGACAACACCGAGACAAATTACTTCATATTTTATTGCTTACGTTTTTTTACTTATGCTTTATTGCTTAATCCAAACGACCGCAGAGCAGATACTCCATCAATGCCTTTTGGACATGCAGACGATTTTCTGCCTCTTCCCACACAATACTTTGCGGGCCGTCAATGACTCCAGCCGAAACCTCTTCGCCACGATGGGCTGGCAAGCAGTGCATAAATAAAGCATCTGGCTTAGCTAAAGACATTAACTCCTCATCCACCATCCAGTCTTGGAAAGCATTCATGCGGGATGTGTTTTCATCTTCGTAACCCATGCTGGTCCAAACATCGGTAGAAACGAGATCGGCATCTTTACAGGCATCTTTAGGATCAGCGCAAATCGTTAAATGCTTTGCTGCGTTCGGTGTCAAGCGCGCTGGATCCAGCTGATAACCATCAGGTGCAGAGAAGCGCAATTGAAAATCCAAGCACTCAGCAGCCTGCAACCAGGTGTAGGCCATGTTGTTAGCATCACCCACCCAAGCCACGGTTTTTCCTTGAATTGGCCCACGCGCTTCAACAAAGGTAAAGATGTCAGCCAAAACTTGGCATGGATGAAATTCATTTGTGAGGCCGTTAATGACTGGAACGCGCGAATTCGAGGCAAAGCGCTCAATAATCTCCTGACCAAAGGTACGAATCATGATGATGTCAGTCATTCGTGAAATGACCTGCGCAGCGTCCTCTACAGGCTCGCCACGACCTAACTGAGTATCGCGGGTGTTCAGGTATACGGCATGCCCACCAAGCTGGTGAATACCCGCCTCAAAAGACAGGCGTGTACGGGTGGAATGCTTCTCAAAAATCATCGCCAAGGTTCGGTCATGCAGTGGGTGCCAAGTTTCATAACTTTTGAACTTAGCTTTGAGCCATGCGGAACGCTTGAGCAAATAGTCGTATTCCTCACGAGTGAGGTCAGAAAACTGCAGGTAGTGCTTTACCTGACCGGGCACTTGCGGCTTTGCCAAGGATGTCATAGTTGAGCTTTCTACTAAAGTTTTGGCTTGCATTTTTTTCTTCAAACATTCGGCTGCACGAAAATAGTTCCTAAAGTCATATTACGGCCAACTCAGGCTGTTAAGCTAGAGGGCTTAGTAATACTATTTTCTACAACCATCATTACGCGAACTTGAACCACAAAAAGCTTTTCATTCAAGGCATTACCACTTCTGGCAAACCATTTCGGCCCAGCGATTGGGCGGAGCGTCTGTGCGGGGTGATGGCTACTTTTCGCCCTCCCGGTGACTCCGGGGACCCTCGCTTCACTTATTCGCCCTACGTCAGACCAGTGCTTATTGCTAAAGTGAAATGCGTTGTTATTGATACCAGACTGGGGGACCTAGATCCTAGAGCACTAGACTTTGTCGTGAACTTTGCCAAAGACAATAGCCTACCGATCGAAGAGGCATGTGAATTCAACCCAGCAGCCCCGACCCAGCCTTAAAAACAAAAACCCGCTCTGATGAGGAGCGGGCTTAGGTCGAAACTACTTCGACCAGCCTAAAACTAAAACTGTATTACGCTGCCATCGCCTTGATGGCTGCAGACAAACGTGACTTCTGACGAGCAGCAGTATTTTTGTGAGCGATCTTTTTGTCAGCAATCTTGTCGATTGTTGCTTGAGTCGCTACGAATACTTTTGCAGCAGCTGCTTTGTCACCAGTTTCAATCGCTTTACGAACTGCCTTGATGGAAGTGCGGAGCTTTGAACGCAAACTGGAGTTATGTTCGTTTTGTTTTACTGCTTGGCGTGCACGCTTGCGCGCTTGTGCTGTATTGGCCATCTTTAAACCTTGCCTCTATAAATTGCAAAATGCGATTAGTTAAAAATCTTGCGGACTTGCCAGATTCATAAGCAAGCTCGCCAAAACCCAAGATTTTACCTTAAAGGGGCAAAAAAGCACAGTCGACCAATAAATAGGTGAAAATCGGCTCATGAATCTGCTTTCTGCCGCTGCCAAGGTTAGCTCCCTGACCATGCTGTCCCGAATTACGGGCCTACTTCGGGAAACCCTGATTGCCCGTAGTTTCGGGGCTTCCGAGTGGACAGACGCCTTTAATGTGGCTTTTCGGCTACCCAATCTACTGCGCCGGCTATTTGCTGAAGGGGCCTTTTCCCAGGCTTTTGTGCCAATTTTGGGGGAAATTTCTACAAATGAGGACCAAAACAAGGCCAAAATCCTCATTAATGCGGTCGCCACGCTCTTATTTTGGGCTTTGCTCCTCACGGTATTGCTAGGCGTAATTGGCGCCCCATTGCTCATTTTGGTCATTGCTACAGGCTTTAAAGGGGGCCAGGCTTATGACGCTAGCGTTGTCATGACCCGCATCATGTTCCCTTATATTGGGCTGATTTCCATGGTCTCACTCTCAGCGGGCATTCTGAACACCTATCACCGGTTCGCAATTCCGGCTTTTACCCCTGTTTTGCTGAATCTCGCTTTAATCGGTAGCGCCATCTTTTTGGCACCACATTTAGATCAACCTATTTATGCCTTAAGCATTGGTGTCTTATGCGGTGGCGTTTTGCAATTGGCCATTCAGGTTCCGGCACTCTCTCGTATTGGGCTTTTACCTCGCATTGGTTTGCTGCCTGGGGCGATCAAAGCAGCCTTCTCTAATCCGGATGCAAGACGCGTACTCAAGCTAATGGGGCCCGCAGTATTTGCTGTATCAGTTGCGCAAATCTCCCTCATCATTAATACCAATATCGCTTCACGCTTACAAGCAGGTAGCGTGTCATGGCTCTCCTATGCAGACCGTTTAATGGAATTTCCAACCGCACTATTGGGTGTAGCCCTTGGCACAGTTCTGTTACCCAGCCTCAGCAAAGCGAATGCCAAAAACGATCTAGTGCACGCCGGTGAACTTTTGATTTGGGGCTTGCAGCTTACCTTCCTGCTAGCAGCGCCTGCAGCAATTGCTCTATTTATTTTTGGCGAACCTTTGGCTGCAGTTTTGTATCACTACGGCAAATTCAATGCGCTGGATGTATTGATGACGCAACGTGCACTCGCGGCGTATGGCGTCGGACTCATTGGCTTAATCCTGGTCAAGATTTTGGCGCCTGGTTTTTATTCGCGCCAAGACATCCGAACACCCGTCAAAATTGGACTGCTTGTTTTGGTAGCAACCCAATTAGCTAATCTGGTTTTTGTTCCCTGGTTTGGCCATGCAGGACTTGCACTTTCAGTTGGGATGGGCGCCTGCCTGAACGCCGCCCTACTTTGGATTGGCCTACATCGCCGCGGAGCCCTTCCTAGTTCAGCCTGGACTAAATACCTGGGACAACTGCTATTTGCCCTTATTCCCTTCGCAGCAGTACTTTTTTACGCTGCAGGCGCACACAATTGGATCGCCCTGCAGGCTGAACCGTGGCTACGCATTGGTCTATTGGCTGCATGGTTAGCTGCTGCAGCAATTGTTTACTTTGCATCTCTGGGCTTAGTTGGAATTCGCTGGCAAAAATTCTTGCGTCATGCAAAATAGGATTTATGCCAACACAACAACTCGACTATTTCACCTCCTTAGTTGCCGAAGACGAACACTTCCCTTTAACTGAGGCCGCAATTGCTGTTGCACAGCATGCTTATCCCGATTTGGATGTACAAGGGGTGCTAGATAAGCTCGATCAATTGGGTAATAAATTAAAGTCACGCGTCACACCCGATACATCACCGATTCAGCGCCTACAAATTCTGAAGCATTTCTTTTATACCGAGCTGGGTTTTGGGCCCAATCCCAATGATTTTTATGCGCCCGAAAATTCGTACTTGCATTACGTACTCGAAAATCGTCGAGGGATTCCAATCTCATTAGCCATTCTCATGATGGAGTTAGGAAATCAAATTGGTTTAAAGATTCGAGGGGTTTCATTTCCGAATCACTTCATGATACGTATTTCCCTGCAACAAGGCGAAGTGATTATGGACCCCTTAACCGGCGAATCCCTCTCAAAAACTCAACTACAAGAAATGTTAGATCCTTATTTGGATGCCAAAGGATATCGAGGCGAGCTCAGTCTCCCGCTCAACATCTTCCTGCGTGCATCTAGTTCTAGAGAAATTCTGTCGCGCTACCTAAGAAACCTGAAAATGATTTACTCAGAGCATGAGCGCTGGGAACGTCTACTGGGAATTCAAGAGCGGCTGGTGATTCTGCTTCCAGACTCTGTCGAAGAGATTCGTGACCGCGGCTTAATCTTTGCTCAGCTGGAGTATTTGCGTCCAGCCTTGGAGGATATGCATCGTTATCTCAGCGAAGCTCCTGAAGCTGAAGATGCAAACGATATTCGCGAGCATATTGCTACGCTCGAAAGCCAAACCAAACTACATTAAGAAAACATTTAGTTTTTCTTGCGCTGAAAAATTTTATAGAGTGCAGCCAGTACCACTGGTATCGCTGCCGCACCAATACCGATCAATACAATCACATTCAGGTTTTGGCGAATCACCGGAATATTTCCAAAGAAATAACCAGCGATCACCAAGCTAAATACCCAAAGTAAAGCACCAGTAATATTAAATAGCTGAAAGCGTGAGAAATTCATTTCTGAAACGCCAGCAACAAACGGTGCAAAGGTTCTGATGATGGGTAAAAAACGCGCCACAATGATGGTCTTGCCACCATGCTTTTCATAAAAAGCGTGTGTTTTTAATAACGCGCCCTGGTCAATCCAGCGAGATCGACTACTAAAGACCCTTTTACCAATCCAGCGACCAATGAAATAGTTCACGGTATTGCCCGCAATGGCTGCAATTAATAAGCCGATACATAAAGTCCAAATATTGAAATGCTCAGTAGCGCAATAAGCACCAGCAATAAATAAGAGTGAATCGCCAGGTAGAAATGGCGCAATCACTAAACCCGTCTCTGCAAAAACAATCGCAAATAATAGGCCGTAAGCCCATGGACCATATTGCTGAATGACCACATCAAGATGTTTATCAATATGCAGCAATAAATCGCCTAATTGCAAAAGGGTATCCATTCACTCGCTCTCTAATTTATGGGTTGTTGCGGATATTAACAGGCTCTTATAATCAGGTATGCCAACTGAACCTTACATTCAGCCTATGCATGCCCCAAACAAAACCCCGATTCTTTGCATTGTTGGGCCAACTGGTGCAGGCAAAACCCATCTCGCCATGTCTTTGGCTGAGTATGCCAAATCCATTGGTTTAACGATTGAACTCATCAGCATGGATTCTGCGCTAGTCTATCGAGGTTTAGATATCGGTAGTGCTAAACCCACCAAGGCTGAACAAGCAGCGGTGATTCACCATCTAATTGACATCATCGACCCAACTGAAGTCTATTCTGCGGCTCGCTTTGCCAAGGATGCAAATCGTCTCTGCGACGAAATTCGTGAGCGCGGAAATATTCCTGTGGTTGTTGGGGGAACAATGCTGTATTGGCGTGCTTGGGCACATGGTCTTTCCTCGCTGCCGCCAGCCAATCCAGAAATTCGCGCCCGCTTAGATGAAGAGGGAAAAACTATCGGCTGGCCTGCTATGCATGACAAGCTAGCAACAGTCGATCCCAACACTGCAGCCCGCTTGAAACCCAATGACTCTCAACGTGTTCAACGTGCGCTAGAAGTTTTTGAAATTACAGGCAAGCCCATGTCAGAACTGCTGGCTGACTCACCAAGTGAAGATGGTAGAGAAGGCTCCGCAATTCCATCATGGATTGATTTAGTTTCACTAGAGCCTAGCGATCGCAAACGATTGCATCTCAATTTAGAAAAACGCTTTGATGAAATGCTCACTGCTGGATTTATAGATGAAGTCAAAGCTCTACATGCCAATCCTGGATTACATGCTGATCTTCCGGCAATACGATCTGTCGGCTATCGCCAAGCATGGGAATTTCTGAATGGCGAAATTGATGCTGAACAAATGCGTTATAAGGCATTTGCAGCAACCAGGCAGCTAGGGAAGCGTCAGCTTACTTGGCTACGCGCGATTGAGGGAAGAAAAACATTTGACCCCTTCAACCCCGAGGAAATGAAGGCGGCCGTAGACTACTGCAAGAAAAACCTAAAGAAGTAAGTGGGCAGTAATTGCTCTTAAATAACAATCGTTTGCGGAGCATCTTTTGGACGCTCAACTACTTCACCTACCGTCCAAGCTTTTAGACCTTGCGCAGTCAATGACTTGATCGCAGCATCCGCTTGATCAGGAGCAACAATAACCACCATGCCGATGCCACAGTTAAATACGCGTACCATTTCTGCATCAGCAACGCCGCCCTTCATTTGTAACCAACGGAAGAGCTCTGGCATTTGCCAACTGTCGCGATGCAAAATAGCTTGAGTATTTTCTGGTAGCACACGCGGTACGTTATCAACCAAACCACCTCCAGTAATGTGGGCCATACCTTTTACATTAATTTCAGAAATTAACTTCAGGAGGGGCTTCACATAAATTTCAGTAGGCGCCATCACTACATCACCCAATGGGCGACCACCTAAATCATCGCTTGGCTTTGCGCCAGCGCGCTCAATAATTTTGCGTACCAATGAGTAACCATTGGAGTGAGCACCACTAGATCCAATTGCTAATACAACGTCACCTGGAACAATCGTCGCACCAGTAATGATTTTGGATTTTTCAACTGCGCCCACTGCAAATCCAGCGAGGTCGTATTCACCTGGTGGATACATGCCCGGCATTTCTGCGGTCTCTCCACCAATCAATGCGCAACCTGATAATTCGCAACCTTTAGCAATACCGCCCACAACCGTTGCTGCCGTATCGACAGTCAACTTGCCGCAAGCAAAATAATCTAAGAAAAAGAGGGGTTCAGCACCCTGGACAAGAATGTCATTCACACTCATGGCCACCAAGTCTTGACCAATGGTTTCATGACGATTCCATTCAAAAGCCAGCCTGAGCTTAGTGCCTACGCCATCTGTGCCTGACACTAATACCGGCTCTTTATAGCGCTTAGGCACCTCAAACAGCGCTCCAAAGCCGCCAATTCCAGCCAATACACCCTCGCGCATGGTCTTTTTGGCCAACGGCTTAATCCGATCAACTAAAGCGTCCCCAGCGTCAATATCAACGCCAGCGTCACGGTAAGAAAGGCCATTTGAGGAGGAATTAGTAGGTGAAGTCATATCGGAGCCGGAATATTAGTCAAAAATGCTACTTCGTCAGTAGAATCATTGAATTCTAGAGGATTGAAGCAAGATGGCCGAAATTTTTACCCCTTTTCTCACTGCATTCATTCTGGCGTACGCCCTACGCCCTGTTTGCCTGTGGCTTGAGCAGCATCGCCTGCCTCGCGCGCTAGCCGCTGCGACCAGCATGCTGATAGGGCTTTGTCTCGTTTTTTTCATCTTGAGCCTTTTAATCAGCCTTCTCAAGTATGAAATTCCTCTCATTAAGGCCCAACTACCTGATTGGATTGCCAATACTCAAGCCTGGCTGGGCCCAAAACTCAGTGATTTGCACATTAATCCCGACTGGGGAACCCTCAAAACCAGTGCTGCACAAAAAATCACCGAACACATTAATGACAATGCCGACAGCTTGATGACTTCTGTCGTCAGCACCGTACTGATGTCCGGCAGCTCAGTCATTGCAGGCTTTGTAAATGCAGTGCTGATCATTTTTGTAATGTTCTATTTACTAATGGACTGGAACCACTTTTTCAGTCTCATTAAAGGATTAGTTCCTGTGCGTGCACAAGAAACAGTTCATCACTTAGCCATGCATACCGATGGATTACTTTCGCAATACTTGCGCGGTATGTTGATTGTTATTTCTATCATGGCGATTTATTACAGTGCGGGCTTGAGCTTCATTGGCGTAAAAGGTGCGGCAGCACTTGGTGTATTTACTGCACTCATGATTGTGATCCCGTATATCGGCATCACCGTAGGCCTTACGCTTGCAGTTTTATCAGCGCTTCTCCAATTTGGTCCAGGCACTGAAATTGTTGGGGTGCTGATCTTGTTTGGCATCGGGCAATTTTTAGAAGGCTTTTTCTTAACGCCCCGCTTAGTGGGTGAGCGCATTGGCTTGCACCCAGTTGCAGTCTTGTTTGCCTTGCTGTTGTTCGGCAAGCTCTTTGGCTTCTTTGGTGTCTTGCTGGCATTACCTATCAGCGCTGTCAGCTTAGTCCTAGTGAAGTATCTCTGGTCTATCTATACGCAAAGCTCTTGGTATCAAAAATAAGTTTGGTAGCAATGAATACACCTTCGCTTCCAAAACAATTTGCACTGGATATTAGTCACTCACCTAAAGCGAGTCTAGAAAACTATCTCCCCGGAAAAGATCTCGCACTGATTTCTGCGTTAAAAAATATCGCGCACTCTTGGGGAAAATCGAGTAGCGAAGTTTCTAGCAACCCATTAAATCAACGTTGGATTTATTGGTGGGGGCCTGAGGGCTCTGGGCGCACACACTTGCTAGAGGCCATCGAAAATGCTGCCAAAAATGCTGGTCTTGAACATGTTGCTCTTACGCCATCAGAACCCACATCCTGGGTTCGACTCGAAGAGAATATGAGTTCACTGGCACAAAGTAATACGCCCTCAGTCATTACAGTGGATGACGTTGATCAATTAGATGAGCGCCTCGTGGGATCGTTATTTCGGATTCTGAATACGGTGCAAGCGAGCAAAGCGCTGCACATTTTTATGGCTGGTTCAGCCGCCCCCGCCGCCCTAGAGCTTCGAGAAGACCTGCGAACCCGTCTGGGCTGGGGTTTGGTGTTTCAGACACAGCTTTTGGATGATGATGAGAAAATACAGGCATTAGGTGAGGCAGCCAAAGCGCGAGGACTGGTTTTATCGCCCGATGTATTGCCTTGGTTATTAAGCCGCTTCTATCGGGATATGCCCAGCTTAACGGCCTTAATTGATGCCTTAGATGCTTACTCTTTAGAAACAAAACGTGCTGTAACCTTGCCGCTTGTCCGCGAGCTCTTGCAGCCTAAATAATTTATTACATATTCATTCGTGACCCAGTTAGCCCTTTTCGATTTAGACCACACCCTGTTGCCCTGCGATAGTGATTATGAATGGGGCCAATTTTTGGCTCGTATTGGTGTTGTTGACAGCGAATACTACGCTCGGCAAAACGAACGTTTTTATCAAGACTATAAAGAGGGCAAACTTGATATTCATGAATTTCTACGCTTCGCCTTAAAGCCACTATCCGAACACTCGCGCGCTCAACTCAAAGAATGGCATGACGCTTTTATGAAAGAGGTGATTAACGGTCAACTTCGGCAAGAAGCACTTGATTTAGTTAAGCGACACCAAGATGCTGGTGATCTTTGCTGCGTGATAACGGCTACTAATAGTTTTGTGACTCGCCCAATCGTAGAAAGTTTTGGCATTGAACATCTGATTGCTACAGAGCCAGCTACCGCTGATAACCAGCCTTTGGCCAACTACACCGGCGAAGTGAAGGGTACCCCTAATTTTCGCGAAGGCAAAATTCAGAACCTACATGACTGGTTGGCTAATCAAAAGCTTTCATTAGATCGCTTGCCCTACAGTTATTTTTACTCCGACTCGATGAACGACCTACCTTTACTTGAAAAAGTGAGTCATCCAGTTGCTACTAACCCAGATGATCGCCTTCGCAATGAAGCCAAGCAGCGCAACTGGCCCATTCTTGAATTGTTTGCATGATCACTAAATTTATCAAACGTATTTTGCGGCGTGACCCGATGGTCAAGCACAGCCAGGCAAATAATACTGGTGCGCCGAAACGTATTCCCAAAAAATCGCATCGTATTGACCCTCACCTGCTTTCCAAAAATGCAGTCAAGGTGACTCATACTTTGCAACAAGCAGGTTATGAAGCATTTATCGTTGGTGGCGCTGTACGCGATCTTGCGCTTGGCATTAGCCCTAAAGATTTTGACGTTGCAACCAATGCAACACCAGATCAAGTGCAAAGACTATTTCGTAAAGCCCGTCTTATTGGTCGCCGCTTTCAAATTGTGCATGTGACTTTTTTTGGTAAAGGCCACCCTGAAATCATTGAAGTATCAACCTTCAGAGCCTTGCTGGATAACGCTGGAGACCATGTAGCAGAAAGTGGTCGCATTCTGCGCGACAACGTCTGGGGATCGCAGGGCGAAGATGCAGCGAGACGTGATTTCACGATCAATGCCATGTATTACGACCCATCCTCTGAGACAGTACTTGACTATCACGGCGGTATGGCGGACATGCAAAAGAAAACGTTGCGCATGATTGGTGATCCAGCCAAACGCTATCGCGAGGATCCTGTGCGCATGCTCAGAGCAGTTCGATTTGCTGCCAAAACTGGCTTTGAATTAGACAGCGCTACGCGCGCACCAATTGCCAAACTTGGCAAGCTACTAAATGATGTTCCTTCTGCCCGACTCTTTGATGAAATCCTCAAGCTCCTGATGTCAGGCTACTCTTGGCGCGCTATCCAAGGCTTAAAGGAGGCCGGACTCCATCATGGCTTACTGCCATTACTGGATCACATTCTGGATGAGGGCGAAGACTCCAAAGGTGCTAATGATTTTGTAAAGCTTGCATTAGCCAACACGGATGAACGAATCCAATCCGGCAAAAGTGTTTCAGCTGGCTTTTTATTTGCCACCCTACTTTGGCCTGATCTTTTGAAGAATTGGAAAGCCAATTCTAGTAAAGGTATGGCGAATATCCCAGCCCTGCATGATGCTATGGATGACACGATTGCCACCCAAAGCAGTGGTATGACTATTCAAAGACGCTTTGAGAGTGATATGCGGGAGATTTGGTCCATGCAGCCGCGCTTTGAAAGACGCGTAGGTCGCTATCCTTACCGCCTCATAGAATCCCCTCGCTTTCGTGCGGGTTATGACTTTATGTTGCTTCGCTGCGCCACTGGCGAACTAAATCCCGCTATCGGCCAATGGTGGACAGACTTCATTGCGGCAGATCCGGCGGGGCAAGACGAGCTCATGGCTAGCGCTAAAAATGAATCCGGGAACAGCCCTACCCCAGCCAAAAGACGCCGCCGCAGAAAGCCAAAATCAGCGCTGCCACCAGAGGGTGCAGCAAGCTAAGCAGACTTAGAGAAATTTCAGTAAAGTAGTTTCATCTCTAGTTTGGAATTCTATGGCACGGGCATATATCGGATTTGGCGGGAATATTGGTGACACGCGTCAGCTTATTACTGATGCCATTGTTTGCCTGGCATTGCGCTCCGAACTCCAAATTCTGGCAAAAAGCTGTTTTTATCAAAGTGCTCCGGTAGAAGCGACTGGCGGTGATTACATTAATGCCGTCATTGAAGTCGAAACTGAATTAACTCCTTATGGCCTATTGCATGTATGCCAAATGATTGAACAAGAGTTTGGTCGCGAGCGGCCCTACGCAAATGCCCCTCGCACTCTTGATCTCGACATTCTTTCGTTTGAAGGGGTGACCCAAAATGAAACAGAGTTAATGCTGCCCCACCCCAAGATCATTGAGCGTTCGTTTGTACTTCTACCCCTCCTTGAAATAGCCCCCGAAATCTTTTTGCCGCAGTGGGGAGAGCTCAAGGCTTATTTACCCAATGTTGCCCACCAAAGAATCGAAAAACTCCCCTGCAGGAACTGTAATTGCGGGGAAAAAGACGTTTATAGCCAATCGGCGCATTAATTCATTAAACTCTCGCCATGGGTTACTTACAAGGCGATAAGCCAATCACAATTACTAAGCTCCTCGCAATGCATGCTGAGGGTGAAAAAATTTCTATGCTTACTGCATATGATTCAACCATGTCCGCACTCCTGAATCGTTGTGGAGTGGAAACCATTTTGGTTGGCGATTCTCTAGGCAATGTGATTCAGGGGCACTCCAGCACAACACCTGTTACCGTAGGGCAGGTGGCTTATCACACCGAGTGTGTGGCTCGCGCAAATACCCATGCGTTTTTGATTGCCGACCTCCCATTTGCGAGCTACGGTGATCCCGTACAAGCTTTGGAGTCTTCTGCTGAGCTCATGCGTGCCGGTGCAGATATGGTGAAACTTGAGGGTGGCGGTGAATGGCAGGTAGATATCATCCGTCACTTAGTAGAGCGTAGTGTGCCTGTGTGTGCACACTTAGGCCTATTGCCACAATCCGTTCATGTATTGGGTGGCTATAAGGTACAAGGTAAATCAAAAGATGCGGCTAGTGTGATGCTCGAACAAGCACTCGCTTGCCAAGCAGCAGGAGCACAAATGGTAGTACTTGAAGCCATTCCTTCATCGCTAGGCGAAAGAATTACTGCCGAATTACATATCCCCACGATTGGAATTGGCGCTGGCCCAGATTGCTCTGGTCAAGTGTTGGTACTGCAGGATATGTTGGGTATCAGCCCAGGCAAACCACCGAAGTTTGTCAAAAACTTCATGGATGGCCATCACTCAGTCGAAGCTGCTATTAAGGCTTACGTACGTGAAGTGAAGTCCGGGAAATTCCCCGGACCTGAACATGGCTTTGCAGGCTAATTGCCTGCCAGCCCACACACTAGTTATTAACTAAAGAAACTCTTTACGCCGTCAAACCAACCCTTTTGCTGAGGGCTATGTTTGTCACCGCCGGATTTCAGGCTGTCATCAAACTTCTGCAGCAATTTCTTTTGCTCATCAGTCAGCTTTACCGGAGTCTCCACCAATACATGAACGAAAAGATCACCCACCAAGGTTGAGCGCAAGCCTTTAATGCCTTTGTTACGCAAACGGAATGTCTTACCAGTTTGGGTACCTTCGGGAATTGGAAACTCAACGCGCCCTGCAAGCGTAGGCACTTCTATTTCTCCGCCGATGGTTGCGGTTGCAAAGGAGATAGGCATTTGTACGTGCAAATCACTACCATCACGTTCAAAAACCTTATGGGGTTTGACTCGCACTTCTACATACAGATCGCCAGAAGGTCCGCCGTTAATGCCTGGCTCGCCGTTACCAACAGAACGCACACGCATGCCATCATCGATACCTGCTGGTATTTTGATTTCGAGTGTTTTTTGTTCTTTGTGTTTTCCAGTGCCATGACAAGTTTTACAGGGCTTCGGAATGTACTCGCCTGTGCCGCGGCACTTAGGGCAAGTTTGTTGCATAGAGAAGAAGCCTTGTTGAACGCGCACCTGACCATGCCCACCGCAGGTTGTGCATGTTTCTGCTTTCGTTCCTGGCTCAGCGCCAGTGCCATGACATGGTTTGCAATTGCTCCAGCTTGGAACGCGAATTTGGGTTGTATGCCCCTCAGCTGCTTGCTCAAGGGTAATGTCCATGTTGTAGCGCAGATCAGCGCCTTTATAGACTTGTGGACCAGACTGGCGACCGCCGCCTTGCCCAAAGATATCTCCAAAGATATCTCCAAACGCATCAGCAAAACCGCCACCACCAAATCCGCCGCCGCCAAAACCACCGCCCATAGAAGGATCAACACCAGCATGACCATATTGGTCATAAGCAGCGCGCTTATTGGGATCGGTTAAGGTTTCATATGCTTCCTTAACTTCTTTAAATTGGGCTTCAGCCGTTTTGCTATCGGGATTGCGATCTGGATGATGCTTCATCGCCATCTTTCGATAAGCCTTTTTCAGCTCATCATCACTGGCACCTTTTGCTACACCAAGCACTTCATAAAAATCGCGTTTACTTTTAGGCACGGCCTATTCCTCTCAACAACCTGAATGGCACAAGTCGGCACGAGGCCGACTTGTTATTTAAGTACATCAAAACTACGTCAATGAATGTCTGATTTCAGAATTACTTCTTGTCATCAACCTCTTTGAAATCCGCATCAACAACATCTGCATCAGGAGCTTGGCCAGGAGCTGCGCCGCCTGGAGCTGCACCAGCAGCAGCGCCACCTGCTTTAGCTTGCTCAGCAGCCATAACTTTTTCGCCCAACTTCTGACTTGCTTTACCCAATGCTTCTGTTTTTGCTTCAATCGCTTCTTTGTCGCTACCTTTAATAGCTTCATCCAAGTCCTTGAGGGCTGCTTCAATCGCTTCTTTCTCAGCAGCTTCTAAGCTAGCGCCATGCTCTTCCAAAGCCTTCTTGGTTGAGTGAGCCAATGCATCGGCAGTATTGCGGGCAGTAACCAGTTCTAATGCTTTCTTATCTTCAGCGGCGTTGGCTTCAGCATCTTTCACCATGCGTTGAATCTCTTCCTCGGTCAAGCCAGAGTTTGCCTTGATGGTGATCTTGTTCTCTTTACCAGTTGTTTTATCTTTTGCAGTTACGTGCAAGATACCGTTGGCATCGATGTCAAAGGTCACTTCAATTTGTGGCATACCGCGTTGTGCCGGAGCAATACCTTCGAGATTAAATTCACCGAGCAATTTGTTAGCAGCAGCCATCTCACGCTCACCTTGGAAGCACTTAATGGTTACAGCAGGCTGGTTATCTTCCGCAGTGGAGTAAACCTGTGAATGCTTAGTAGGAATGGTTGTGTTCTTCGGAATCATCTTGGTCATTACGCCGCCAAGAGTTTCGATACCCAATGACAATGGGGTAACGTCCAAGAGCAATACGTCTTTACGATCGCCAGACAATACGGAACCTTGAATTGCCGCACCAACAGCAACTGCTTCATCTGGGTTAACGTCTTTACGAGGCTCTTTACCAAAGATTTCTTTTACCTTATCCTGAACTGCAGGCATACGGGTTTGACCGCCGACCAAAATAACATCGTCGATATCTGCTACGTTTACACCAGCATCTTTAATGGCAGTCAAGCAAGGACCAGCTGTTCGCTTGATCAACTCTTCTACCAAAGACTCCAGCTTGGCGCGGGTCAACTTCAAATTCAAATGCTTAGGACCGCTAGCGTCAGCTGTCACGTATGGCAAATTGATTTCTGTTTGTTGTGCAGATGACAATTCGATCTTGGCTTTTTCAGCCGCATCTTTTAAGCGCTGCAATGCCAATACGTCTTTACTCAAATCAACGCCTTGTTCTTTCTTGAACTCAGCAATGATCCAGTCAATGATGCGTTGGTCAAAGTCTTCACCACCCAAGAATGTGTCGCCGTTGGTTGAGAGCACTTCAAATTGCTTCTCGCCGTCAACGTTGGCAATCTCGATGATGGATACGTCGAATGTACCACCACCCAAGTCATACACAGCGATCTTGCGATCTGCTTTATCCTGCTTATCCAAACCAAAAGCCAATGCAGCAGCAGTAGGCTCGTTGATGATGCGCTTTACATCCAAGCCAGCAATACGGCCAGCATCTTTAGTAGCCTGGCGCTGGCTATCGTTAAAGTAAGCAGGAACAGTAATCACTGCTTCAGTCACTTCTTCGCCTAGATAATCTTCAGCAGTCTTTTTCATCTTGCGCAAAATTTCAGCGGACACTTGTTGTGGTGCCATCTTCTTGTCGCGCGCTTCAACCCAAGCATCGCCGTTATCAGCGGCAATAATTGAATAAGGCATCAAGCTAATGTCTTTTTGCACTTCAGGATCTGTAAATTTACGACCCATCAAACGCTTCACTGCGTAGATGGTGTTTTTAGGATTCGTCACTGATTGACGTTTTGCAGGCGCACCAACCAATACTTCGCCGTCTTCAACGTAAGCGATGATGGATGGAGTTGTGCGAGCGCCTTCTGCGTTTTCGACAACCTTAGGTGCATTGTTTTCAACGACTGAAACACATGAATTTGTGGTTCCTAAGTCGATACCGATAATCTTTCCCATAATTGCTCCAAAAAATTAAATTGTTTGTTGTACTAATGAATATTTCGATACCCAGTAAGTGGGGTCTAAAAAAGCGATTTCAAGAGCCTGAATAGCAAAAAAGGCAGAAATCTGCCTTTTTTATGCCTTTTTTGGGGTTTTACCCCAATTTTCTATTTATTTAGGGGCGCTAACCGTCACCAAAGCAGGTCTGAGGACCCGATCTGCCACGGTATAGCCACGCTGCAGAACTGAAACCACGGTATTTGGCTCTTGCTCAGATGGCACCGAAGCAATCGCCTGGTGGTGATGGGGGTCAAATTTATCCCCAACCGCAGGGTTAATTTCGGTCATACGACCTTTTTCAAAGGCTGAGAGCAATTGCTTAAGAGTGATCTCTAGACCTTCTTTAAATGCCTTGGCGTCACCAGCATCAGTACTCAATGCTGCATAGAGACTATCGGTCACTGGCACTAAATGCTCAGCAAAACTTTCGATGGCGAATTTATGGGCCTTGGCAATATCCTCTACAGCGCGACGACGAATATTTTCACCCTCTGCTTTTGCACGTAAAAAATTATCTTGAAGCTCGCCAATCTTTTGATTGAGATCTGCAATTTCTTGCTCAGGCGTTTTTACGGCTGGCGTTTCTGCTGCAGTTTCGGCAGCTGGCTCAGCTGCTAGATTCTCTTGTTCTGGAGATGGGTTTTGATTTTCTTGTGTCATGGACGCTATTTTACTTTTCTTTAAAGATGGCTATTACTTTGTGATATGGGGTCGATTAATATAATTTCAAGACTTTGCTCTTTCGGCCAACTCGGCTCTTTCAGCGCGCTTAGCTAACTCTGCCTCTGACTCCGTCCCCAAAGACCAGCCCTGTAAATGATGATGGGCGATATCGCTCAAAGCCTCAATCCACTTAGGGTTGCTGTTCAAGCAGGGAATGTAGCGATAGTCCTTACCGCCATGCTCCAAGAAGATTTCGTGGGCTTCCATAGCAATCTCCTCAAGCGTCTCCAAACAATCCGCCGGAAATCCTGGGCAAAAAATATCCATGCGTTGACAACCTTCTTTAGCTAGCTTTTCAATCGTTGGAGCTGTGTAAGGTTTCAACCACTCGGCTTTACCAAAGCGAGATTGGAAAGTAACAAGGTATTGACCCGGTTCTAAACCAAGAGACTCCCCAAGCAGACGTCCAGTTTTTAGGCACTCACAATGGTAAGGGTCACCCTTCATCAAATTGCGTTTTGGTAATCCGTGAAATGACATTACAAAGCGATCGCCTTTAGCAAAGTCAGGGCGCCCATCTTTATCCCAGCTACTCAACACTTGATCGCGCAACGCGGCAATATAGGAAGGGTTGTCGTGATAGTGCTTTACCAAGCGCAATTCAGGTTGATCTCGCCAAGTACTCAAAACACGAAAGACTTCATCGAAGCTAGATGCTGTAGTGGTAGCTGAATATTGAGGATACAAAGGTAGCACTAATAAACGCTCCATGCCTTGCGCCTTAAGGCCCTCAAGGGCAGACTGGGTAGAGGGTTGCCCATAACGCATCGCCAAATCAACTAAGACCGTGTGACCCTCATTTGCAAATTTATCACCCAGTTCTTTTGTCTGAAGACGGGAGTAATGCATTAAAGGTGAACCCAATTTTGGCAACCAAATAGAAGCATATTTTTTTGCTGAGGCACTACTACGAATTGGCAAAATAATGCCATTCAAAATGCACCACCAAATAATTCTTGGAATTTCTACTACGCGAGGATCGGATAGAAATTCTTTTAAATAAGCGCGTACTGCTTTTGCTGTTGGGGCTGACGGCGTTCCCAAGTTCAATACTAAGACTGCAGTTTTGGATGCGCGTAAATGCGGGTTTGGATTCAAGATGTTTGTCTCTAGTTAATTAATAGGTATAGATCGAGGATTAGGAACTCAGCGCCCCGGACAATAATTTTGAGGTGATATCGACAATGGGAATCACTCTGTCATAGGCCATACGCGTTGGCCCAATGACACCAAGCGTACCCACTATCTGCCCATCAACGCTATATGGGGCGCTGATCACAGCTAGATCCTCGTATGGCAATAAGTCGCTCTCACCCCCAATAAATATCTGAATACCGTCGGCATGACTGGATACATCAAGCAATTGCATCAGCACTGATTTTTGCTCCAACATGTCAAACATCTTGCGTAACTTATCTAAGTTAGAACTTAAATCTCCGACATTTAGCAAGCGGCGCTCTCCAGACAACACCATATCGCCACGACTCATGTCGTAATCAGCAACGCCACTTTGAAGAGCTAAAGCCATTAGTCCAGAAATATCTGTGCGCAAATTATCCAAGTCGGATTTCAAATGCAGTCGCACTTGATCAAAACTTTTACCAGCAAAATGGGTGTTGATAAAGTTGCCTGCCTCAATGAGTTGACTTGGCGTGTAATCTTGTGTGGTCGGCAATATGCGATTCTGCACATCACCTTCTGGCGTCACCATAATTAATAAGATCTTGCCTTCGCCTAAGCGCAAAAACTCAATATGCTTAAAAACCTGGGCACGCTTCGGGGTCATCACTACCCCAGCGAAATGGGTCAAGTTCGACAAAATCTGTGCCGCCGAGGTCATGACTCGCTGCGGGGAATCCGGCAAGAGACCTTTTTCAACCTCGCGGGCAGCCACTTCCTCCAAAGGGCGCACTGTCACCATGGTATCCACGAATAAACGATAGCCTCTTGGCGTAGGAATACGGCCAGCAGAGGTATGAGGGCTGGTCACTAGGCCCATATCCTCCAAATCCGCCATGACATTACGGATGGTGGCTGCTGAGAGGTCTAAGCCCGAATACCTAGAGAGAGTGCGGGAGCCAATAGGCTGTCCCTCCTCGATATAGCGCTCGATGAGGGTTTTGAGAAGGGCGCGGGAACGTTCATCCATGGTGGAAGGGATTTTATGCCTATGGTTTAATCGTTATATGTTAAGCCCATCCCCAAATTCCACCAAGAAGGCATTTAGCCGGGTTGCGCTTGTCGGCAAATTCCATGCTGAGGGCATTGATGAGCACCTCAAGGACCTCGCTGCACTGGTTAAAGGCCTGGGTTGCGAGGTATTTCTGGAGGCGGCTACAGCCCAGCACTTGGGTCTCAAAGAATTCCCCACTAAAACTGCAGAAGCCTTTGCTGGAGCAATTGATTTGGTCGTAGTTCTTGGGGGTGATGGCACGATGCTAGGAATTGGTCGTCAGCTGGCGGGAAGCAATGTGCCGCTGGTTGGCATCAATATGGGGCGTCTGGGCTATATGACCGATATTCCTATTCAGTCGGTACAAGATACTCTGCCAAAAATTATTGCTGGTGAATACGAAGCGGATGCTCGCACATTGCTTGATGCGGTTGTATTACGTAAAGGCAAAGAAATTAATCGTGCATTAGCGCTAAATGATGTGGTCGTAAATCGCTCCGGAATTTCCGGGATGGTGGAATTAGCGGTTCACGTCAATGGCTCTTTTATGTACAACCAACGATCCGATGGTTTAATTGTGTCGACCCCAACCGGCTCGACCGCTTACGCCCTCTCAGCTGGCGGACCCATTTTGCATCCCCGTGTTGCTGGCATTTTGCTAGCGCCGATTGCGCCTCACTCGCTCTCCAACCGTCCAATTGTCTTGCCACAAGACTCTGTCACCGTTATTGAGGTAGTTGACGGGCGAGAAGTCATTGTCAATTTTGATATGCAATCACAAACGGATTTACAAACGGGTGACAAGATTGAAGTTCGCCAATCTGAAAAAACGATTACTCTTTTGCACCCGCGCAGTCATAGCGACTACAAAACCTTGCGCGAGAAGCTGCACTGGAATGAGTACCCATCGACATTCTGATGTCGAGTTTTTTGCTACGCTAATACATGCTTCAAACCATCTCACTTCGTGACTTCGTCATTGTTGATCAGCTAGAGCTAGATCTCACCAGCGGATTTACCGTACTTACAGGCGAAACGGGTGCGGGTAAATCTATCCTCTTAGATGCCCTTAGCTTGGCACTTGGTGAGCGCGCCGATAGCAGCCAAATACGAGAGGGCTGTAACCGAGCAGAAATCTCCGCCCTCTTTCGCATTGAGCTAGACCAGTCTAAAGAGTTGGGCAAATGGCTTGATGAGCAAGGCTTTCCACAAGAGGACGATGGTCAAAGCTTGGTACTCAAGAGAACTGTCGAAGCCAATGGTCGTAGTCGCGCCTTTATTAATGGCAGTGTTGCTACTTTGACGCAACTGCGTGAAGCCGGCGATCAATTAGTAGATATTCATGGTCAGCATGCTCATCAACTCTTACTCAAGGGCGGTGCTCAAAGAGAACTCCTCGATAGTCATGCAGGATTAATTCCCATTGCTTCCGATGTAGCAAAAGCATTCAAAACACTTGCAGATTCTCGTCGTCGACTAGAGCAGGCAGAAAATGCAGGGCAAGATGTAGAGCGCGAACGTGAGCGTCTACAGTGGCAATTGGAAGAACTCACTGAGCTTTCCCCGCAAGAAGGTGAATGGGCAACTATTCAAAGTGAGCACGCTCGCTTAGCGAATGGAGCAAAACTCATTGGCGGCTGCCAAGAAGCGGTCGATCTTTTGAGTGAAGCTGATAATTCCCTAGAATCTACCCTATCTAAGGTGTGCGGAAATATCAGCGCACTTGCAGAGCACGACTCCAGCCTTAGCGACATTAGCCAATCACTTGAGTCAGCAAGTATTCAGCTAGATGAGGCGATTCATGGACTAAATCGCTACCTACAAAAAATAGACCTAGATCCAGCTCGACTTGCACAAGTGGAAGAGCGCATGCAAGCATTACATAGTGCAGCTCGCAAATACCGCACTGAAACTGATGAGCTACCAAAGCTTCTTCTGGATACAGCAGAAAGGCTTGATGCCCTAACAGCCTCTCAAAATATTGAGGCACTGCGCGATCAAGTAAAGCAAGAAGAAGCGACTTATTTAAAACTAGCAAAACAACTGACTCAGAAGCGTAGCAAGGCCGCAAAAGAGCTGGGTGATTTAGTAACAAGCGCCATGCAAGATTTATCCATGGCTGGCGGTCGTTTGGAGATTGCCCTGATACCACTGAATGAAGGTGGATCACATGGCTTAGAACAAATTGAATTCCTAGTGGCAGGCCATGCCGGCAGCACACCTCGCTCACTTGCAAAAGTAGCTTCCGGCGGTGAGTTAGCTCGCATTAGTTTAGCCATCAGCGTTATCACCAGCAAAGCCTCATTCACTCCGACCCTCATATTTGACGAGGTTGATGCTGGCATTGGTGGAGCGGTTGCTGAAACCGTGGGTAAGCTATTACATCAACTGGGCCAATCCCACCAAATCCTATGTGTGACCCATTTACCGCAGGTGGCTGCCCAAGGCAATCATCACTTCAAAATCAGCAAATCACAAATTGGTGAGAAGACGGTTTCCCAAGTGCAAGTCTTGGGTAGAGCAGAGCGAGTTGAAGAAGTCGCCAGAATGCTTGGCGGCGCGACTATTACTGATACCACCCGCCGTCATGCTCGTGAGTTGTTAGAGCAAAACTAAAGTAACTACATCAAGTCACAAGGTCTTCTAGCTCACATTAGAGGGCGCTTTAAATATTTCCATCCAAAGGGCTTGCACAGCATCTCTAGCTGCGATGAATTCAGATTCCTGCTCAAGGTCGACGCGCGTTTTTTCTGCGCCATCCAAACGCAATCGATGTTGGCGTGCCCTCAATAAGCGATAAGCATTGCCAACAGATTGCGCAGCTTCTGGAGTTATTAAACCCATCTCACCAGCAATCTGCAATAAGGCAATATTGCCGAGATTACCAATCAATTTTGGATGTTGATGGGCATAGGCAAGAACCAAGAACTGCACAATAAATTCAATATCCACCATCCCGCCAGCATCATGCTTTAAATCAAATGCAGGGTTGACATTGGGATGGCCTGCATGGACTTTGCGTCGCATCTCTAAAATTTCGGAGCGGAGCTGCTCAATATTTCTTGACTGACTTAATACTTCAGAGCGAACAGCGTCAAAGAATGAACCCACTATTGGATTGCCAGCTGAGAAGCGTGCCCGAGTCAGAGCCTGATGCTCCCAAACCCAAGCAGCATTATCACCTTCGCGAAGTTGATACTTTTTAAAGGCCTCTGCATTCGTCACTAAAAAGCCGGCAGACCCATTAGGGCGAAGACGAGTATCAATCTCAAATAAGCTGCCAGTAGAGGTAAATGCAGTGAGCCAATTAATCATTCGCTTTGCTAAAAGAGCATAGATTTCTTGTGCCGCATAATCAGCCTCATCTGCCTGGTACAAAAAAATAATGTCTAAGTCCGAGGCATATCCCAGCTCTTTACCGCCTAGTTTTCCATAAGAAATAATGGCGAATGGTGGGTTGGTATCGGCAGGTAAATCGAACTTCTTTACTACGCTAGGCCAGATACGCTCAAAGGTGGTCTGCAGAATTAAATCTGCGAGCGCCGATAAATGATCACTTACCCGCTCCACCGGCAGCGCTTGCTGAACACCAATCCCGAGATCGGTTAAGAGCGTAATAAAAGTTTCGTTGTGATGAGTCACGCGCAAAATATCCATTGCTTGCTCAGAACCATCGCCCTCGGCCATCACATCATCAAGCTGCATATTGAGATTGGATCGAACCTCACTCCAATACTTTGCCGGATCCTCGATTAAAGCCCTCTCAGCCTGAGAATTCAGTAAGTAATCCAGAAGATGTGGATGGCGTGTCAAATATTGAGCACCCCATTGGGATGACTTCAGCAAATCCAATACATTTGACAGAGCCCTTGGGTACTCAGCCAGAATGGAAAGATAGGCACTGCGCCTAGCGATCGCTTCAATTAAGTCAAAAAAACGTAACAGCGTTTGATCGGCGTGCGCTGAGATGGATCCATCCCCCTGCAGGCGCTCCGCAGCCTTACACATTAAATTATCAAAAATTAAGCGGCTTTTTTCTGGCAACAATTTTTGTTTTGGACTATCCACCCAAGCCTGCCAGCGAACACATGAGTTAGGGAAAAATGTTTGATCAGGGACCCAACCTAAAGCTAATGGCGCGATTTCGAGGCGGGCGCCATCATCCAGTAAAAAAGCTTTTTCAAATAACTGCGCAACATGATTTTGGTGACGATCTAATTCAGTCATGAATGCATTGACTTGCGCATTCTGCCCTTGCATCGATATTGCTAAGCGTGAGCGTGCATCCTCATCATCCGGAAGGTAATGGGTTTGCTGGTCATCCCAAACTTGAATGCGATGTTCTAAACGTCTTAAGAAAATATAAGCTTCTTGCAATGACTTCACTTCATCAGCAGGCAGGATGCCGCAATTCTTGATCAGCTCGAGTACCTCTAAACTAGGACGCACTCTAAAGCGCGGGTCTGTGCCGCCTCTCATTAATTGGAACATTTGCGCTAGAAATTCAATTTCCCGAATGCCACCGCGCCCTAATTTAATATCGCGTGAACGCCCCTGATGACCTGAGGATCTTTTTTCAGCCTCAGCCTGAATTTGTGCATGAAGATCACGAATAGAGGCAATCACACCGTAGTCCAAATGCCTGCGATACACAAAGGGGCGAATCAGTTGATCAAGCTCTCTCTGGCAATGCGCAAAGTTTGGAGACCCTGGGAACGGGGCAATCAATCTACCTTTGATCCAGGCATAGCGCTCCCACTCCCTACCTTGGACCAATAGGTATTCCTCGAGCATGTCCAAGCTGCACACCAAAGGCCCTGAATCTCCATTAGGACGAAGACGCATATCAACCCGGAATACAAACCCATTGGCATCGTGCTCAGCAAGCAGCTTGATTAAGCGCTTACCCATACGAGTAAACCACTCGTGATTAGACAAACTCTTTGGTCCGCCAGTAGTGTCACCTTCATGCTCGTATAAAAATATTAAATCGATATCTGAAGAGAGGTTTAACTCAAGACCACCTAGCTTGCCCATACCAACAACCATGAGAGGCATTTCAGATTGGGTCGTATTGCTCCAAGGTATTCCAAAACGATTTTTGAGATCTTCCCGAACAAAAGCAATTGAAGCGGAGACTGCTAACTCAGCAAAATGACTCAGCGCATGGGTAACCTCATGCAAGTCAGCAAAACCATTTAAATCCCGAAAAGCGACCCACAACATCAAACGTTGTCTTGCTAAGCGCAAATTAGCCATCCACTCAGCCTCGTCCTGCTCAGCTGATGAAGGTCTTACATGACACTCTTCTAGCAGCTGCCTGATGCCTTGCAAATCAACCTTTTTTTGCCCCTGTGAGCGGAGCCACTCCATCCAATCAGGACGCGCGCTTAGCCAGCGTCGAGCATAAGTCGAATGCCGCTCCAAAAAATCAATTTGATAGGAAAAATCATTCATCCCCTCATCTTAATCTGACCTTGAAAACCCCAGTCCAGAAGCTTGGCGATCAAGCCAAGGCTGACGGATAATAGAGGGCATGCTGCAAAACATTATTCCGCCTCGCCTCAAGAGCGCAATAGCCAAACGTACTGAAGGTTCGAGTCGGGCTTGGCGTAAGCGTGCCCTGATTTTGGCTGGCATTGTTTTGGCCATTTTTGTACTTGGGCATGTAGGCGTTCGTTTTGTTCTTTGGCCACAAATTGAGAAATCCAAAGAATCGGTTGAAAGACTGATTAGCGCTCGAATCGGCACCGATGTTTCGATGGATTCTCTACGTGTTTCCTGGACTGGCATTAGACCTAATTTTGAAATCGATGGCCTGCGCTTTAATGGTCCAGAAAAAACAAAACCACTTTTATTCATACAAAAGATTAATGGTCAATTAAGTTGGTCCTCTTTTTATCATCTTGCGCCCTACTTTCATGAGTTAAATTTTGAAGGCGCTGAAATTCATGCGCAACGCAATACTAAAGGCGTTGTCACCATTGCCGGAATCTCAATTGATGGCAAACCCAATGACTATTCAGCTGAGAATTGGCTCTTTGCTCAAAATGAAATTCGTGTGAATGACGTCAAGTTTTTTTGGGATGATCAATTTAAAAAAAAGGCGAGCACTTCGGTAGACATTCAAAGTCTCACACTTAGCAATGGCATCCGTAGTCACAAAGGCTCGCTAAGTACGACGACCCCATGGAATAAAGGGCCGCTCTTAATTGATATTGACTTAGTTCATCACATCGGCGGCCAAGCGGGTAATTGGCGAGATTGGATTGGAACCATCTCTTGGAATTTAAACGCGCTTCAACTTGGCCAAATTGGCAATGATTTTTCTCTACCATTAAGCACTTTAGAAGGTGTGCTCAGCTCTAATGGGAAATTAAAAATTGATAATGGCAAGCCAGATGGTGGAGACATTTATCTTGCTGCTGACAACTTAACAGTGCAGCTTTCCAAGAATGAGGATGCAATTGCCCTGGGAAGATTGGAAACCAACCTCACTCAAGAGACAGTCGATGGGCTTATCGCAGTGACTACTAAGACTTTTGCGTGGCGAGATATTGATAGTCCAAAAACTACTCCACTAGATCATCTCAGTCCGATGACTTTCCGCTGGAGACCGCCTGCTGCAGATGGAGAAATTAAGGAATTTGGATTTTCATCGCCCAAGATTTTGGTAGAGGATGTTGCGCTTTTTGCAATGAATTTACCGCTGTCAAAAAAAGTTCACCAATGGATCAAAGCATCACAAGCAGATGGTGAGCTACAAGATCTAGATATCAAATGGTCTGAGAGTAAATCTGCGTTATCAGCACTCAATATTCCTGGTGGATGGTTTAAATCAAGTAAGCTAGACTTTTCTGTCAGCGGAAAATTAGTGAACGTTGGTTTTGTTGGCTTTAATAAATCGATGCCTTCCGTTTCCAATTTATCGGGATTTCTTACTGCAGACCAAAGCAAGGGAACTTTCTCGATAGAATCCGCCAATTTAGGAGTGGAAATCAGCAACTTACTGGTTGATCCCAAAATAAATCTAAATAAAGCTGCTGGCCAAATTTCCTGGTCAAAACAAAAAGGGAATTGGGTGATTAATGCTAAGCAGTTGGCGCTTAGCAACCCCGAGATTTCGACAACACTCAATTTGAATTACATTATTGGCGAAGCTAAAAAACCTGACTTCATGACCTTAGATATGGACTTTGCACAAGCCAATCTAAAAACAGCTTATCGCTATTTACCAGTCGGCATGGGCGCCGAGGCTAAAACTTATTTAAGCAAGGCCTTTGATGCAGGAACTATCAATAAAGGAAGTTTGCACATTAAGGGTGATCCCAATGAAGTGCCCTTCTCTAAAGTAGGCTCAGGAGAGTTCACTCTCAACCTGCCTATTAATGGCGCTACCTTTAGCCCAGTACCCTCTACCGCAACAGCGCAGGGTGTTTGGCCTGCATTCAATAAAGTCAATGGCGCTATTAATATGCAGAATGCCAACTTTACCGTTGACATTGATCAAGCGAGTTATAAACAAGTTGCGCTGAGTAAGTTTCATGCCGAAATTCCAAGCGTTAGCGCAAAGCAACTAATGCTGATAGTAAACGGCGAGGCGCAAGGCGAAGCATCACAACTATTGGACTACCTCTTTGCCTCGCCAGTAGGTAAAAAACAGGTTGAGCTTGAGCGTAACTTAAAAATAGCAGGCCCTACCAAGCTCAATCTTGGCATGAAAATTCCACTGTCCGGAGGTCTTGAGGCCAACACAGATGTTCAATTAAGCTTTCCTGGTAACCGAGTGCAATGGGCTGACATGCCCCCTTTTGAGAATCTCAAGGGCAAAATTCGGATTACCGAAGTGAATCCAGAATTTGAAGATATCACCGCTCAGTTCCTTGGTGGTGATGTCAAGATCTCAAGCGCGACCTCAAATCAGGCCAATCAAAGCTACAACATTTCCGGCAATATTTCGGCAAACTTTATCAAAAATTACTTTGCAAAAGATAGTTCAATGCAGGCATTTCCAATCCTGCAGGCGATGAGGGGCGTAGCTAGATATGACGGCATCATTAAATTTACTAAGGGTAATAGTGAAACTAACCTAAAGATTGATATGCGCGACTGGGGTAGCTCGGCCCCTGCCCCCTTGAAAAAACAGGCTGGGGCTTTAATGTTTGGCCAAATCAATCTCAAAACATTTGCTAAAACAAAAGCAAATTCACGCCGCCTTACTTGGGATGGGAAAATCGGAGACGCCTATTTCATTCAAGGTGAAATTACTGACGACGATACCCTTCGTCATGCTGTAGGCATCGGAGCTCCTGCTACACCCCCTCAGCAAGGCTTTGCCCTAAACCTCGTCAGTAATGAGTTGAATTTAGATGCTTGGAAAGAATTCTTGGGAAGTCAAGCCAACAATAAATCCACGCCTAACTCCACTGCTACAAACAGCATCCAAGTTTCTGCCCAGATTAAGCAGCTGACCTTATTTGATCGTATCTGGCAGGACTTAAATTTGGCAGCAACCAATAAAAATTCTTCCTGGCAACTACGTTTGCGGGGATCCCCTCAAATTGCCGGCAATATTCAATACCAGCCTGCCAATCAAGTTCAGGGCAACGACTTGATTAGCGGAAAACTTGTGCGCCTGAAGATTCCTGAAGCAGTAATTGCTGCGCCCACTTCAACCCCAATACAGCAAACTCAAAAAACTCCGGCGCCTAAAAATAAGATTCAGCCAGAATCTATTCCCAGTATTGATTTAACCATTGATGATTTTGATTGGGATAAAGCCCAGCTTGGTCAGGTAAGAATTAAAACCAGAACCACGGGCAACACCCTCAATATTGACTCCATTCAATTTAACAATCCACAAGGTAGCTCAACTATTACTGGTCGTTGGATTGGTGGTTCGCCAAATACACCCACACACACAAATTTAAATATCGATCTAGATATTAAAGATGCCGGCCAAATTATTGGTCATTGGACTGATCACAAATCGGTTGAGGGGGGACAAGGAAAGCTGGCAATCAATGCTGATTGGGATGGCTCTCCATTTATCCCTCAATATGAAACACTAGCCGGTAAGGCAACCTTACATTTAGAGAAAGGTCGCCTTATAGAAGTTAATACTAGCGGAGCAAAACTCCTTGACGTTCTTAGTTTGCAGAGTTTATTTAAGTTTGCCACCTTGGATCTTAAAGGCAGTCTAGGTAACATTGTCACTAAAGGCACTCCGTTTAATACTATTGATGCCTCTTTTGATATCAATGCTGGAGTGGCGCAAACCAAGCAATTCACGATGGGTCTAGATCAAGCAAGAGTTGCCATGACTGGACAAATCGATATCCCCAAGAAAACACAGGATCTGCGCGTCACAATCTTTCCAACGATTGATGCCACAGCCGGCTCTTTAGCTGCATTTGCTATCAACCCTATCGTAGGGCTTGGTGCGCTGGTTGGACAGTATCTGATTACCAGCCAAATTAACAGAAACCTACAGTCCGACTATTTAGTACAAGGCTCCTGGGATAACCCAGAGGTAATTCCGCTTGACCAGAAGGGTCAACCCATTGATTCCAAAACCTTGAATACTATTCGCAGTAAAGATTTACTTAAAGAACAAACTAAACCGGACAATCCCTCAGGGCCACAAAGCAATCCAAGCAATCCAGGTAACCCCAATAAAACTTCCAATTAGATTGTTATGAGCACATCAGCAAACTCTGCAAACCTCAAAGTTGCATCTATTCAAATGGTGTCAACCCCAAACTTGCAAGAGAACCTTTCTACTGCAAGTCGACTAATAGCGGCCGCAGCAGTAGATGGCGCAAAATTAGTCGTTCTTCCAGAGTATTTTTGTCTCATGGGGCTCAAAGACACTGACAAGGTATCTGCTCGTGAACGTTTTGGCAGCGGTCCTATTCAAGAGCAACTCTCGCAGATTGCAAAAGAGAATAACCTTCACTTGGTGGCTGGCACCATTCCTCTAGAAGCAAAAGAACCTAACAAGGTTCTCAACACAACTTTAGTGTTTTGTCCTACCGGCAAACAAATTGCTCGTTACGACAAAATCCATTTGTTTGGTTTTCAAACAGCAACTGAGCGCTATCAAGAATCGGAAACAATTGAAGCCGGTAATGAACCTGGACTCCTCAAGATTTCAAGCAATGGTAATGAGTGGATTTTTGGTTTAAGTATTTGCTATGACCTGCGTTTTCCAGAGCTCTACCGAACCCTGGGCCAAGTAGATTGTCATATCATCCCCGCTGCATTTACATACACCACCGGGAAAGATCATTGGGAAATACTATTGCGCGCTCGAGCGATTGAAAACCAATGTTATGTATTGGCTTCCGCCCAAGGGGGTAAGCATCAAAATCAACGGCGCACTTGGGGCAATAGCATGTTGATTGATCCTTGGGGTGAAATCTTGACTAATCTCCCTGAAGGAGAGGGCTTTATTTCTGGGGTCTTGTGCAAAGATAAATTAAACGAGGTACGCTCTAAGTTACCTGCACTTGCACATCGCAAGCTTTAAAGAAAGATCTGCCCAATCACATGAATGCACCAGAAGCACTATTTCCTGCAAATTGGACTAAAGCCAAAAAACAAGCAGACCTCATTAAATTAGCTAAATCCATTCTGCTTGAGC
Organism: Polynucleobacter sp. KF022; assembly: GCF_027924105.1. Taxonomy (NCBI): domain Bacteria; kingdom Pseudomonadati; phylum Pseudomonadota; class Betaproteobacteria; order Burkholderiales; family Burkholderiaceae; genus Polynucleobacter; species Polynucleobacter sp. KF022. The sequence goes on from NZ_AP026972.1 coordinate 1,588,898, forward strand.
CAACAGGTTTATCGGAACAAGATTTGCATCACACCTTTGGCCATTTATTTACCCATCGCCTTGATGACGCTGATCTCTACTTTCAGCATACTCGTAGCGAAAGCTGGAGTCTGGAAGAAGGCATTGTTAAATCAGGTAGTTTCAATATTGATCAAGGCGTTGGTGTCCGTGCAATCTATGGCGATAAGACTGCGTTTGCCTATTCAGATGAAATTAATTTAGACGCCTTAAGCAAGGCGGCAAAAGCAACTCGGGTAATTGGCCCAGCGGGTGGTAAACAAGCCGTTGCAAGTAAATTATTTAATCCTGTATCCAATAAGTTGTATTCAGACATTAACCCCCTTGATTCACTGCAACCTAAAGAAAAAATTGCGTTACTGGAAAGTATTGAGCGTCGAGCTAAAGCGCGTGACCCACGCATCATTCAGGTGATGGCCAGTCTTGCTGGAGAGTTTGATGTGGTTCTGGTTGTTCGTGCCGACGGCCTTTTGGCTGCCGATGTTCGACCTTTAGTTCGCGTTTCCGTTCACGTTATTGCCGAACAAAATGGTCGCCGTGAATCTGGATCTTCTGGTGGTGGCGCACGTCATGACTATCTTTACTTTGATCAAGCGCTGATTAACCGCTATGTTGATGAAGCGGTTGATGGCGCTTTAGTGAACCTAGAATCTCGCCCTGCGCCCGCAGGTCCAATGACCGTAGTGATGGGACCAGGCTGGCCCGGTGTTCTGTTGCATGAAGCAGTTGGCCATGGCCTTGAGGGTGACTTTAATCGCAAAGGGTCCTCTGCCTTTGCTGGTCGCATCGGCCAACGCGTTGCCGCCAAGGGTGTTACCGTAGTTGATGACGGCGCCTTGTCTGGACGGAGAGGCTCTTTGAATATCGACGATGAAGGTACGCCTACTCAATGCACCACATTAATTGAGGATGGCATTTTGAAGGGCTACATTCAGGACAGCTTAAATGCCCGTCTGATGAATATGCCCCTCACCGGGAATGGACGCCGTGAAAGTTTTGCTTCATTGCCAATGCCACGTATGACGAACACCTACATGCTGGCCGGCAAAGATGATCCCCAAGAGATCGTGGCCAGCATTAAGCGCGGCTTATATGCAGTCAATTTTGGTGGTGGTCAAGTGGATATCACCAGCGGAAAATTTGTTTTTTCAGCCTCGGAAGCCTATTGGGTTGAGAACGGCAAAATCCAATACCCCGTCAAAGGTGCCACCATTATTGGCAGCGGTCCAGAGTCTCTAAAACAGGTTTCTATGATTGGAAATGACCTCAAGCTCGATGGCGGGGTAGGGGTTTGCGGCAAGGAAGGGCAAAGCGTTCCGGTCGGGGTTGGGCAACCTACCCTCAGGATTGATAGCTTGACCGTGGGCGGCACTGCCTAATATTGGCTAATTACGGCTTAAAATAGCCGCATGAGCCAACAAAATACAAATCCCGCTAATTGGTACTCCGCTGTTGATAAGACTTCGGATACTGACGATCAACGCATCGACAATATTTCCGTTCTGCCACCGCCAGAGCATCTCATTCGCTTCTTTCCAATTTCTGGAACACCAACTGAAGCGCTGATCAGTAAAACTCGTAAAAAGATCCGCGACATTATTCATGGCAAGGATGACCGCTTACTAGTGATCATCGGGCCATGCTCTATTCATGACCCACGTGCAGCGCTGGAATATTGCCAACGCCTCTTAGGTGAACGCGAGCGCTTTGCTGGCGAATTAGAAATCGTCATGCGTGTGTATTTTGAAAAACCACGAACCACTGTTGGCTGGAAGGGTTTGATTAATGACCCATACCTTGATGAAAGTTATCGCATTGAAGAAGGCTTGCGCCTTGCTCGCCAAGTATTAATGGAAATTAATCGCTTAGGCATGCCTGCCGGTAGCGAATTCTTAGATGTCATTTCACCGCAATATATTGCTGACCTCATTTCTTGGGGAGCAATTGGTGCGCGTACGACTGAAAGCCAAGTTCATCGTGAACTTGCTTCAGGTTTATCCGCACCTATCGGGTTTAAGAATGGTACTGATGGCAATATCAAAATTGCTACTGACGCTATTCAAGCGGCAGGTCGTCCTCATCATTTCTTATCGGTTCACAAAAATGGCCAGGTTTCTGTTGTGGAAACAAAAGGAAATAAAGATTGTCACGTTATCTTGCGCGGCGGCAAAGAGCCAAACTATGAAGCCAAGTTTGTGCAGGCTGCCTGCTCTGAGCTAGAGGCAGCAAAGCTTCCAGCCGGCTTGATGGTTGATTTATCTCATGCTAATTCAAGCAAGAAACATGAGCGTCAAATTGTGGTTGCCGATGATGTAGCGCAACAAATTGAATCTGGATCTCATCAGATTTTTGGTGTAATGATTGAGAGTCATTTAAATGATGGTGCTCAGAAATTTACACCTGGAAAAGATGATCCAAGTAAATTAGAGTACGGTCGCAGTATTACCGATGCCTGCATTAACTGGGATGATTCTGTGCAAGTATTAGAACGTCTTGCTACTGCCGTTAAGAAACGTAGAAGCAAGAAAAAATAATACCGAAATAATCTGCAAGAGGTAAATCTAAAAGAGGCTAATTTATTTAGTCTCTTTTTTTTTCGTGCTTCCAAAGCACATCAGATCCACCTGCTGCACGATTCAAGATGCGCGCAAGCACAAAGAGTAAGTCAGATAAACGATTGACATATTGCCGCGGAGAATCATACAAAGGCTCTTCCCAGCCTAAGCGGACAATTGAACGCTCTGCTCTACGACATACAGTTCGACAAACATGCGCTTGCGCAGCAGCGCGAGTACCACCTGGCAAAATGAATTCAGTCAGAGGTGGCAATTGTTGATTGTATTTTTCAAGCCAAATATCTAACTGCGCTACATGCTCAGGATTGAGCAGCTTGTAGTTGGGGATGCAAAGCTCGCCACCCAAATCAAATAAATCATGTTGCACCTGCAGAAATAGCTCATGCAGTTCAGTGGAAATACTTTTGGGGATCTCTTCGGTCATCAAAACCCCGATTTCTGAGTTCAGCTCGTCGATATCGCCCATGGCGCAGATGCGCAAATGATCCTTTTCTACGCGACTGCCGTCACCCAAGCCAGTCATCCCGGCGTCACCTGTTCTGGTGGCGATTTTTGATAGTCGATTTCCCATAAGCTTAATTATAGGTAAATGGCTAAAATGATTCTTATGAATATGGTGACCCCACCCCCCGATTTAGCCGCTATTAGCGCCCTTCAGTCCAAATTGGTTTCGGCTTTGCGGCCAATCCTTCCGGAACACGCCCTTCTATGGGAGCCAGAAGACACGATTCCTTATGAATGCGATGGTTTGGCTGCTTACAAACGAATGCCTTTGGCCGTAGCTTTGCCAGAAACCGAGGAGCAAGTCGCTCAAATTCTGAAGATTTGCTATGCAATGCAAATTCCAGTCGTGCCTCGCGGATCTGGAACGGGTCTATCGGGCGGAGCAATGCCCCTTTCCCAGGGATTGGTACTGTCACTAGCCAAGCTAAAGAAAATTATCAGCATTGATCCATTTACAAGGACTGCAGTAGTTCAGCCTGGGGTACGCAATCTCGCGATCTCTGAAGCAGTTGCACATCTTGGCTTGTATTACGCTCCGGATCCTTCTTCGCAAATTGCCTGCTCTATTGGTGGCAACGTTAATGAAAATTCTGGTGGTGTGCACTGCCTCAAATACGGCCTTACTTTGCATAATGTTCTGCGCGTCCGCGGAATATTGATGAATGGTGAGATTGTTGAATTTGGCGGCTTAGCACCAGATGCACCTGGACTCGATTTACTAGCCATCATGATGGGCAGTGAAGGCATGCTTGCAGTCGTTACTGAAATCACAGTCAAATTAGTTGCAAAGCCAAAATTGGCCCGCGTAATCATGGCGAGTTTTGATGACATCGAGAAAGGTGGTAACGCTGTTGCCGCCATCATTGCCGCGGGCATTATTCCTGCTGGCTTAGAAATGATGGATAAAGCCACTACTCGCGCTGTAGAAGAATTTGTACATGCTGGTTACGATCTAGATGCTGCAGCCATTTTGCTCTGTGAGTCTGATGGCACACCAGAAGAGGTTGCTGAAGAAATTGAGCGCATGACTAAGGTGTTAGAACAAGCGGGTGCTAGCGGCATTCAGATTTCCAAAGATGAAAGTGAGCGCTTGAAATTTTGGAGTGGGCGCAAGAATGCATTCCCAGCTGCCGGTCGCTTAGCGCCTGATTACTACTGTATGGACGGCACTATTCCTCGCCGCCATATCGCCACTTTGCTCAAGCGCATCCAAGGCATGGAAGAGAAATACGGCCTCGGCTGCTTAAACGTCTTTCATGCTGGTGATGGCAATATGCATCCCTTGATTCTATTTAATGGCGCAGATCAGGATGAATGGCATCGTGCTGAAGAGTTCGGAACTGAAATTTTAGAAGCCTGTGTAGAGCTCGGTGGAACCATTACAGGCGAGCATGGCGTTGGCATTGAAAAAATTAATTCAATGTGTGTGCAGTTTGGCGAAGGTGAGCGTGAATCATTCTGGGGTGTGAAGGGCGCTTTTGATCCAGAAAAACTACTCAACCCAGATAAAGCAATTCCAACACTCAACCGCTGTGCTGAATATGGTCGTATGCGTATTAGCGGTGGTCAGTTACCTCACCCAGAATTGGAGCGCTTCTAATGAGTCAATCCAATCCACAAATTAATGTATTCCGCGAGCAAATTCTGAATGCAGCCAAGAATAAAACTCCTCTCTCCATTGAAGGTGGGGGCACAAAATCCTGGTACGGCAATCCCAATAACTATGCCAAGCTAGATACTCGCTCTTACTCGGGCATTTTGGAATACCAACCAGAAGAGCTAGTGATTACCGCTTGTGCAGGTACACCACTAAAAGAAATTGAAACGGTTCTCAAAGAAAAAAATCAGGTACTTGCTTTTGAGCCCCCTCACTTTGGTGAAAATGCAACTTTTGGTGGCGCTATTGCTGCCGGCCTGGCTGGCCCTGGCCGCATCACAGTTGGCAATTTCCGCGACTTTGTATTAGGCGCTCGCATTCTGGATGGCAAAGGACAAGATCTTTCCTTTGGTGGCAAAGTGATGAAGAACGTTGCGGGATATGATGTTTCTCGCCTACTACCAGGCTCCTTGGGCACCCTATCCCTCTTATTAGAGGCTTCAGTAAAAGTATTACCAAAGCCTGCTGCGACTGCAACCTTACGCTGCCAACTCTCTCAAGAGAAAGCGCTAAAAGCATTAAATGAATGGGCTGGTCAGCCACTGCCACTTTCTGCTAGCTGCTGGATTGGGTCAGCTAAAGGTGGAGATGGAGAACTCACCTTCCGTCTCGCGGGCGCAGCAGCTGCAGTTAAGGCTGCGATCCCACTCATGGGTTCTTTGGTTAATGCGACTGAACTCAATGAAGGAGTTGCCGAAGACTTTTGGAATAATTTGCGCGAACAAAAAATTTCTGCTTTTGGCAACCTTGGCGCAGATCAAACTTTGTATCGTCTAGCGCTGCCTGCAGCCTGTGGGCCAATTGCAATTTCTGGTGCTAACGATGAAATTATTCTCGAGTGGCATGGTCAACAACGCTGGATCAAAGCGCCAGGTGATGAAGTCACCTTTAAAGCCATTAAAGCCATTGCCAACTCTCATGGTGGACATACATCTCGCTTTAGGCAGGGTGCAAATGTAGACCCTTCGTATCAACGCTTTACATTACTTTCAGAACAAGCTCATTCCAAAGCCCTTGAGGCAGTACAAGAACGCTTGAGATCTGCCTTCGATCCTGCTGGCGTATTTGCCACTAAACGTCTTCCATAAGTATTTCTATGCAAACTCAACTCGCCCCTCAATTTGCCAACACACCGGAAGGTATCGAGGCAGCCCGTATTCTGGGCAAATGCGTGCACTGTGGCTTTTGTACAGCTACCTGCCCAACCTATCAAATACTTGGCGATGAATTAGATGGTCCACGCGGACGCATCTACCTTATCAAGCAAATGGCAGAAGGCCAAGCACCCACAGAAAAAACACGTCTGCATTTAGACCGTTGTTTAACTTGTCGTAATTGTGAAAGCACTTGCCCAAGCGGCGTGCAGTATGGCAACTTGGTTGATATCGGTCGCAAATGGGCAGAAGAAAATACTTCTGAGCGTCCACTCTCTGAAAGACTTACTCGTTGGGCTCTCAAAGAGGGTTTGACCAAGCCTGCCTTATTTAATTCTGCGATGACTTTGGGTCGTCTAGTGCGTCCGTTGATGCCTAATGGGATTAAACGCAAGATTCCGTTGACCCTCAATAAAGCATTAGCGAAATCGACCGATCCACATGCAAGACCTACAACGACGCATCAGCGAAAAATGGTTTTGCTGGAAGGCTGTGTTCAGCCAGGCATGTTACCAAACATCAATTCAGCAACAGCACGTGTACTGAATGCACTGAAGATCCAATTGATTAGTGCGCCCAGCGCTACTTGTTGCGGAGCTTTGCGCTATCACCTCAATGATCAAGCTGGCGGTCTCGATAATGCCAAGCAAAATATTGATGCTTGGTGGCCTTTAGTAGAGAGTGGCGTAGAAGCGATTGTGATGACAGCATCCGGTTGCGGTGTGATGGTGAAAGACTATGGACATCTCTTTGCGAATGATCCTGTCTATGCTGTCATGGCCAAAAAGATCTCTGATTTAACTAAGGATATTTCTGAGATTCTTCCTGCGTTACAAAATGAGCTTGTGCAACTGGTAGGTACCGATCCCAAATCTGGCGTGGTGTATCACCCACCCTGCACCTTGCAACATGGCCAACAAATCCGAGGCAAAGTTGAGGGACTACTTACCAGTATTGGTATTGGCGTGCGATTATGTGCCGATAGTCATCTTTGCTGTGGATCTGCAGGCACCTACTCCGTGACTCAGCCAGAACTTTCTGAACAACTACGTAAAAACAAGCTCACCCACCTCAATGCTGCATGCGAAGAGTCTGGAGCAGAGATGATTGTTTCGGGAAATATTGGCTGCATTACCCATCTCCAGCAAGATGACACTCCGGTACTGCATTGGATCGAAATGGTCGATCAACTCGTTAGCAATTCTTCTAAGGCCTCATGAATTCACTTGTTATCAATCTAATGCAAGTCAGAGAGCGGATTGAACTTGCTGCTTTAGCAGCAAAACGTGAGCCTGAAGAAATTGAACTCCTAGCTGTCAGCAAAACCTTTCCTGCATCAGCAGTTGAAGAGGCGATGCATGCTGGCCAATCCGCCTTTGGAGAAAACTATGTCCAAGAGGCCGTTAAAAAAATTGAGAAACTTGCTAAATTACGTCCTTGGTTAGTATGGCATTTCATTGGGCCACTACAGAGCAATAAAACCAGAGAGGTAGCGGAGCACTTTGATTGGGTTCATAGCGTTGATCGCCTCAAAATTGCAGAACGTCTTTCTGCTCAACGAGGCGAATTTCCTAATTTAGCGCCATTACAGGTTTGCGCACAAATCAATGTGAGTGAAGAAGATAGCAAAAGTGGCGCCTCCCTGGCAGAGGTCGAAGCACTATGCAGCGCCATTACCTCACTACCTAATTTAGTTCTTAGGGGCTTAATGGCTATCCCTGCACCTAGCCAAGATATTGATCAGCAGCGTCGAGCTTTTGCCGCTGTGCGTGAGTGTTTTCAACAGATTCGGACAGCCCACGCTAATGAACTGGGATTCCAGTTTTTTGACACCCTCTCCATGGGAATGTCAGATGATTTGGAGGCTGCAATCCTAGAAGGAAGCACGATGGTTCGTGTTGGTACAGCCATTTTTGGGAAGCGCGATAAGATTGCTAAATGAGCATAAATAAAACTGCACAAAATAATGGCAACGCCCACATCACATTTATTGGTGGCGGCAATATGGGGCGAGCCTTGATTAGCGGCCTCCTTGCGAACGGATTTGAGCCAAATCAAATTTCCGTTGTTGAAGCGAACGCCGTAACGGCTTTAAAGTTGTATGAAGACTATGGCGTTCAGGGTATTGGCGCCTTAGAGCAAATTGCTTTTGACTTCACGAAAAATAATGTCGTTGTTATGGCAATCAAACCGCAAGACTTTAATGTTGTTGCAAAGGGGTTAGCTGCAAAACTGAAGCATGCAAGCGCACCTGGCCCACTGATCCTTAGTATCGCTGCAGGCATTCGCCTAAAAGATATGAGTCGTTGGCTGGATCACACGCGCTGTGTTCGTGCCATGCCTAATACACCTGCATTAATTGGCAAAGGCATCACTGGACTCTTTGCAGATGCAGCAGTTGATCAAGCTGATCGTGCTTTAGCCGAAACCATTTGCAATGCGGTAGGCCAAGCGGTATGGGTGTCTGAAGAAAAGCTAATGGATGCAGTCACCGCCGTATCCGGAAGTGGCCCTGCTTATGTTTTTGCCTTTTTAGAAGCAATGCAGTCTGCTGGTGAGAAGCTCGGTCTTGATACAGAAACTGCACGCAAACTTGCCTATGCAACCCTTGAGGGCGCTACACAGTTGGCTCATAACTCGGATGAGCATGCCGGCGTTTTGCGCGAGAGAGTTACTTCCAAAGGTGGCACTACTGCAGCAGCTTTAGATGTGATGAAGCAACAAGGCTGGCACGAGATTTTGGAAAAAGCAATTGATGCAGCAAGTCAACGTGGTAAAGCTATGGGTGACGAGTTGGGTCAGAGCTAGTTAATAGCCAAACCTAGTACGATTCCAAGAAATAAAAATCCACCAAGCCAGTTGTTGTGGCGGAATGCCTTGAAACAATCGTCTCTATTGCGAGTAGAAACCAGTTTTAGGTGATAGATTGCACAAGCCAAGGCTGCGAACCAGCCTACTAAAAAATAATTACTGAGATTGGCTAATTGCGCTACCCACACTTGACTGATAAATAGCACTCCATAGCTCATAGCAATGGCGATAACATCGTAGCGACCAAAAGTGATGGCTGATGTTCTTAAACCCAGACGCAAATCATCGTCGCGATCGACCATGGCATAGGCTGTGTCATAAGCAATGGCCCAGAAAATATTCCCCACAAACAAGATCCAAGCCTCTAGAGGAATGAAATCCAGAATCGCTGCGTATGCCATTGGGATACCAAAACCAAAAGCTATTCCCAAGACTGCTTGAGGCATCGCAAAGAAGCGCTTGGTGAAGGGATAAATAAAGGCGACCAGTAGCGCAAGAACTGACAGTTGCTTTGTAAATGCATTCAGAGGCTGGATCAGTAAAAAAGCGATGAAAGCCAGCGTACCTGCTACAGCTACCGCCTCTTTTCCAGAAATTTTTCCACTTGTGACAGGGCGTCCCTGGGTTCTTTTTACGTAACGATCAAAGTCACGATCGGCGTAGTCGTTGATAGCACAACCTGCGCTACGCATGAGAAACGTACCTAGAGTAAAGATTAACAAGATAGATAAATCAGGAGTACCGCTACTGGCCAACCAGAGGGCCCAGAGCGTGGGCCACAATAGCAATAACGTACCAATAGGCTTGTCCAACCTAATGAGGTAGCAATAAGAAACTAAACGCTCTTTTAAATTCATAGAGTAATTATCAAGCTTTTAGGAACTCTGCACGAGACCCAAGCCAGCGCTCTAGATGGCGCTCCACTAAATCTGCATGCTCAGCAAGTAAACGGTCAGCCGCCTTCTGAGCCAACTCAATCAACCAAGCATCGCGCTGTAAATCCACAAAGCGCAACATGGCATCGCCAGATTGTTTTGCACCCAACAACTCCCCAGGACCCCGCAGAGATAAATCACGCTCTGCAATCACAAATCCATCCGAGGTCTCACGCAATGTTTGTAATCGCTCCTTGGCAGCCATGGAAAGTGGCTCGGCATACATCAAAATACAGACTGAATCCGCGGAACCCCTACCTACGCGCCCACGCAATTGATGAATTTGAGCATAACCAAAACGCTCAGCATGCTCAATCACCATCAAAGCCGCATTGGGCACATCAACTCCAACCTCAATTACCGTAGTGGCAACTAACAGTTGAATTTCATTTGCTTTGAAGGCGGCCATCACTGCTGCTTTTTCATCAGCTTTTAATCTGCCATGCACTAAGCCCACTTTAAAGTTAGGCAAGGCCTGAGTGAGCTGCTCATAACTTTCTACAGCTGTTTGTAATTGCAGTGCTTCAGATTCTTCAATCAGAGGACAAACCCAATAAGCTTGTAATCCCTTCGATAACCAACTTTGCAGGCCTCCGATGACTTCATCGCGGCGACTAGCTTTAACTACTTTAGTCGCAATTGGCTTGCGACCAGGAGGCAACTCATCGATGACCGAGACGTCCAAATCAGCGTAGTACGTCATTGCTAATGTTCTAGGTATGGGAGTAGCAGACATCATTAACTGATGACAGTAAAACAACTCCGATCCAACACGTTGTTGAATCTCTAGACGCTGCCTTACTCCAAAGCGATGTTGCTCATCAATCACTGCCAACCCTAACTTAGCAAAACTAACGCTTTCTTGAATAAGTGCATGCGTACCAATAATGAGTTGAGCTTGCCCATTCTCAATCACTTCTTGCGCCAATCTTTTGTCTTTCGCTTTTAGGCTACCTGATAACCAAGCAATTTTTATCCCTAAAGGCTCAAACCATTCCTTCATTTTTAGGTAATGTTGCTCAGCCAAGATCTCTGTAGGCGCCATGATGGCGGCTTGATAACCATGATCCATGACCCGCGCTGCTGCCAAGGCGGCCACTACCGTCTTGCCACTTCCCACATCCCCCTGAAGGAGGCGATTCATAGGAAAAGATTTAGAAAGGTCATTGCTAATTTCCGACCAAACGCGATCTTGCGCATTCGTTAATTTAAAAGGCAAAACTTTCAGCAAGCCTCCTTCAAGAGATTGCACTCTCGTTTTATCTTTACCCTCATCCTGAACTTTTGCAAAGCTTGGTGCATGCCGCTCACGACGAATAGCATGTGCCCGTTTTAAAGAAATCTGTTGCGCCAATAACTCTTCAAATTGCACCCTACGCCAAGCAGGATGAGTACGCTCTAACAATGATTGAGTATTGGCGTCAGAAGGTGGTTGATGGAGATACGTAATTGCCGATTGCAAACTTGGCCAATCATTACTAGGCAACAATTCCGCCATTAATCTCTTAGGCAAGAACTCCGCCAAACTCTCTTGCAAGCTGGGGTCGCGTAAGGCTTGGTTAACCGCTTTACGAATAACCGCCTGTGAAACGCCAACGCTTGCTGGATAGACTGGAGTAAGACTATTTGGTAACGGCGCATCTGGAGCTACAGCGCGAACAGTCGGGTGAACCATCTCCGAGCCTTGGAAACCATCTCGCACCTCGCCACGCACTCGAACATGAACGCCGACCGCCATCTGTTTTTGCTGACTGGGATAGAAATTGAGGAAACGTAGATTGAGAGTCTCAGTCTCATCTTCAATGGTGACAACCATCTGCCTTCTGGGCCGAAATAACACTTGATTACGAATGACCACACCCTGTGTCTGGGCTGAGGTAAATCTACCCTGGGCAATAGCCTCTTCGATGGTAAGCAACTCAGTCTCATCCTCATAACGGGATGGCAGGTGCAAAGCAAGGGCCATAGGGCTGTCTAAACCCATCTTTTGGAGTGTGCTTGGCGCTTGTTTAGTAGTCATCGTTAAAATCTAATACCTGATGGTAATGCTATGCAACTTTCCGACTTCAATTACGAACTTCCTGCCGAACTAATCGCCCAACATCCCTTGGCGAATAGAACTGATAGCCGCCTCTTAGAGGTTAGGGCTGATGAGTCAAATCATGTCCAATTGGTAGACCGACAGTTTAAGGACATTCTTAGCCTTGTGAAGCCTGGGGACTTATTAGTCTTCAATGACACCAAAGTAATCCCAGCACGATTACATGGCAAAAAAGAGACTGGTGGCAATGTTGAGCTATTGATCGAGCGCATCAGCGGCGATAAGCAGGCCTGGGTACAAATTAGAGCCTCTAAGGTACCAAAGACTGGCACTATTGTTCACGTTCATAACCAGGTTAGAGAAACTTTTCCAGTTGAGATGATTGGCTATGACGGGCGCTTCTATGAGGTCCGCTTTCCGGAGAGTGTTTTTTCTTTGCTTGAGCGCTTTGGTGAACTCCCTCTGCCCCCTTACATTGAACATCAACCAGATGGTGAGGATGCACGGCGCTATCAAACGGTAGTAGCTAAAAACCCAGGTGCAGTTGCAGCCCCAACAGCAGGCCTGCATTTTGATGAAGCGATTTTGCACAAGATCAAAGATTTGGGAGTTAATCAAGCAACCGTTACATTGCATGTTGGTGCAGGAACATTTACTCCGGTACGCGAAGAAGATCTCTCAAAACACAAGATGCACTATGAGTGGTACTCCATTCCAAAGGAAACTTTAGAGGCAATTGAGACAACCAAGAGCAATGGTGGCCGAGTGATCGCTGTAGGCACCACCAGCCTTCGAGCCCTAGAGAGTCAAGCAGCAAGCGGACAAAGCAGCGGGGAAACCAATCTCTTTATTACCCCGGGCTATCAATTTAAAACAGTGGATTGTTTGCTCACTAACTTTCATCTGCCAAAATCTACTTTATTAATGTTGGTTAGCGCTTTAGCGGGAGCGGATAACATTCGCGCCGCCTATCAACATGCCATTTCACAGAAGTATCGTTTCTTTAGTTATGGAGATGCGATGTTTCTTTGCCGACCCGAGAATACAAAAATATGACCAAACCAGTTCACTTCAATATCTTGGCGCGCGACTCTCAGAGCCCAGCGCGACTTGGTCGGCTTGACCTCCCACACGGCAGCGTGCAAACGCCGATCTTCATGCCTGTTGGTACGTACGGCACGGTAAAGGCCATGACGCCTCGTGATTTGAATGAAGCTAAAGCGCAAATCATTTTGGGAAATACTTTTCATCTTTGGTTGAGACCGGGGTTAGATGTCATCAAAAAACATGGCGGTCTTCATCGCTTCATGGGATGGGACAAACCAATCCTGACTGACTCCGGCGGCTTTCAGGTATTTAGCTTGGGTGCATTACGCAAGATTTCTGAAGAGGGCGTGACTTTTGCTTCACCGATTAATGGTGATAAATTATTTATGTCCCCAGAAGTATCGATGGAAATTCAAGCGGTGCTAAATAGCGATATCGCTATGCAGTTTGATGAATGCACTCCTTATGAGATTAAGGGTCAACCCACTTCTGAAAAAACAGCACGCGCTTCACTCGAGATGTCGCTACGTTGGGGCGATCGCTCACTCAAACGCTTTCGCGAACTAGAGACTGGCAACGGTCTCTTTGGCATTGTCCAAGGCGGCATGTTTGAAAATCTCCGTGAATTCTCCTTAGATGCGGTTAGCCAGCAAGGCTTCGATGGAATTGCGATTGGGGGGCTTTCAGTGGGTGAGCCAAAGCCAGAATTTGAGCGAATTCTCAATTTCACAGCCCCAAAGCTTCCAGAGCATATGCCTCACTATTTAATGGGCGTGGGTACACCAGAAGACCTGATTTTGGGTGTGAGCTTAGGTATTGATATGTTTGATTGCGTCATGCCTACCCGTAATGCCCGTAATGGCTGGCTTTTTACCCGCTTTGGAGACCTCAAACTGCGCAATTCTGGGTACAAGGACGATGATCGCCCTGTAGATCCTACTTGCGCCTGCTATACCTGCCAAAACTTCACCAGATCCTACTTAAATCACCTGCAAAAGGCCAATGAGATCCTGGGTTCGCAACTCAATACCATCCATAACCTGTCCTACTACCTCCAGCTCATGACTGAGGTTCGCGAGGCACTCAGCAAGGACCGTTTTAGCGCCTATCGCGAAGAATTTCATAGCAATCGCCAGCGTGGCGTTGAGCCAGGACAGGACTAATAGCCCTACAGGAGGCACAACCCCCTTCAAATCACCTCCAAAGCCCTACACAGTTTAGAATTGCGGGTTACGGCCTTAGGTTTATAGGTCAATAAATTCAGCAGTTTTTAATTGGTAATTAACGGAGGTTTTGTATGTGGATTAGTAATGCTTTTGCCCAAGCTCCTGCAGCGGGCGCAGATTCCGGTGGCTTGATGAGCTTCCTCCCTTTGATTTTGATGTTTGCAGTTTTGTACTTCATCATGATTCGCCCACAAATGAAGCGTCAAAAAGAAACTAAGGCCATGCTTGAGTCATTAGGCGTTGGCGACGAAGTAGTTACTGTTGGCGGCATCATGGGCAAAGTAACGGCACTCAAGGATCAAGTGGTGACTGTTGAAATTTCTACTGGCACTGAAGTACAGATGCAAAAAGGCGCTATTACTACAGTATTGCCAAAAGGCACACTGAAGTCCGCTTAATGCATCCGCTTAATTTGTTTGTTTAAAAGTATCTCAATATGAATCGCTACCCTCTCTGGAAATATCTAGTCATCGCTGTTGCATTACTCATCGGTGGACTATATTCATTACCTAATTTCTATGGTGAGGCTCCAGCGGTTCAAGTCTCGTCTGCCAAGCCAACCATCAAGGTTGATTTGGCAACGCAGGCTCGTGTAGAAAAAATTCTGACTGAAGCTAGCATCAATAACACTGGCCTCTTCTTTGAAGTTGCTGGAAATGTAGGCTCTATTAAAGTTCGCTTTAACAACACTGATGTTCAACTTCGCGCTCGCGATCTCTTGCAGCAGAAATTGAATGTTGATCAAAATGATCCGAATTACACCGTCGCCCTAAATTTGCTATCAAATACTCCAGGCTGGTTAAATGCCATCAATGCATTGCCAATGCCATTGGGTCTTGACTTACGTGGTGGCGTGTACTTCCTACTCCAAGTGGATATGAAGGGTGCGGTACAAAAGAAAGTAACGTCCCTAGCAACAGATATTCGCACTCAATTGCGTGATAAGAATATTCGTCACCAAGGTATTGAGCGTGGCACCGACTCCATCTCCATTAACTTTGGCAGCATTGCAGATGCTGATGTGGCTCGTTCCGTATTAATGACAAGTCAGCCCGACTTGATCTGGCAAGTGAAACCAAGCGGCCTTTCTCCAAAGCTGGTTGGTGAATTTAAACCAGCCTCTTTAAAAGAAATTCAAGACAATGCGGTTAAGCAAAATATTGTCACGTTGAATAAACGTGTAAATGAACTTGCCGTTAAAGAACCGGTCATTCAACAGCAAGGCGCTGAACGTATTGTGGTGCAACTGCCTGGCGTACAAGATACGGCGCGCGCAAAAGATATTATTGGTCGAACCGCTACTCTTGAGTCACGCTTAGCTGACCCACTTGTATCTACTATTGCCCTTGGTGAAACACCTCCTCCAGGGATGGACACTTTCCGCTTTGGTGAAAACCGCTTAGGCGTATTTAAAAAATCAGTGATTTTTAGTGGCGATCGTATTACTGATGCAAGTGCCGGCTTTGATCAAAACCAACGTCCTGCAGTCAACATCTCTCTAGATGCTGCTGGTGGTCGCGTCATGCAAGAAGTCACCCGCGAAAATATTGGCAAACCAATGGGCATGATCTTGTTTGAAAAAGGCAAAGGCGAGGTACTTACTATTGCCACCATTCAAAGTGAATTTGGCTCTAAATTTCAGATTACTGGTCAACCTACAACCGAGAGCGCTAACGACTTAGCCCTTCTGTTGCGTGCCGGCTCATTGGCGGCCCCAATGGAAATCATTGAAGAACGCACCATCGGACCAAGCTTGGGCGCAGAAAACATTGAGAAGGGCTTTAAGTCTCTCTTAATTGGTTTTGGTGCAATTGCTATTTTTATGATGTCTTACTATCTCTTGTTTGGCACCTTCTCCGTTGTGGCATTGGCAGTGAATTTACTTTTGCTTATCTCGGTGTTATCGATGCTACAAGCCACACTCACATTGCCAGGCATCGCGGCGATGGCATTGGCCCTCGGTATGGCGATTGACTCTAACGTATTGATTAATGAACGTATTCGAGAAGAGTTACGCAATGGTGCTTATCCACAAACGGCCATCTCTGTAGGCTTCGATAAAGCCTGGGCAACCATTCTGGACTCGAACGTAACCACCTTGATTGCTGGTTTAGCCCTATTAGCTTTTGGCTCAGGCCCTATCAAAGGATTCGCAGTAGTTCACTGCTTAGGTATTCTGACTTCAATGTTCTCGGCTGTCTTCTTCTCGCGTGGCCTTGTCAACCTTTGGTACGGCAGACATAAGAAGATTCAAAAACTCGCTATCGGCCAAGTTTGGCGCCCACAGGAGAAATAAGCCATGGAATTTTTCCGTATTAAAAAAGATATTCCTTTTATGCGCCATGCATTGGCGCTCAATGCAATTTCTTTAATTACCTTTTTAGCAGCAGTCTTTTTCCTCTGGCATAACGGCCTACACCTCTCCATCGAATTTACTGGTGGTACGGTCATGGAAGTCAGCTATCCACAAACTGCACCGCTAGATTCGATTCGCTCTAAAGTTGAGAAACTTGGCTACGCAGATACGCAGATTCAGAACTTTGGTAGCTCGCGCGATGTCATGATTCGCCTACCTTTGCAAAAAGATGCTGAAGGTAAGCTAATCTCATCAGCCGATCAAAGTAATGCGGTGATGCAGGCATTAGATCCCGCCAATACTGGCGTGAAACTTCAACGCGTCGAATTTGTTGGTCCGCAAGTGGGTCAAGAGCTCGCATTTGATGGCATTAAGGCTTTGATCTTTGTGATCATTGGCATTGTTGTGTACCTATCCTTCCGCTTTGAGTGGAAATTTGCGCTTGCAGGCATCATTGCAAACTTGCATGACATTGTCATCATCTTGGGTTTCTTTGCCTTCTTCCAGTGGGAGTTTTCTCTGTCGGTATTGGCAGCAGTCCTAGCGGTTCTCGGCTACTCAGTAAACGAATCTGTGGTGATCTTTGACCGTATCCGGGAAAACTTCCGCAAATACCGCAAGATGAACACCCGCGAGATTATTGATAATGCAATTACTAGCACGATCAGCCGTACTGTTATTACCCACGGCAGTACTGAGATGATGGTTTTGGCAATGCTCATTTTCGGCGGTCCAACGCTCTTTTACTTTGCCTTGGCACTGACAATTGGTATTTTGTTCGGCATCTACTCCTCAGTCTTCGTTGCCGCAGCACTAGCAATGTGGCTTGGTGTTACTCGCGAAGATTTGGTGAAAGGCGATAAAAAGCCAGATGATGAAGCTCGTAAAGACGACCCTAACTACGGGGCGCGGGTTTAAGTCAGTAGTTGAGTTTGTTGATCAAGTGCAACTAAGATTTTCTTAGTTGCGCCTTGATGTTTCACTGAGTATGCCTTCGCCGCTTCGCTCATTCTTCTAAGCTCAGCCGTATTTAAGAGCAACTCTTTCAAAGATTCCATTAGGGCAATTGGTTCGGTTAATAATAACTCGCCCTTGACTCGCTTAGCTGCCCCACTATCAATCGCATCCAAAGCTGCCTGCTGAAAGTTATAAGTATGCTCGCCTAATAAAACAGGGCACCCAGCTGCACACGCCTCAATGAGGTTTTGACCACCAAAAGGAAGCAGACTTCCGCCCATTAATACCAAGTCAGAAGCACTGTAATACATTGGCATCTCACCCATGGAATCACCTAAGACAATATCTACCCCTGCACATTCGCTTGGGATACCTGACCACTCACTACGCCTGCGAAACTTTAAACCGGTAGCGCCAATTTGATCCGCTACTTCTGCAAATCGCTCTGGATGCCGCGGCACCAAACATAGCAAGGGTGGGATTTCAAAAGGATGATTTAGCAGTAAATCTTTCCATGCCCTCAGAATGATGGCCTCTTCCCCATCACGCGTGCTAGCAGCACATACCATCAAGCGTTGGCTGGAATGCAACTCAAACTGCCAAACCTTACCTTGCTCTACGAGAGCGGAATCCAAAGGAACATCAAACTTTAGGTTGCCGACTATCTGCACATTCTTCACACCTAAACTGAGATAACGCTGGGAGTCAAACTCGGTTTGCGCCAAGACACCAGCAAAGGCCTGAAATAAAGCGCGTCCCGCCTTACCAAATCGATTGACGCGTCGTGCGCTACGCTCTGATAAGCGAGCATTGACTAAAAAGAGGGGTAAGCCAATCTTTTTGCAGCGAAAGACAACCGTTGGCCAAGCTTCAGTCTCCATAAAAAGACCTAGCTTTGGTTTAAAGGTCTTCAAGAAATGCTCTACAGCCCAACAAATATCATATGGCAAATAGACTTGTCGAATCTGTCCCGTTGCAATCTCATTTGAAAATAATTGTTTACCAGTCCGACGCCCATTCAAAGTCATATGGGTGAGTAGAATGGATTCGCCTTTGGCCAGATAAGCTTCAATTAAAGGTTGTGCTGCCCTGGTTTCACCCACAGATACCGCATGAATCCAAATTGATCTCTGCGTAATGGGCTTGCTATAACCAAATCCTAATCGCTCCGGAATGTGATGCAAGTAGGAGAAGGCATGACGAGCACGCCATGCCAGACGAATAAAAGCCAATGGCAATAAGAGATGCCATAGCAGTTGATAAACAGCAAACCAGATCCGAGGACGCGCCCCGTACTCTGAATTGGTAGTCAAACTCACTTTTTCAGACGTTCGGTCAACTCGACCGCCTTACCCAAATAGGAAGATGGGGTCATCTCCAACAAACGCACTTTTGCATCTTCAGGAATCTTCAAGCCGCGGATAAAGCTTTGTAAATCCGCCTGATTGATACCTTTACCACGAGTCAATTCTTTTAATTGCTCGTACGGGTTCTCGATGCCGTAACGACGCATGACAGTCTGCACAGGCTCAGCTAATACTTCCCAACATGCATCCAAATCAGCAGCAATCGCTGCGAGATTAACCTCTAGCTTACCAAGCCCACGCAAAGCGCTGTCATAGGCCAATACACTGTGTCCAAAGGCTGGGCCCAAATTACGCAATACAGTGGAATCAGTAAGGTCGCGTTGCCAACGAGAGATTGGTAATTTTTCCGCAAGGTGACGTAGCAATGCGTTAGCAACCCCCAAGTTACCTTCTGAATTTTCAAAGTCAATTGGATTGACCTTGTGCGGCATAGTTGATGAGCCAATCTCGCCCGCCTTAGTGCGCTGCTTGAAATACCCAACAGAAATGTAGGCCCAGAAGTCACGATCCATATCCAAGAGAATCGTATTGGCACGAGCAATCGCATCAAAAAGTTGCGCCATACCATCGTGCGGCTCAATTTGAATAGTGTATGGATTGAAGGTCAAACCTAAACGCTTTTCCACTACGTTCTTGGAGAAATTTTCCCAGTCAAAATCAGGGTAAGCGGACAAGTGGGCATTGTAGTTACCAACCGCACCATTCATCTTCCCCAATAGCGGAACAGCAGCAATCGCATCAATCGCACGCTCTAGACGCTTTGCAATATTTGCAATTTCTTTTCCAAGAGTACTTGGTGAAGCAGGTTGGCCATGGGTGCGAGATAGCAAAGGCACTTTAGCGTGCTCAAGTGCCAAGTCAGTAAGAACGGAAAGTACCATGCGAAGTTGTGGCAAGAGCACTTCATCGCGTGCGCCGCGCAACATCAAACCATGCGAAGTGTTATTGATATCTTCAGAAGTGCAAGCAAAATGAATGAACTCACTAGCTACTAATAAATCAGGGCGTCCAGCTACTTTTTCTTTTAAGAAATATTCAACCGCTTTAACGTCATGGTTAGTAACAGCTTCAATATCTTTGATCCGCTGCGCATCGGCATCAGAGAAGTTCTCAGGTAGAGATAACAAAAAGGCTTCATCAGCGGCATTAATTTTTGGCACATCAGGAAGACCAGCGGCAGCTAAAGCTAATAGCCAATGAATTTCCACAAACACACGCTGACGCATAAAAGCCGCCTCAGAAAGCCAAGGACGCAAAGCATCCAGTTTTCCGGCATAACGGCCATCCAGAGGGGAAAGAGCATTAAGGGTAGAAAGCGGCTGACTCACGAATATTGCCTTTGCATTGAAGATGTCAATAAAAGCTAATTTTAATGCGTTTAGGAGTCCAGCAAACCTCAAATAGGATGGCTATACTGGATCCCATGAAACTTATCGGATCCCTCACTAGCCCCTACGTACGTAAGGTACGTATTGTTTTTAACGAGAAAAAGGTCGATGTTGACCTCGAATTAGAGAATGTTTGGGCTGCAGATACCAAAATTAGCTCTACAAACCCCCTAGGGAAGGTTCCTTGCCTGATTTCTGATGATGGGGAGACGATCTATGACTCCCGCGTCATAGCAGAATATGCTGACGGCCTAAGCCCTGTCAGCAAGCTCATCCCTGTCGATAACCGAGAACGGGCTGCGGTGAAGACCTGGGAAGCCCTGGCTGACGGAATTATGGATGCCGGTATTTTGGCTCGTTTAGAGCGTACCTTGCGCCCAGCAGAACAACAAAGCCAAGCTTGGTATGACCGCCAAATGGGTAAGATCGATGCCGCCCTTCGTGAAATGTCTGAGCAACTCGGCGAAAACACCTGGTGTCATGGCAATCAAATGACCTTGGCCGATATCGCCGTTGGTTGCGCCATTGGTTATTTATTGTTTCGCTTTCCTGAAGTGAAATGGCAGACACAATATCCAAACCTAGATCGCCTGTATCAGAAACTAATGGAGCGACCTTCATTTATGGAAACAGTACCACCCGCTGCTTAAATAGCTGACTGCTTAAATAAAAAATGCCAATCGCACTGATTGGCATTTTTGTATCTATTTCTGGGCAATGCAAATTATGCGGAAATAATTCCGCCACCCAAACATATCTCTCCGTCATAAAGAACAGCTGATTGTCCGGGTGTCACTGCCCACTGTGCATCCGGAAAACTCAATTCAAAACTTTGCGCATCATTACCGGCGATTAAGGTGCAAGCTGAATCAGCTTGACGATAACGCGTCTTAGCGGAATAGCTTCCAGGTATTGGCGCTGTGCCAGATACCCAGCTAGCGTCCATTGCAGAAAGCTTGTGAGCCAATAGCCATGGGTGCTCGTGGCCTTGAGCTACGTATAGGGTGTTATTTGGGATGTCTTTACGGGCAACATACCAAGCATCACCATTGCCATCCTGACTGCCGCCCAAACCAATGCCTTTGCGCTGACCTAAGGTAAAGAATGCTAAACCCATATGCTCGCCAACAGTCTTACCCTCTGGCGATTTAATGGGACCAGGTATACGAGGTAAATAGCGGTTTAAAAATTCTCTAAAAGGGCGTTCACCAATAAAACAAATTCCAGTGGAATCTTTTTTCTTGGCGTTATGCAAACCAATTTTCTCGGCAATTTTTCTAACTTCCATCTTAGGAATTTCTCCCAGCGGAAACATGACGTTTGCTAATTGCTGCTGAGTTAAACGATGCAAGAAATAACTTTGATCTTTACTCGAATCAACCGCTTTCAATAACTGCACTTTTCCGCCCTCGTGATGCACGCGCGCATAGTGGCCTGTGGCAATCGCGTCAGCCCCCAAGCTCATGGCGTGATCTAAAAAAGCTTTGAACTTAATTTCAGCATTGCACAACACATCGGGATTAGGTGTTCGCCCTGCAGCGTATTCGCGCAAAAAATCAGCAAATACACGTTCACGGTACTCAGCAGCGAAATTGACGGCCTCAACGTCTATGCCGATCATATCGGCCACAGAAACCACGTCTAGCCAGTCCTGGCGAGCAGAACAGTACTCGTCGTTGTCATCGTCCTCCCAATTCTTCATAAAAAGGCCAATAACTTCAAAGCCTTGTTCCTTGAGCATCCAGGCGGCAACCGACGAATCTACCCCTCCAGACATGCCAATAACGACTTTCTTGGTCTGGGGCGATGGGATTGCGGAAGAATTGAGCGGGATCATCAAAAAATGCGAGAATTCAATATAAGCTGGTATACCCCATTGTAGAAGCCTTAAAGAAAATTAGTGCAATTCTAAGTGGGTCTGAAGGGCTTTATGTATAAGGGTATGTATATATACGCAATTGCGTATATATACATAAAATAGATTTTTTGAAAAATTTTGCTTTTGGAGACATGCCATGCGCATAGGAGTGCCACTGGAAACAAGGCCCGGGGAAACTCGAGTAGCCGCTACACCAGAAACCGTTAAAAAACTTATTGGTCAAGGTCATAGCGTCGTCATTCAAAAAGATGCCGGAGTAAAAGCCAGTCAACCCGACTCTGCGTATGAAGCTGTTGGTGCGACTATTGGTAGCGCAGCTGACGCATTTGGTGGTGAGATTGTTCTTAAGGTGCGCGCACCTGAGGCGGCTGAGCTTAAACAAATTAAGTCTGGCACCGTCCTCTTGGGTATGCTCGATCCATTTGATAACGACATGATTGCTGCGATGGCGGCTCAAGGTGTTACCGCATTCTCATTAGAAGCTGCACCACGCACAACACGTGCACAAAGCATGGACGTCTTGTCTTCTCAGGCCAATATTGCTGGATACAAGGCCGTGATGGTTGCTGCTAATGAATATCAACGCTTCATGCCAATGCTCATGACTGCCGCGGGTACCGTTAAAGCAGCTCGCGTTCTGATCTTGGGCGCTGGTGTTGCTGGTCTACAAGCAATCGCTACTGCAAAGCGCCTTGGTGCTGTGATTGAAGCATCGGATGTTCGTCCTGCAGCTAAAGAACAAATTGAGTCTTTAGGTGCTAAGTTTGTTGACGTTCCCTATGAGACTGATGAAGAACGCGAAATTGCTCAAGGCGTTGGTGGTTATGCCCGTCCAATGCCTGAAGCTTGGATGAAGCGCCAAGCAGCATTAGTTGCTGAACGCGCACAACAAGCAGACATCGTCATCACTACTGCATTGATCCCCGGACGTAAACCTCCTGTTCTATTGCACAGTGACACTGTGGCTAACATGAAACCAGGATCAATCGTGATTGACTTAGCTGCAGGTAAAGGTGAGAACGGTTCTGGTAACTGCCCTTTAACTCAGGCAGATAAAGTGATTGATGTAAATGGCGTGAAGATTGTGGGCTATACCAATTTAGCTAGCATGGTTGCAGCAGATGCATCCGCTCTCTACTCACGTAACTTGCTCGACTTTATGAAGCTCATCGTGGATAAAGAAGCGAAGTTGGTAATTCCAACCGATGACGACATTGTCACCGCTTGCTTAATGTGCCGTGATGGCCAAGCCATTCGCAAGAATTAATAGTAAAAAATACTAAGGAAATATTATGGATCTCGCTGCCTTTCAAAGCATCCTTACCGTTCAGAACATCACTGTGTTTGTGTTGGCTATTTTTGTTGGCTATCACGTAGTTTGGAACGTTACCCCTGCACTTCATACACCTCTTATGGCGGTAACCAATGCCATCTCCGGCATCATCATCGTTGGCGCATTGCTTCAAACTGAAGTCATCGGTGGCGATGAAATTACCCTCACCAGCATCATTGGTGCAGTTGCTGTATTTCTCGCATCTATCAATATTTTTGGTGGATTTATGGTCACCCGTCGCATGCT
Organism: Polynucleobacter sp. KF022; assembly: GCF_027924105.1. NCBI lineage: Bacteria > Pseudomonadati > Pseudomonadota > Betaproteobacteria > Burkholderiales > Burkholderiaceae > Polynucleobacter > Polynucleobacter sp. KF022. The sequence goes on from NZ_AP026972.1 coordinate 1,612,393, forward strand.
TGAAATGTTCAAGAAAAAAGCCCCTAAGGCTGATGCGGCTGGAACTAAATAAACCTAGAACAAGACCTATATAGAGAACAAAACTATGTCAAACATAACCGCTATTTCTTATCTCATCTCATCGGTGTTGTTCATCCTCGCTTTGCGTGGCCTGTCTTCACCAACCACTTCACGCCAAGGTAATACCTTCGGCATGATTGGCATGCTGCTTGCTGTGATCACAACATTCATGATTCCAGACTTCAAGCCTGTATTTTCATTAATCATTGCTGCAATTGTTGGCGGCGCTGTTATTGGCATCATTGCTGCCAAGCGTGTGCAAATGACCAAGATGCCTGAGCTGGTGGCCTTAATGCACTCCTTCGTTGGTTTGTCAGCTGTATTGATCGCGATTGCTGCGGTATTTAATCCTGCACACGACCATACTGGCGCACAAAAGATCGAACTCTTTATTGGTGCATTTATTGGTGCCATCACCTTTACTGCATCTGTGATTGCATTCGGTAAGTTATCTGGTAAGGTCAGCGGCAAACCCGTCAGCTTTGCTGGCCAACATTTGCTCAATCTCCTTTTAGCCGTCTCAATGGTTGGTGCTGGTATTGCCTACTATATGGGTGATAGCCATGCAGCATTCTTGGCAATGTGTGCGATCGCTTTGGTATTGGGGGTGACCTTGATTATCCCTATCGGCGGCGCCGATATGCCAGTGGTTGTATCGATGCTCAATAGTTATTCTGGCTGGGCAGCTGCAGGTATTGGCTTTACTTTAAACAACCCCGTATTGATTATTGCAGGTGCCTGCGTAGGCTCATCAGGTGCAATTCTGTCTTACATTATGTGTAAGGCGATGAACCGCTCTATTTTGGCTGTATTGCTTGGGGGCTTTGGCGCAGAAGCTGCTACAGGTGGCGGCGATGATGGCGGCCCTAAGAACTACAAAACAGGCTCACCCGAAGATGCGGCTTTCTTGATGGAAAACGCAGATACTGTGATTATTGTTCCAGGCTATGGCCTTGCAGTTGCTCGCGCTCAGCACGCTTTGAAAGAATTAACTGAAAAGTTAACTCACCATGGTGTTACTGTGAAATACGCTATTCACCCAGTTGCCGGTCGTATGCCTGGTCATATGAACGTTTTATTGGCTGAAGCTGAGGTTCCTTACGATCAAGTATTCGAGATGGAAGATATCAATAGTGATTTTGGTCAAGCCGACGTAGTCTTGGTGCTTGGTGCTAACGACGTAGTTAACCCAGCAGCTCGCACTCCAGGTAGCCCAATCTTTGGTATGCCAATCCTAGAGGCCTTTAAAGCCAAAACCATCATTGTTAATAAGCGCTCTATGGCTGCCGGTTATGCTGGCCTAGATAACGAACTTTTCTACATGGATAAAACCATGATGGTCTTCGGTGATGCGAAGAAGGTTGTTGAGGAGATGGTCAAGGCTGTTGAATAAAGTGGGAAAGCCTTACTAGATAAAGCTTGAAAGTAAAAAAGAATGTGAAAGGCCTAAATCTGTCCTAATCGAGGGATAGAAGATGGCAACATTTAGGAATAGACACGGGAAGTGGCAAGCCCGTGTTCAACGCAAGGGGCAGCAGCCCGTCAGTAAATCATTCCAATCTAAAGAAGATGCTCAGCGCTGGGCGAGGCAGATTGAAGCCGAGATTGATAAAGGCAGCTATACCAACATAGCCCTAGCCGAAAGAACCCTGTTTAAGGACGTTATAGAGCGCTATGTGCAGGAAATTACGCTCAAGAGGAAGAAAACCAAAAATTTAACTTTAGAATACAGCTCTATCAGATTAAATTTAATTTGGGCCCACTAATTTTGACTTTTTAGTAGCTGCAGGAAAAATTACTTGAAACTATCCCACCTTAGAGGTCTGAAAGCTACCCTAGCTGTAAGGCAGAGGTTGCGTTAGTGCTAACCAGAAATAGATGCCGATAAGATATTTATGTCGGTAAACACTTTTCAATAATAGTTTTATATTTTTTATTAATCCACTCGTGCTCGAGTGAATGTTTTTTTATTTCAAATTCCGCATTAGAAGGATTTAGAAAAATATTAGTTAATTTTTCACCCCACTTTTTTACAAATTCCTTTTTATATATATTATTTCTCTCTTCAGTTTGCTCGGGAGTTTCTGCGCCCCTCCAAGTTGATTTCCCCATGAAATGAAGCACATAGGAATCCAAAGCAATAGCAACTTCAAATCCATTTAAATTAGCTCTAATTCGATAATCAATATCTTCTGCCCCACCCCTTCCAAAACCCTCGTCAAATAGACCCACTTTTGAAGCAACAGCATTAGGTAATCTAAAGCAATAAAATGGTAAAAAATGAGAATACATGTATTTTGGCCCTAATCTCTCCTTACGTCGCCAGGCAATAATTTCTTCAAAAGATTTTTCATGTCCAATAAAATCTTTTAGATCCATTGCTACATCTAACGAAAATTCACCATTTTTAAATACCTCATATTGGTTACAACATGGCAAGGTAATAACGGCATCAGATTGCAAAAGAGGAGGTAGCCAATCACGGGTAAAAATAATGTCATTATTTAAAAAAATCAAGTGAACATCATTCTGAAGAGTAATAGAGAGAATCGAGTTTACGTTTTGAGCAAATGATTTCTGTTCTTTATTTTTAATGACAACACATTTACCTATTGAGTTCTCTGGTAATTTTAAAAGGCTGTTGTCATTATCAATCAAATAAAACCTATCTCCTCGAGATAGATCAAAATCAGTTTTTTCAAAAAAAGATTCGACTGCATGATAGGTATAGAGGCTAGATTTCTTTGTATTTATCATGCCAAAGTAACTTGGAATATATTTCATCTATAAATTTCACTATTATTGAGTTAGATGTAAAGATGTCTATTTTAATGGCATCTAGCAACATATAACAGTATGTGTATGCCAGAGTAAATGAGGCCACTTATAACTTAAGCTGAAAAGCATCTCCATGAAAGTAAGTCTCCAGGAAATCGCAAAAGCCCCCTAATTCATCTGTAATACAGATGAAATCTGCTCTACAGAGCCGCCATGAATACTTATTAGTACTTAGTTAAGTAGCTATTGTGCTATTCTTTTTCTGGCCTTTTTCTGGCCTATTTACACTTAGCTCATGGGTGTTTTTTATTATTAATCGTACGGATATGGTTTTTTATATTCTTTAATTACTTGCTCTTAAATTATTGTTTCCAATAGTAAAACAGGCTTCGCCCGTAAAACCATGATGGTCTTCGATGATGCGAAGAAGGTTGTTGAGGAGATGGTCAAGGCTGTTGAATAACAAGCCAATATCAGAGTAAACAAAAACCGCCTACGGGCGGTTTTTTTATTTCCAATTAAATCATCAAGAAAACTTAATTATTCATTAAGTGATCAGGGGAGAGGCCCCGTAGGTAACGATCGTGCATTCTAGAAAAAATTGTCTCTATATTTTTCGTAAACAATGCGGTATTGAATAATGGCGCTGACAAACGGTTACAAGATAAGCGCTCCTTTATTTCCCCTAGCTTTTGTGGATTTAACGCCAAATCAACAGCCAAGTTTTCATACTCTTGTGACGTGTGCGTTACAAGCTCAGGTAGTTCGATAGCCTTCAACAGACTGGCGGCCACCCTACTAGCAAAGGCATTTCCAATTTTCGTGATAATCGGAACCCCCGCCTTTAATGCGTCTAATGCAGTGGTATGCGCATTATATGGACTCGTATCTAAGAATAGATCAACCAAGGCAATACGAGACAAATGATCCCTCATCGAATCGACTTTTGAGGCAAATATCACTCGCTTTGGGTCTATTCCCAGTTTTTCAAACTCGTACTGTAAGTTTTTCTTAAACGTCGAATTATTTTCAGAAATCCAAATAACGCTATCTGTAACCCGAGATAAAATTCTTGCCCAACTTTGAACTACGTCCGAATTAAATTTATAACTGTTGTTAAAGCAACCGAATACAAAGCCTTGTTCAGGCAGTCCAAGTTCTTGCCTATGAAATACCTTCTTGGACGGCACCCTGGAAGAATCGTCAACCATATAGGTATCGGGGAGATATGCCACTTTTTCAGTATAGAGTTCACGACTTATTTCTAGAATGACAACACCATCCGCAATGATGTAATCCATAAAATCTGCACCAGTCGTGCCTGGATATCCCAAGTAGTTCACTTGTATTGAAGCGGCTCTATAAGAAAAAATTCCAGTCCTAGAGTCCTCAGTCAAGCCTGATAAATCAATGGCAATATCTATTCCTAACTCGCGAGCACATTTAGCAACCTCCACATCCGACATGGACGAGACATCTATAAAGCGATCAAATGCATTAATTAAGCGAGGCCTCATTGAATCTGTTGCGGGAGCAGGCTTTAATGAAAATGCATAAACCTCAAATAAATTTCTATCGTGCAATTCAAAAAGCTCTGCAGTTAAATAAGAAACTGGATGCTCACAAAAATCACCGGAAAAATATCCCAGACGAATTTTCTTATTTTTTTGGTGGCTCAGAATTTCTCCCAACGCAGGGTTAGCAGGAAACTTTTCTTTTGCATATATTTTTGCAACCTCTAGATGCGTAGCACTGTCATCAATTAGCGATAGCACAGAAAAAGGGGTTGTTGCTTTTTCATGAGAGCGGAGTTTATTTTTTAAAAGCTCAATATTTTCTTGGTGATTTTTCCAAATACCGAGTTTGAGTTTTAAATGTAGAGAATCTCCGAAAGCCCAAGCAATATCAGTTTTATGCGATAGAGCCTTGTCGTATGACGAAGAGGCCTCCTCATAACGCCTGAGCATTTGTAATATAACTGCTTTATTCGCCCAAGCTTCAGAGTATTCTGGTGAAATATTAAGTGCATTTTCACAACTCAATAGAGCCTCCTCATAGCGCTTTAGCGTCAAGAGGGCCACACTCTTATTTGACCAGGCCTCATAGTAATCAGGCTTATAACTAAGAGCTTTGTCGTAACAAAACAATGCCTCTTCATACCTCTTAAGGGCATATAAAAGCACCGCTTTATTTGCCCAAACCTCTGCGTGCTCTGGTTTATAGCTTAATGCGCGCTCATAGCAAATTAAGGCATCTTCATATTTTTCTAAATCATGCAGTGCATCTGCCTTATTAAACCAAGCCATTGAATAATCTGGCTGATAACTCAATGCCTTATCGCAGGATTCGCAGGCCTGTACATATTGCTTTAAATTTTTTAAGGGAATGCTGCGATTTGACCAAGCCTCAAAATATGCTGGATTTAATTTAATAGCCTCATCATAGGCACCAATCGCCTCCTGATAGCGCTCTAGATGATTTAAGGCAACTCCCTTATTTAACCAAGCTTCCGGTATTGCTGAATTAATCCTAATAGCAGCATCTAAAGATTCAAGTGCTTTCTTATAATGTCTGAGCTCATTAAAAGTAGACCCTTTGTTTACTAACGTATCTGCATCATCTGGCTTAATATTTAAGGCTTGATCGTATGCACTAATTGCCCCCAGGTAATCCCCCTGCATTGAGCGTAAAAGACCTAAATTGAATGAAATTTTGTAATCATTTTGAATGAGTGTTTGTAATTTCTCAAAAATAAGTTGCGCGTCAGAGAGTCGGTTATTTTGGGCACAGCTAAGGCCGATTTGAAATAACAGATCTTTATTATCAGGGCCCTCTTGAAAAGCTGCCGTTATTAAATCCTGAGTCTCCTCCAGCTTATTCTCACGAACTACCTGAATAATTTTTGTAATAAGGGAAGATGGGGTATTGCTCATACTGTCACTATTAAAAAGTGCTTTTAGTTATTTATTAAAAATTGACTATAACAAATAAAAAACGCCTGGTCTTTTGAACCAGGCGTTTTGTTTCTACAGCAAGCTAGCTGGAGGGGTGAGGCTATTACATCATGCCGCCCATGCCACCCATACCACCCATGCCGCCCATATCAGGCATGCCGCCACCAGCAGACTCATCCTTTGGCGCTTCAGAAATCGCGCAATCAGTGGTCAACAAGAGACCAGCAACAGAAGCTGCATTTACCAACGCAGTTTTAGTTACCTTGGTTGGGTCAATAACGCCTTGTGCAACGAGGTCACCGTATTCACCAGTAGCTGCGTTGTAGCCATTATTGCCTTTACTTGCCTGAACAGCATTAACAACCACACCTGCGTCTTCACCGGCGTTGCTAACAATAGTACGCAATGGCTCTTGCATAGCACGCAATACGATGCTGATACCAGCGTCTTGATCAGCGTTATCGCCTTTCAATCCCTTGATACCTTGCATTGCGCGAATCAATGCTACGCCGCCGCCAGGAACAATACCTTCTTCAACAGCTGCGCGAGTTGCATGTAATGCGTCGTCAACACGAGCTTTCTTCTCTTTCATTTCTACTTCAGTAGCAGCGCCAACACGAATCACTGCAACACCGCCAGCCAACTTAGCTACACGCTCTTGCAATTTTTCTTTATCGTAGTCGCTAGTAGCTTCTTCGATCTGAACACGAATGTTCTTCACGCGAGCTTCAATAGCTTTAGCATCGCCAGCACCATCAATGATGATGGTGTTTTCTTTGCCTACTTCGATACGCTTAGCTTGACCCAAGTGCTCAAGAGTTGTTTTCTCGAGTGTGAGGCCAATTTCTTCAGCAATCACTGTGCCGCCAGTCAAAATTGCGATGTCTTCCAACATTGCTTTACGACGATCACCGAAACCAGGAGCCTTAACAGCACAGGTTTTGATAATGCCGCGGATGTTGTTCACAACCAAAGTTGCCAAAGCTTCACCTTCAACATCCTCTGCAATGATCAACAATGGACGACCAGATTTGGCTACTTGCTCAAGCACTGGGAGCAAATCACGGATGTTGGCTATCTTCTTATCAAACAAGAGAACGTATGGGCTTTCCAGTACGGCAACTTGTTTTTCTGGTTGGTTAATGAAGTATGGAGAAAGATAGCCACGGTCAAACTGCATACCTTCAACTACTTCGAGCTCGTCTTCCAAAGACTTGCCATCTTCAACAGTAATAACACCTTCTTTACCTACTTTTTCCATTGCTTCAGCAATACGCTGACCAATACTGTGGTCACTATTTGCAGAGATTGAACCTACTTGAGCAATTTCTTTAGTGGTTGTGCAAGGCTTGCTAATTTTGGCGAGCTCTTCGATTGCAGCTGTAACAGCCTTATCGATACCGCGCTTTAAGTCCATTGGGTTATGACCTGAAACTACATATTTCATACCCTCGCGGACGATGGACTGAGCCAAAACAGTAGCGGTAGTTGTACCGTCACCAGCGATGTCAGCAGTTTTAGAAGCAACTTCCTTTACCATCTGCGCACCCATGTTCTGGAGCTTGTCTTTGAGTTCGATTTCTTTTGCTACGGATACACCGTCTTTAGTAATCGTTGGTCCACCGAATGAACGCTCAATCACCACGTTGCGACCTTTTGGTCCCAAAGTTGTTTTCACTGCATTAGCAAGAATGTTTACGCCTTCGACCATCTTGGTGCGGGCGCTATCTCCAAATACAACGTCTTTTGCTGCCATGATTAAATTCCTCTCTTAGATGCCGAAATTACTTCTGTACAACAGCCATGATGTCGTCTTCACGCATCACGATGAGTTCTTCGCTGTCAACTTTTACTGTTTGACCTGCATATTTACCAAACAAAACGCGATCGCCTACCTTGACGTCAGGCGCGTTTAATTTGCCGCTGTCATCACGTTTGCCTGGACCTACTGCCAAAACTTCACCTTGATCAGGTTTTTCTGCAGCAGCGTCAGGAATGATGATTCCGGAAGCAGTTTTTGATTCTTGATCTAAACGCTTGATGATTACGCGATCATGTAAGGGACGCAAATTCATCTCTTCTCCTATGTTAGTAAGTATTAACTATTTAAATAAACTATATAAATCAAAGCCTTAAAATCTCATTACACGGAGTTTTGGGGTAATTTAAGATTAAATGACCTTTTTAGCACTCGCGTGTAGGGAGTGCTGATTATATAGGTCTCATTCTCAGTATTTCAAGGGTGGATCACCATAAATTCTTTAAGGATTTAGCCCCTTTTTATAATTGGGAAAGGCTAGTAGGTCATTTCCTACAGATAAATCAGCCTAAAGCCCTTACCGCTCCAATCTGTCCTGCCTAGACTGGACAGTCACCGATTGGAGAATGCTGATGAGCCCGAAATCCCGGCTGTACACGCTTGTAAAGGCATGGAAGAACAAACCCTTCCACGAAGTACGAGACGCCTATGGCGACCCCTGGCTTGGCCTTAGCAGCCAAGCCCTCGAAGAACACCAATCCTGGTCTAAACGACAAGCGATTAGTCATGAACCCATTTTTAACTGCAAGGGAACAAAACTGACAGGATCTTTATTTAGACCGCTGCTGAATGCCTCAGACATGCAGCTATTACGCCTTTTTATGGAAGGTCTAGACACCGTTGCCTATTGGTATCGCAGTGGTCGCTTTATCCCCGGAATTCTGCCAATACCAACCCATACCATAGCTTCAAGTGGCTATGTAGATGTAATGAGTGAATTGATTTTGAACTCCCGCTTGCCGGTTGGCTTGTTGGCGATTGGTCTTCAATCCATTCCAGACTCCGCAAATGTTGATTCCTTTAAAGAAGGTTTGCTTCGCTTACGAAGACTTGGAGTCTTGCTACATTTCTTAAATTTCTGCGGAAGTGCTGAGGAGTTGCATTGGATTGCTGAGATGCAATTGGACGGGGTTCATATTGATATGAGCAAAGTACGTGAACACAATCTAGAAAGTAATGCGCTCTCCCTACTAAGGCAGTCACCTTACTTGCCAACACAAATTTACGCAAGGAATGTTGGCTTAGTCAAAGATTTGGAGAGAGCCTCAACCCTCATTGCTGACCACGCATATGGCGGAATCATGATGGCGCCAGTCAGCCGCCACCAAATGCTTCAAATAAATGATAGCCGTATCGCTAAAGCCATTTTTTCGCTGCACCCTCATCAACACCTAAACCCTAATGGAGACAAGTAATGAGAAAACGCGTGATGTTGGTAGACGACCATCCAGCAATGTTGATGGCGCTTAAAAGTATGTTGCAGGACCAGTTGTTATTTGAAATTGCGGGACAAGCTCAGAACGGCGAAGAGTGCCTTAGATCTATGAAGGAAGTAAATCCCAACATGGTGATTCTGGATTTGGATATGCCCAAGACCGATGGATTTGATGTTATTCGTCGCATCGGGCTGATGTATCCCGACGTTCGTATGCTGGTACTTTCCAGCATGGATGAGGCCGTATATGGCGGCAGAGTGCGCTCATTAGGCGGTCACGGCTTTGTTAATAAAACTGCAGGGGCAGATGTCATTTTGGCTGCCTGCGTTGCCATTTCTCAAGGCTATAACTTTTTTACTCATGGCAAAAATGGAAATAGCTCATTAAGTGACAACGATAAGCTCGCACTAATTTCTGATCGTGAATTACAGGTCATGAAATATCTAGGTAAGGGCAACACCAATCAACAGATATCCGATATGTTGCATATCAGCAATAAGACGGTGGCCACTTACAAGACTAGAGTCTTTGACAAACTTGGCATAAACAATATTGCCGACCTCATTTTATTTTGCCGCATGAACAACATTATCGAAAGCTAAACCAGCATGCGTCGATCTATCGCCCATATTGCTTTTTTTATTCTCCTCAATGGGTTAATGAGCAACGCCAATGCCAAATTGGTGAATTCGGTTGAGCAAAGGTGGGTCGATGCACATCCTGTAGTACGTTTTAGCATTCATGAAAAGTACGCTCCTTATTTAGGACCCAATGAAAAAGGTGAGGTTGGTATTTTTCATAGTCTTTTGAGTAAGCTCAGTGAATTTACTAAGCAAGAATTTCTACCTAAATGGCGCAAGAGCGATCAGGAGGGTTTGCAACATCTCGCCAGCGGGGAAGTCGACTTCATTATTGATCCGCCAGCCCTGGATGACGAATATCTGAGGTTCGGCTCTCTATCAGAGGCAATCTTTTGGGGTCATGATGCCATTCTGACTAAGCGTTCAAAAAGCGATATGTCTATTGAATCCATCAATATTGCTTACTTCGATCGTGGCTATGAAAACCCACCATTACCCGCACACCCACAAGCCAAGATTTCTAGTTATGCGGATAACCTAATATTGGCCCTACTTAAAAATGATATTGAAGCGCTCGTCTTACCAATTCGACTTGCACAACGACTGATTCAAAGCGCATATGGTCAGCAATTGCAATTAAATGGTCTATATAGCCGCGAACCATTTGCATATCGCTGGCTTATTGCCCATCAGAACGAGGCCTTACATGGAGTTCTTGAGAATTTTCTTAATCACTTGGATCCCATAGAGTCGCGCAATCTCTTTGCAATTCACTCAAGTGAAGATTTTGATCAAAATACAGACTCCATCCACTCAAAACTTGCCTGGGTGTCTGCCTTGACAGCTTTAATTGGCGGGATGATGTTGCTTTGGCATATGAAGAGAAAAAATCAACTGCATACACAAGAAACTAAAAGCCTCATGAACTCTAAAGAGCTTGCAGAAAAAGCAAATGCGGCGAAATCGTCATTTCTAGCTACGATGAGCCATGAAATTCGTACACCCATGAATGCTATCTTAGGAGTACAAGAGCTATTGCTCAATAGCCCACTCCCTAAAAATGAAAAGGCATTACTCAAAAGCGCCCATTCATCAGCCGAGTCACTCTTAGGCATCTTAAATCAGGTTTTAGATCTTTCCAAAATAGAAGCAGGAAAGCTGACTCTAAATTTAGAGCCCTGCTGTCTCAACACTTTAATTGACGATATTGATTCAGCATTCTCAGCCGTTGCCAAAATTCAAAATCTTACGCTTCACACATCGAAAGATTCTCGAATTGCACAAGTGCTGATGATCGACGCACTTCGGCTTCGGCAAATCCTGCAAAACCTCATTAGCAATGCCATTAAATTCACCGAGCATGGAGAAATTTATTTCTCCATTAGCGTTTTAGCAGATGACCATGCAGGGCAATTAATTGAATTTCGGGTAATTGATACTGGTGTTGGTATGGGATCTGAGGATATCGAGCTTGCTTTACAGGCATTTGAGCAAATTCCAGGCACTACTGAGCAACATAATGGAACTGGTCTTGGGCTCACTATCACCAATCACTTGGTTCACTCCATGGGCAGTCAGTTGTTTTTTGATAGCGCACCAGGATTTGGTAGCAATATTCATTTCTCAATAGCATTACCTCGCACCAGCATAGCCTCATCCAGACAGGAGTTAACAAGCAATCACACCCCTCCCTCCAAAAAACTAGTCTTTAGATCCCAGAATAAATCCAACCCCTCCCTACGTGCCCTAGTGGTAGAGGATCATCCCGCTAGTAGGCAAATTATTTCCTTGCAGCTAGAAGCCCTAGGTATTGAAGCCGTGGTTTGCGATAACGCACACACCGCCCTAGATTTAATTACTCAATCCAATTTCGACCTTTTACTTACAGATCAATCTATACCTGGCATGCAGGGCTCAGAACTGGCTAAGCGCATCCGCAATCTTGGACATCGCGATCTGGTGATCATCGGTGTGACCGCAGATATTTACGCGCTGGATTCACGCCATCAGTTCTTTGCTGCCGGCATGAATAGCGTCCTCATTAAGCCATTGAGTTTAATGATTCTAGAAAATGAATTAACACGCCACTTCTCAGTACAAGAAGTTGTTGAGGGGGATGTGCTAGACAGTCCTGACGGGGAATATTCATTTGATGTATTTGCAAACCTACTCAAACAAAATCCAGATCATATATTGGTCATTTTGAATGAGTTTAAAAAGGTTCATGATGAAGCTCTTGAAATATTACGAGGTAATCAATGTGATGAAGCGATTTTCACTGGCCTGGTTCATAAGGTAAAAGGCGGTGCCCACCTACTGCAGGCTAAATCGTTTATTCAGGCCTGTGCCGGGCTTGAGCAAAAGGGTAATTTACACCTCAGGATCGAAGAATTTACTCAATTACTGATGCAGCAAAATCAAATTATTGCGGGGTATCAATCCAAATACTCAGAATCCTAAATAAGGTGGGTTTATCCTATGAGGAATGCGCTCTTATTTTCTTTATTACCCCGCTTTAATAGCGGCCCTTTTCTGGCTTGCCAGTTCCAGTGCTGCTGCGAATAATGCTGCTCCAATTGATATTCCTAAAGCAGTAACTAGCAGTCTTGAGCGTAACCAGATCCCCAAAGATGCCATCAGCATCTCAGTAATAGAGATTGAGACTGGACGCTCAGGAAAGCATATTTCTAAAAATATTCTAGGCTGGCGTTCGGAAGCGGTCATGAACCCCGCCTCAACGATGAAGCTGCTGACCACTTTGAGTGGCTTGGATATTTTGGGGCCTCATTATCGTTGGCGCACTAATATTTATACCGATGGAATTATTCGCCAAGGCACATTAAAAGGTAATTTGTATTTGCAAGGTACGGGCGATCCTAAGCTTATTCCTGAAGAGCTTGCTAAGATGATGAAGGAGCTACAAGGTCTTGGCATTCAAAAAATAGACGGTAATTTATTTTTTGACCGTAGCGCCTATGCGCCGAGTGTCATGGAGCACAACACGATTGATGGCGAGGCCTTACGCGCCTACAACGTTCCGCCAGATCCACTGCTATACGCTTTCCGCACTCTCTCGTTTCAATTGGGTAAGTCACGCACCGCAGACTTCATTGATATCAGCTATACCCCCGCGCTCTCACAACTAAAGGTTGTGAATCAAATGCAGTTAGTAGATCGTGCCTGCGATAGCTGGAAAAGTAATATTCGCTTTAGCTTAGAGCCTGAGGGAGCTAGCAATACCGATCAAACTTTAACGGCCCAGTTCTCCGGAGCCTTTCCAAGCTCTTGCAAGGGCGTGAACTTCAACATTGTTGCTTTAGATGCCAACACTTTCTTAACCCAAGGCTTTGCGGCCGCCTGGGAGTTAGCGGGTGGCACTTGGACTAAACCCCCTATTGGCAAGGATGGCAGCGTACCACTGGCAGCGCGTCTATTACTGCAGTTCGAAGGCATTAAGCTGGCCGATGATGTTGTAGACATCAATAAATACTCCAACAATGTCATGGCACGCCAAGTTCTGCTCACACTTGCTCTCGAGAAAATGGGTAAGCCCGCAACAACTGCTAATGGCGATCAAGTCATTCAGAGTTGGCTCAAGCAAAACGGTCTAAATTTTACGGACTTGATTATCGAAAATGGGTCCGGTCTATCTCGCACTGAGGCTATCTCCGCTGAGCAAATGAACCAACTGCTCTTAACCGCTCGTAATCTTCCTGTAGCAGAAGTGTTTTATAACAGCCTCCCGATTGCAGGAACTGATGGCACCATGCGCAATCGTTTAATGGGTCAACTTCGTAAGTTTTTACATCTAAAGAAAAAGCCTGAAGCGAGAATTAAAACTGGCTCTCTAGTAGACGTGCGCGCAATCTCGGGCTATGTTTTAAGTAAATCCGGAAAAATGTACGCCGTGACTTCCTTTATTAACCACCCCAATGCCTGGAGAGGTCTTGAAGCGCACGATCAGTTGCTAACTTGGTTACTGGAAGATGGGCCAGAACCAAAGCAAGCACGCTGAAGTCGGTCTCTAACACCGTCCCACTCCTCACCCGCTGGCGGCTCAGGGAATAAAATTAAGTCCCAGCCCTGTTGATCCAAATCACGCAATGAGCGATACAGACGACTAGCGAAGGAAGCGCTATCACTCGGAACTTCAACCTCTTCAAAGTGAGCAGAAGGATGCCCATCGTCACCCAAGGAAGAGTCAGAATCCCATACTGCTACAGCAACACGAGATTTAATGTCGGGAAATTCGCTTAAGGCATCTAAGACGCGACCGGGAGCATATAAACGCAAAGGTGTCGTTGGCGCGTAATGGGCTTTGAGACTTCCAGATACCTTAGGAAGCTCTTGCGCTGAATCTTGTAGTTCTCCAGGCAGATATACCTTTACACCCGTCTTAGCGAAGATCTCGCTTGGCGTAATTGCACCAGGCCTGAGCAACACTGCCTTGTCGCCTGAAGACAAATCAATAATGGTTGACTCAATACCTATCTCACAATCACCGCCATCTAAAACCATCAAATCGAGCATGCCCTCAAATTCATGGCGAACATCTGCAGCACTGGTTGGCGACACTTTACCGAAGCGATTGGCTGATGGAGCTACAACGCCGCCCTTAAATTTACGCAATAGCTCTTTGGCAATAGGGTGTGATGGTGCACGAATTGCTACCGTATCTTGACCGCCAGTTAAAGCCGTTAAAACACTTTTATCTTTTTTGAAGACCAGCGTTAGAGGTCCTGGCCAAAATGCATTGATCAGCTTTAAAGCTTCTTCTGATACATCTCTTGCCCAAGGCGCCAATATCGGCACCCAATCTATCTGTGCCTGATCGAATTTATCTGGTGCAGCTAAGTGGACAATCAGCGGATGATTCGAAGGGCGGCCCTTGGCAGTAAAAATCTTCTTTATGGCTTCAGTATTTTTAGCATCTGCACCCAATCCATAAACAGTCTCAGTCGGAAAGGCGACTAGACCACCATCACGCAAAGTTTGCACTGCTTCGCTCATGACTGCGGAAGATTGCAGTAGCGTACTGTCGCTGGACATTTCTAGGGCTCGATCCCTAATTCGGTAGCAACGGCTGAGCAATTTTGGCGGGCTTCATTTAGAGCTTCGCCCAGGCAATTGATGTGACCCATTTTTCTGCCCATGCGAGGCTCAGACTTTCCATACAAATGCAACTTAGCATCAGAATGAGAGAGCACTTTATTCCAAGCGGGTTCCTTTGGTTGATCCTCGCTACCCTCGTACCAAAGATCGCCTAATAAGTTCAACATCGAGACTGGCGCTAGTTGACGTGTATCACCCAAAGGTAGGCGGGCCATTGCTCTCACTTGTTGCTCAAATTGACTGCTAACACAAGCGTCCATCGTGTAGTGTCCCGAGTTATGTGGGCGAGGAGCGATTTCATTAGCGACGATATCGCCATTCTTGAGGACAAAAAACTCAACACAGAGAACACCAACATAATCAATTTTGCGAATAAGCGCTTTTGCTGCTTCTACAATCTTTTTTTCTTGTGCGGGCTTTAATGATGGCGCTGGCACAGTAGAGGTGTGCAAAATACCATCACGGTGAATATTTTGTGAAACTGGATAAGCAACCACTGAATCATCGTATCCGCGCACAACTAAAGCAGATACTTCAAAATCCAAATCCATGCGCTTTTCTAATACACAAGGAACCTTGCTTAATTCCGCCCAGGCAGCCGGCAAATCCGCTGCCGTGTAAACAGTAATTTGACCTTTACCGTCATAACCCATACGAGCTGTCTTTAATATTCCTGGAAATAAATCGGCTGGAATATGGGTAATATCAGCATCATGTTCAACAACAGCATAAGGTGCTGGGCCAATATTTGTTTCTGATTTCCAGGTAGCTAGAAACTTTTTCTCAGCCACCCTGTTCTGTGCCAAGGAGACACAGCTGCTTCGTGGTGCGACAAATACACCCAAAGCCTCTAACTCATCTAAAGCTTGGGCAGGAACATTCTCAAACTCTGTGCTAACCGAGGGACAAAGAGCAGCCATTTCTTTTAAGGCAGCAGAATCTGTGTAATCAGCTCGAATGAATTTTTCTGCAATAGAGCCTGCTGGGCTATCAGCACCGGGATCTAAAACACAAACCTTATAGCCCATTGCTTGAGCGGCTTGTGTGAACATCCGACCCAATTGACCGCCACCTAATATTCCTAAATATGAACCCGGCAAAATGGGTTCCATGCGATCTGCCATGTAATTAATATCCTGGCAAATTCATAGCGCGCGCGGTATCAGACTGCTTCGCACGGAAATCTTCTAAACGCTTAGCCAAATCTGCATCATGCAATGCCAAGCCAGCAATCACATGCAAGGCGGCATTGGCTGCACCAGCCTCACCAATCGCAAAGGTGGCGACCGGAATGCCTTTAGGCATTTGCACAATTGAATATAAAGAATCTTCGCCACGCAAATATTTGCTAGCTACTGGCACACCATAAACCGGAACGATTGTTTTGGATGCCAGCATGCCCGGCAAATGCGCGGCACCGCCCGCACCAGCAATGATGGCCTGTAAGCCGTTAGCTTGGGCTTTTTCAGCATACTGAAACATATCATCAGGCATACGATGCGCAGAGAGTACTTTTGCTTCGTGAGCGATACCAAATTGCTCAAGCATTTGAGCGGCGTGTTGCATGGTATCCCAATCTGAATTGGATCCCATCACTATTCCGACAATTGGTTTCTTGCTCATTTACCTCTCCAAATACCTTCAATATTCCTCTAGGGACCCTATTATCCCTGAGTTAACCTAGTAAGGGCTTCACGATACTTTTGAGCCGTCTTTTCAATCACATCAGCCGGCAACTGCGGTGCAGGGGCTGTTTTGGGCCATAACTTGCCATCCACCATCGCTGTTTCAAGCCAATCACGGACAAACTGTTTGTCATAAGAAGGTGGATTGGAGCCCACATAGTAGGTCTCAGCAGGCCAGAAACGGGAAGAGTCGGCCGTCAGGATCTCATCCATCAATACCAATTGATTATTGGCATCTAAGCCAAACTCAAACTTAGTATCCGCAATGATGATGCCGCGAGTGGCTGCAAATTCGGAAGCTTCTTTATATAGACGAATACTGACTTCACGAATTTGATTAGCTAACTTTTCACCAATCAGCTCAACCACTTTTTCAAATGAAATATTTTCATCGTGTTGACCAAATTCAGCCTTAGCTGCTGGAGTGAAAATAGGCTCGGGTAATTTCTGAGCGTTTTCCAAACCAGCTGGCAATGCAATTCCACATACCTTGCCAGTTTCTTTGTAATCCTTCCAGCCGCTGCCAGCTAAATAACCACGCACTACCGCCTCAACCAAAATAGGCTTCAAGCGTTTAGCCACAACAGCGCGACCCTTAACTTGATCTACCTCATTTGCTGCCACAACAGTCGCCGGATCAATTCCAGTCAAGTGATTGGGGATAACGGAAGCTAATTTATCAAACCAAAAATTAGCCATTTGATTGAGAACCACACCCTTTTCAGGGATGGGCTCGCCCATGACCACATCAAATGCGGAGAGGCGGTCAGTCGTAATCATTAATAGCTTGTCATTGTCTAGCGCATAGACATCGCGCACCTTGCCTTTAGAAAGCAAGGGCAATGACTTAATGGAGGTTGCGTACAAGGCGTCCATGTTTAAATCACTTCACAATTTGAGTTAATTTGCCGCTCTTGTAAAGCTCGGCCATCTTCTCTAAAGAAATCGGTTTAATTTTGGATGCTTGACCAGCAGAACCAAAAGCTTGGAAACGAGCGATACACACTTTTTTAGCAGCTTCACGAGCTGGCTTCAAATAATCACGTGGATCAAACTTAGATGGGTTCTCGATAAAGTAACGACGAATTGCGCCAGTCATTGCCAGACGAATATCCGTGTCAATATTGATCTTACGAACACCATTCTTAATGCCCTCCTGAATTTCTTCAACAGGAACGCCATAAGTCTCTTTCATATCTCCGCCGAACTCACGAATCTCAGCAAGTAACTCTTGTGGAACGCTAGAAGAGCCATGCATCACTAAATGAGTATTCGGAATGCGTGCATGAATTTCTTTGATACGATCAATTGCCAAAATATCACCCGTAGGTTTCTTGCTGAACTTGTAGGCGCCATGGCTTGTGCCAATCGCAATAGCCAAAGCATCGCACTGAGTAGCCTTAACAAAATCAGCGGCTTGCTCAACATCAGTCAGCAACTGTTCACGAGTCATTTTGCCGTCAGCGCCATGACCATCTTCTTTGTCACCTTGCATAGTTTCTAGTGAGCCCAATACGCCCAATTCCGCCTCAACCGTAACCCCAATGGAATGAGAAAACTTCACCACCTCTTTAGAGACATCTACGTTGTATTCATAGCTAGCAACTGTTTTGCCGTCAGCTTCTAATGAACCATCCATCATCACGCTCGTAAAGCCACTCTTAATTGCTGCCATACAAACCGCAGGGCTTTGACCGTGGTCTTGATGCATCACCACTGGAATATGTGGGTAAGCTTCAACCGCAGCAGAAATCAGGTGACGCAAGAATGCTTCGCCAGCATATTTGCGAGCACCTGCAGAGGCTTGCATGATTACTGGAGAGTCAGCTTCATTCGCTGCCTCCATAATTGCCGTCACTTGCTCCAAGTTATTGACGTTAAATGCTGGTAGGCCGTAACCATTTTCAGCAGCATGATCCAAGAGTTGTCTTAAAGATACTAAAGCCATGATGTTCTCTTAATAAATAGTAATAAGGTTTGTAAAAAATTAGATAGTTAGAGATGCAAACTACTTCACATGAATAATCTTGAGGGTATTGGTGCCACCAGGCTCACCCATCGGTTCGCCAGAAGTCAGTACAACGGTATCGCCTTTTTTGACCGCACCCACCTTTTTCAAACATGCTTCCACTTCCTGTAACGCAGTGTCACGATCCTTGGTGTAGTCCAAGCCAATTGGAGTGACATTGCGATAAGTACTCAGCGCCCGCTGTGTAGCGATCTTAGATGTCAATGCAAAGATAGGGACATGAATATTATGTCGACTCATCCAAATTGCTGTTGAGCCTGAGTCTGTTAAGGCTGCAATCGCATTAGCATTTAAATGATGTGCTGTGAAAAGAGCTCCAAGGGCAATCGTTTGATCAATACGAGTAAAAGTTTGATCTAGGAAATCGGTATCAAGCTTCACTCGATCTGATTTTTCAGCCTCAACACAAATCTCTGCCATTGCTTTGATAGTTTGCACAGGGTACATACCTGCAGCAGATTCGGCAGAGAGCATCACCGCATCAGTACCATCCAATACCGCGTTAGCAACGTCGCTCACTTCTGCGCGCGTTGGAACTGGAGCATTGATCATAGACTCCATCATTTGCGTAGCAGTAATGGTAAATTTATCGGCTTCACGCGCCCATGCAATCATGCGTTTTTGCAACGCAGGTACAGCAGCATTACCCACCTCAATCGCTAGATCACCACGGGCAACCATGATTCCGTCGCTCTCAGCAATAATGCTTTTCAGCGCAGCTGGCTCAATGGCTTCTGCACGCTCTACTTTAGCAATTGTTCTCACCTTACCTACGCCATACTTGGCGCTAGCAGCATCCGCCAACTTGCGCGCGTAAGCCATGTCGGCACCATCTTTTGGAAAGCTAATTGCCAAGAAATCCACGCCCATCGCAATCGCTGCATCTAAATCAGCAATATCTTTTTCAGTTAAAGCAGGAGCAGTTAAACCGCCGCCGGCGCGATTAATGCCCTTGTTATTAGAAAGTGGTCCACCTTGCTCAACAACGGTAAAAATCTCTCCGCCTTTAACACTCTCAACGGTAAGAACAACTAAGCCGTCATTCAACAAAAGGCGATCGCCCGGCTTGACATCGCCCGGCAACTCTTTGTAATCAAGGCCTACTTTGGTTTGATCACCAAGCTCACAAGCTACATCGAGAGTAAATTTATCACCCTCCTTGAGCAAAATTTTATTTTCCGAAAATTTACCAACGCGAATTTTAGGCCCTTGCAAGTCAGCCATGATGCCCACTTCTTTTCCTGCCTCAGCAGAGATGGTGCGTACCAAATCATGTCGCGCTTTATGGTCGGCCACAGTGCCGTGAGAGAAATTCATCCGCACCACATCGACGCCAGCACGGATCATGTCACGCAATACTTCGGGCTTTTCAGAAGCGGGCCCCAGGGTTGCAATGATCTTTGTTGCTCTCAACATATTTAGTCTTTCGCTCTTTCAGCAAGTACTGCAAAGGCTGGCAAGGTTTTGCCTTCAAGGAACTCCAAGAAGGCGCCGCCGCCAGTAGAGATGTAATCTACTTGGTTCTCAATTCCGTACTTCGCGATAGCTGCCAAAGTATCGCCACCGCCAGCAATAGAGAAAGCCGGTGAGTGTGCAATTGCCGCAGCTAACATTTTGGTGCCACCACCAAACTGATCAATTTCAAATACGCCCAAAGGACCATTCCACACGATCGTGCCAGCATGAGCAAGCATGATTGATAAACGCGCTGCAGTTTTTGGACCAATATCCAAAATCATGTCGTCTTCTGCCACTTGATCTGCAGGTACCCGGTTTGCACGAGCCAGTGGAGACAATTCGTTTGCTACAACCACATCTTCCGGGATAGGTACATGGGCGCCACGCTTTTCCATGAGCTCCATAATTTCTCTAGCTTCATCAACTAAATCAGGTTCAGCAAGTGACTTGCCGATAGGTAAGCCCTTAGCTAACATAAAGGTATTGGCGATACCGCCCCCAACAATCAACTCATCCACCTTTTCTGACAAGGCCTTAAGGATGGTGAGCTTAGAGGAAACTTTAGAGCCTGCTACGATGGCTACCAAAGGACGCTTTGGACTTGCCAATGCACGACTTAGTGCATCTAACTCAGCAGCCATTAAAGGACCAGCACAAGCTATTGGAGCAAACTTCGCCACACCATGAGTAGTTGCTTCAGCGCGATGCGCAGTTCCAAATGCATCGTTGACATAGACATCACACAATGCAGCAATCTTTTTTGCTAGCTCGTCGTTGTTCTTTTTTTCACCAACATTGAGACGACAGTTTTCCAACAATACTAGTTCGCCTGGACTTACTTCAAAACCGCCGTTGACCCAGTCACTGATTAAAGGAACTTTACGATTCAACAAGCTCGCAATACGGTCAGCAACCGGAGCCAAACTATCTTCAGGTTTAAATTCGCCTTCAGTTGGGCGGCCCAAATGTGAAGTCACCATTACCGCTGCCCCAGCGTCCAAGCACATCTGTACCGCCGGCATTGATGCCCGAATACGAGTATCTTCAGTAATATTTCCAGCCTCGTCCTGAGGAACATTCAGATCGGCACGGATAAGAACCCGCTTACCCTTTAATTGACCTGATTGGGCTAATTCGCTTAAACGCTTAACTTTAAATAAGGATTCCGGCATGAGTTTGGGTAAATTTGGTGGTTTATGGGAATATCCCATTCTAAAGGCTCCGACCCATTTACCCTAAGGATCCAAGCCGACAGACTGCCCTGCCTGCTCTACAATAAGGACTTAAATGCATTCTGGGCTGAAAGACCAATATCTACCGGTCTGATGCCTTACTAAAACCGCTTTTATAGATACTTAATAGACACAAAAGGTAAAGAAAATGTCGATGTCCGACCGCGATGGCTTTATTTGGACTGATGGGAAGCTAATTCCTTGGCGTGAGGCCAATGTTCACGTGTTAACACACAGCCTACACTACGGCATGGGCGTATTTGAGGGCATCCGAGCCTACAAAACCCCCCAGGGAACAGCCATTTTCCGACTTCCAGAGCACGTAAAACGCCTGTTTAACGGAACTAAGATCTTCCAAATGAACATGCCTTACAGCCCCGAAGAGGTCACCAAGGGCATTATTGATACGGTAAATTCCAACAAGCTAGAAGCCTGCTATATCCGCCCAATCATCTTTATTGGTTCCCAAAAGTTGGGAATATCCCCAAAAGGGAACAGTATTCATACCTCAATTGCTGCCTGGGAATGGGGCGCCTACCTGGGTGAAGATGGCCTAAATAAGGGTATTCGGGTGAAAACCTCCTCTTTTACCCGCCACTTTGTGAATTCTTCCCTGGTGCGCGCTAAAGCTTCTGGCTACTACATCAACTCTATCCTGGCCAATCAAGAAGTGACCGCCAATGGATACGACGAGGCCTTATTGCTCGATACCGAAGGTTACGTTTCTGAAGGCTCCGGGGAAAACCTCTTTATGGTTCGCAATGGCATTGTGTACACCCCTGACTTAGCGTCTTGCTTGGATGGCATCACACGTGATTCCATTATTCAGATCGTTAAAGACCTTGGTTATGAAGTGCGTGAGAAACGCATTACTCGTGATGAAGTCTATTCTGCTGACGAAGCATTCTTTACCGGCACCGCTGCTGAAGTGACTCCGATTCGTGAATTGGATGACCGTACGATTGGTGATGGAAAGCGTGGTCCGATCACT
Source organism: Polynucleobacter sp. KF022 (assembly GCF_027924105.1). Taxonomy (NCBI): domain Bacteria; kingdom Pseudomonadati; phylum Pseudomonadota; class Betaproteobacteria; order Burkholderiales; family Burkholderiaceae; genus Polynucleobacter; species Polynucleobacter sp. KF022. The sequence goes on from NZ_AP026972.1 coordinate 1,634,528, forward strand.
GAAAAAATTCAGAAGACGTATTTCGATGCGGTGTATGGCAGAAACGATAAATACAAATCTTGGCTTACTTACGTTAAGTAATTAAGGAATAGCACATGACTCAAGCTCAAGTTGTAATGGTGGACGGCAAGGATTTGCCATTGCATTGCCCTACCAATAAAACACCAGCCTGGAACTCGCATCCACGCGTTTTCCTAGATATCACTAAAACCGGTGAAGCGAAGTGTCCTTATTGCGGCGCAGAGTACAAGCTCATTCCCGGCACTGAGCCACACGGTCACTAAGCCTTATCAGCGCCTCCTGGTGAGGCGCTGAGTCGGGATACATTACATGCACGGTATTCTGATCATCGCCCCCAACTGGATTGGGGATGCAGTAATGACGCAACCTTTATTAGCATCCCTCAAAGCGCAATACCCAGATTCAAATATTGATGTACTTGCCAGCACTTGGGTTGCACCAATCTATCGAGCCTGCTCTGAAGTGCATGAAGTAATCGAGGCAAAATTTGAACACAAACAATTGCAATGGGGCTTGCGTAAAGAATTAGCAAAGAAGCTCGCAATAAAAAAATATCAGGCATGTTTTGTGTTGCCTAATAGTTTTAAATCAGCACTAATTCCCTGGCTTGCTAATATTCCTTTCCGTGTTGGCTATCGTGGTGAGTTTCGCTTTGGGTTGATTAACGTAGCGCTAAATAATCCAAGCAAAATTAATCGCCCACCAATGGTCGATCACTACCTCCAGTTAAGTCAACTTTTAAATGGTGGGCAAGCTTCACTGACGACCAGCAATCTGACGCCAAAGTTAAATGTATCTGCAGCGGCTAATCATTCCGTAAAAGCCAAGTTACAAAGTGTGCAAATTGATGAGGCACATATCTATGCAATTTGCCCTGGCGCTGAATATGGCCCAACTAAACGTTGGCCAACTAGTCACTTTGCGCAATTGGCTGAAAGCTTAATTACCGGCAATCCAAACAATCAGGTTGTCCTTTTAGGTAGCAAAGGCGATCATCCCCTTGCCCAAGAAATCCATACCCTAGCAAAGCAAGATCCCCATATTCACAACTGGTGTGGCAACACCTCCCTGGATGAAGCTATTGCCTTGCTTGACATGAGTAAAGCCGTTATCAGCAATGATTCGGGCTTAATGCATATTGCGGCAGCACTCAAAACTCCGCAGATCGCTATTTTTGGATCCAGCGATCCAGCTCATACGCCACCACTATCGGACAAAGCCAAGGTCATTTGGCTAAACCTAGCCTGCAGCCCATGCCATAAGAGGGAATGCCCCCTAGGTCATCTCAAGTGCTTAAATGACATTTTGCCGGCCCAGGTATTCGCTACACTGAATACACTCCAGTCATAACCCAGGAAAAGTAAGCCATGCCTAAACTTGCCAGACTCTTTCAAAATGCAGATGACGTAGTAGAGGCATGGCGAGATGCGTTGAGTCATCGCGATGTTCAAAGTGCTTTAGATATTTGGCTAGATGATGATTCCATTACCTGCGTTCTCCCTGAGGGACATCGCCTAAGCGGCCATGCAGAAATTCGTGAAGGTCTGGAGCGACTGCTTTCAAAACAACCGCTATTCCTAGAGCCGATTGCATGTATTAGTCACTCCGTACTTGGTGCCGCTGTATATGACACCACTGAAGCGGTTCATTTGCGTGCAGACCAAGTTGAAGCAGAGTTTTTTCTCAACATCACACTTGTGCTATTACAAGATAGTCAGGGTTGGCGTATTGCGCACTTACACGCAAGCCACTCTACTGAAAATACCTTCGACGCACCATCAACCCCACACGGTTTGCATTAAATCTATGGATGATCAAGTACTTCGGTCACTAATGAAGTGGCCTAATGTGCCTGATTGCTTTGGTTGGCTTGCCCTAGATCGTCGTGGCCAATGGCGGATGCGAGATGAATTTACCCAGCAAAATCAGCTTCCAGGGCAAGTTATTCAACATGCTGCACTAAATGATTTTATTGCGCGTAACTATGCATGCGATGAGCTTGGCAGATACTTTTTTCAGAATGGCCCTCAACGTGTTTTTATTACCCTAACTGCCACTCCTTGGATTGTGCGCATCATTCCAAATGAACACGGTCTTGCATTACTCACCCAATGCAATAGCGCAATCACCCCTGATTCAGCCTTAAGTGACGAAAACGGAAATATTTATATTGTTGGGAAAGTAGATCAAACGATTTACGACAGCAGCAATAATGGGGGAGGTGCTAAACCCTTTTTAAAAAAAGAATCTCAGACTATTGCTCTTTTACACGATCACGATCTAGATCATTTTTCTGAACTGGCTAAGCTGCGTGAAGAAGCTTGTAGCTTTGGAGGCTCTTGGTCTTGGTACGAAAAGCAATTACCCTTAGACCCCATAAATTCGCAAGAATTAGCCGCGCGCTTTCATTACCAAAACTCGCCGCAACCTTAACCTGGGGGCTGCTTGCCTTGCTCCTTGAGCTCATCTTGGTATTGCCTTTGCATTTCACGCAAACGAGCATCGATACTGGAGCCTTGGTAAAAATCAGCACCACCAGCTGAGCGAGCAATGCGGAGTTGCTCAATGGCAGATGGCCAAGCACCCTCAAGAGCATATTTTTCGCCGAGCGCGTAATGACGCATTGGGACATTACCAGCTTGATCATAGGACTTAGATAGCAAGTTCCACCAGACAATTTCATTAGGTTGAGATCTTGTTCGCGCCTTTAACCAAGTAATTGCATCGTTAGTGCGGCCAAGTTTCAGATAGGCATTAATCATTGCAGCACCTGCTGCGTACGATTGAGGATATGCGCGTAATGTTGTCTGAGCAATTTGAAGCGCTTCTTCACCTTTGCCTTTAGCTAAAGCCAATTCAGATGCAGTGATATCTAGCGATAAACTCTGCCTCTGAATAGGCGATCCAGGTGCACTTGCTTTCTGAGCTAGGTTTCGGGCTTGCTGAAGATTGGATTCAGCTAGATCTAATTTTCCTTGGCGCTGAGCGATGAGTGCCAAGCCATAAAAACCCTCCATTTGTTTGCCAATTTGTGTCTGTTTACTCAAACTGTCAAAGGTATTTTTTAAGTCATACATTCCACTGGAGCTTCCCGCCTGCTCCATGCGTGCTCGAGCTTTAATAAAAAAGAATTCTACTGAACTGGGCACATTGCGAGCGGGCACAGTGCGAGCCCGATCCTGCATATCGGCAATACGATCAGTTGTTAAAGGGTGAGTCCGCACATACGCAGGAACACCCTTATCCATAATGCCAGTCGCTTTTTGTAAGCGCTGGAAAAAGCCTGGCGCACCATTGACATCATATCCACTGGCATCCAAAATCTGAAAGCCAATACGATCAGCCTCACGCTCCGCATCCCTTGAATAAGAAAGCTGATTATTGATGGCAACCGCTTGACCGCCCTGCATTAGGCCAGCACCCGCCTGAGGATTGCGAGACATTGCTAATGCCCCAAGCACCATACCGGCAATCGCAATCATCGTGTTGGTGGTTTGCTTATCCATCTGGCGTGCCAGATGACGTTGCAATACGTGGCCTGTTTCATGCCCCATAACTGAAGCCACCTCAGAATCTGATTCTGCACTGACGATCAAGCCCGTATGAAAACCGATAAAGCCTCCAGGTAATGCAAACGCATTAATGCTGCTGTCTTTAACTGCAAATACCTCGAAGTTATATGCGCCGCTGCCCTGCTCGTTTGCACCACCTAATTGTAATTTCTTGGCCGCCTGCAATAAGCGACGCTCCATCTGATTCAGAAAATCATAAAGAGGTAAATCATTTGAGTAATCTGGATCTGGACGAATTTGGCGCATGATCATCTCGCCGTACTTACGTTCGTCCACCCGACTTAAGGCATCACCCCCCGGATCACCCATATCCGGCAAGACGATTGTTGGCTGACTCCGTAAAGCGCCTCGCGTTGGCGCATTACTGGGTCGAGCATCAGGGGATTGCATGGCTCGACCAATATTTTCCATGGCGGCAGAATTACCCTCAACGGATACATCCCCAGTAGGGGGTGCTGCGTAAACAGGGAATCCAGAGCAGGCAAGCCCCAGCACCAGCCAAACGGCTAAAGCGCGGTGCAAAAAAGCGGTTTTAGGTACTGACTTTATGTCTTGCATCTCTATATGGTAAAACTTATCCCATGAACAAACTAACTCATTTTGATGCCAGCGGGCAAGCCCACATGGTAAACGTTGGTGATAAGCCTAACACCCATCGCATAGCTATTGCTACCGGCAAGATCTCCATGCGTCCTGATACCTTCACAATGGTTGAGGCAGGCACCCATAAAAAGGGGGATGTTCTAGGTATAGCTCGGATTGCAGGAATACAGGCCTCAAAAAGAACCTCGGACCTTATTCCCCTTTGCCACCCATTGGCTCTTACTCACGTTAGTCTGGAGTTTCAAACGAATCCCCAAGAAAATAGTGTGACCTGCCAGGTTAAGGCTGAAACTACTGGGCCAACAGGTGTTGAAATGGAAGCCCTCACCGCAGTCCAAGTCGCCTTACTCACAATCTACGATATGTGCAAAGCAGTAGACCGTGGCATGGTGATGGGTGATGTGAAGTTACTTGAGAAGAGTGGCGGGAAGTCTGGGGAGTGGAAGGCAGCTTAAGCTAGCAACTCATGCTCTTAATTGGAATGTAGGGCGAATTATCAATTTTAAGAAATTGATAATAAATTTAATTGAATAAGCAAAGAACTAGGTACTTTTATGATTGAGCCAAAGGGTGGTACAGAGATACTTCATCAGACCCTACTTAAAAAACTTGGGCAAGAGGATCTGCAGGGAGTTAATTTATTTGTGAATGATCTCTCACCAAAAGCCCTGAGAAATGATCAAATAAATATTTTATGGAACCATCATTCCTATAATCAGCCGGCCATACAAAACTACAAGAATAGAGCTCTCCTAAATGAAGTTCAGTACTTTGTGTATGTATCCAACTGGCAATTCGAAAAGTATCGCTACCACTTTCAAATACCCGAGAGTAGATCTCTCGTTATTAAAAACGCAGTTGAATTAATTGAGCCAAAAGAAAAGCCGGAAAAAATTCATCTGATTTACACATCTACGCCATGGCGAGGCCTTGATGTTCTATTGGAAGCATTTTCGCTTTTAGATAGAGATGATGTTGAACTAGATATTTATTCCTCGACCATCATCTATGGAACCCAGTTTTTTGACGGAAATGAGCAAAAATATGAGGGCCTCTTCGAACAAGCTCGAGCCATGAAAAACGTTAACTATCATGGCTATGCTAGCAATGAAGAGGTAAGAGAGGCTCTTGCCAAAGCTCATATCTTTGCATACCCAAGCACCTGGGAGGAGACATCTTGCTTGTGTGCCATTGAAGCAGGAATGGCTGGATTAAGTTTGGTAAGCACAAATCTGGGGGCGATTTATGAAACTATAAATAGCTGGGGAAGATTGGTTAGCTATGACTCAAATAAGAAAAATTTAGCAAAGAAATTTTCATTCGCGCTCAATAAATCTATAGATGAATACTGGACTCAAGAAAACCAGAGTAAACTTAAAGAGCAACACGCTTACTATAAAAAATTCTATTCCTGGGACAGCAGAACCACAGAATGGAAAAATTTTTTACAACAAGTAAGAAATGGATGAAATATTCAATTTACTTTTAGATGATCTGGTTGCAACCCTTGATGATGCCTCTCATACATCATTGAATAGCTAGCCTCAATATTCCTAGCAAATTGACTGGAATTAAACAGTACCCCATTTAATCTTGAATTAACTAGTATTTTTCTATATTGCAATAATTTCTGTGGATTGGTTGCTAGATCACATACGATATCCTCATATTGATCTTTTGTGGTTGCAATGAGCCCAACTAAACCAGCTGCCGTTAGAAGACTTGCCGCCACTCTACCAGCAAAAGATTTTCCCAAGAGCGTGACTATTGGAACGCCCGTCTTTAGAGAATCAACTGCAGTGGAGTGAGCGTTATAGGGAAATGTATCTAAAAATAGATCAGCCAATGCGTATCTAGCTAGATGATCAGACATTAAATCCATTCTTTTGGCAAAAATAATTCTAGATGCCCCAACCGCACGAAGCTCAAATTCGGCCAGAATGTTTTCTCTAAAAGCTGGATTATTCTCTGAGATCCATAGGACGCTGCCTGGAACTCTTAATAAGATACTCGCCCAGCAATCCAATACTTCTTTATTAAATTTATAGTCATTATTAAAGCAGCAGAAAATAAATCCATCTTCAGGCAGACCGCATTCTACCTTTGTAAAAACTCGGCCAGAGGGTAGCCGTCTAGAGTCATCCACCATATAAGTCTTTGGCAAGTATGCGACTTTTTCTACAAAGAACTGTTTATTTTCTTCCGGAAGAATGACTTCATCGGCAATAATGTAGTCAACAAATGAAGCGCCATAGGTTCCGGGATACCCGAGCCAATTCACCTGAATTGGGGCAGCGCGATGAGCCATAACCCCGACCCTTGAATGCTGAGTTGGCCCTGATAAATCGACCGCTACATCAATCTCCATTTCTCTAGCAAGATTTGCAATTTGAGCATCTGACATGTTTTCCGCATCAATAAAAATATCAAATGAATCTTTTAAGCGAGCGCGCATCTTATCGCCTTGGGGAGCTTGAAGCATAGAAAATCCAATAATTTCAAACCTGCTTCTATCATGCTTTTGAAAAAGCTCCGCCGTTAAAAATGAGACCGGATGCGTGCGAAAATCTGGGGAAAAGTACCCGATACGAATCTTTTCCTTTTTTAGGTATTTAGGGAAATTTCCTAAATTTGAGATCGCAGGATACTTTTCGGCGGCATAAATTTCAGAAGCGGCGCTATGAAGTCTTGGGTTGTCTGATATCGCTAAGAGTGCGAATGGCTGAATTACTCGCTTCTTTTCCAATAAGGCATTCTCCATTACTTTGATGCTCTCGGACATTTCTTCCCAACGAGAGATTTTCATCTTAGTAAATAATAAATCTCCTAGAGCCCAATCAATATCTGACTTTAAGCTTATAGCTCTTTCAAAAGAAGTAATGGCCTCTTCAAATTTTTTAAGCTCAACTAAGGTGCCGCCCTTATTCAAATACGCTTCCGCATAGTTCGGATTGCGCAAAATTATCTCTTCAAACTCAACGAGAGCTTCTTCAGGGCGTCCCATTTGGTTAAATACAACTCCTATATTGCAGCGCGTCTCTAGAGAGGTCGGATTCAAATCTAATGCAGACCGATAGCAAGAAATTGCCTGCTCAAAATTCTTTAACTCTGTTAGCGCATTACCCATATTAAAATATGCTTCAGGGTAGTTTGGATTTAAAAGAATGGCTTGCTGATAATACGCAATTGCCTCTTCGTAACGCTTGAGATGATTTAGAGTATTTCCCGCATTGGAATAGGCTTCAGCATAATTGGGATTTAAAGATAGAGCCTGATGATGGTGTTCTAACGCCTCCTCATACCTATTAAGTGCAAATAATGCATTACCCTTATTTGACCAGACCTCGGCGTAATGCGGGTCAATAGTAATTGATTTTTGATATACGTCAAGAGCTTTTGTGGGCTGCTTTAACTCCAAATAAATATTTCCCAAATTACTCAACGCTAATGCATTATTAGGCATTGCGATAAGAGCATCATTTAGGTAGCGAATAGCATCGGAATACTGCTTATTCTGAGCCGATAAAACCCCCAGGAGCCGCAAAGCATGGGGATTACTTGGCTCCAATTTAATCACTTGCTTTAGATAGATCTCGGCTGACTCGAAATTCGAGCTTCGGAGCGATTCAAGCGACTGATTGAGAAGCAAACCTATCTGTGGATTCATGGGCAAATATTACTAGACTCTGCCATATGTATATAGGGTTCTTAAATTACCCCCCCCTGTTTAAGCACATAAAGTTAAGAAAGTTTTCTATAATTTGACTTTTATTGAGCGCTATAAAGGCAATCCTTAAAATTTTGATAGCCTTATTAATTAAAGCCCGTAATGTCCTCTCAGCCACAAAATAAAACTCTCATTTTTTGCACCTCATTTGCAGCTACAAATGAAGAGTGGGGTAATCGCTATAAGAAATGGCTAGACCATATTAGCAACAGTCATTTAGAGAGGGCTCAAATTTTATTAATTGACGATGGCAGCCCCATATTACCAAACTGGGAAAATCTAACCATTTACCAAGAGCCCAACTTGCCGAGATTAAATGACAAAGAAATCGCTCTTTATCACTTTAATAGCCGCCTTGGAAGAAGTAGCCTGCTCAACTATCCAGGCTGGTATAGAAGTTTTATTTTTTCTGGTACGTGGGCGCAGACCTTGGGATTCAATAAGATCATTCATATTGAAAGCGATACTTTTATCCTTTCTAAAAGCCTTACGGATTATATAAACAAGCTAAATAGCGGCTGGACCACTCTTTTTTGTCAGAGTCAAAATTTGCCAGAAACCTGTATACAGGTGATTTGCGAAGATCAGCTTAGAAAATTTACAAAATTTAGCCGTCACGACTACGATATTAATTTTGCAAATAAGCCAATTGAACTATTTATGCCCTTTACAAATGTTGAAAGAAAATTTATTGGCGATCGTTACGGCGAGCTAATAGGATTAGACGGGATTCCAAGCGATGCAGATTATGCGGCAAATATACCAAGCCATTGGGTTGTGCCAAAGAATGGCTCCTGCACTTCTAGCTGATACCCTTTTCTAAGCTTGCCCTCACCCTTGTCAACACACCATCCCAGTTATTTAACTTATCCTGCCTAAATAATTTGACAGATGGGTACCAAGGACTATCTTCGCGATTCAATAGCCACCTCCAATCAGGGATAAAAGATAGCAGAATCCAGGTCTCTTTACCAAGAGAGGCGCTAAGATGGGGGATGCTCGTACAGGTGCTAATAACTAGATCTACGCACTCTATTAAAGCCGCCGTATCTCCAAAACTTTGTAAGTCATCTCCAAAAAATCTGATATCTCCGTGAGAAGCTAGTGTCTCCTTGTCGCAATCTTTAATCTCTTTTTGAAGACAAACATATTCATACCCTTTATCGGGCAAAGCCACAAGAAACTCCGACAACGACAAACTGCGTTTAGCGTCATTTTTAAAGTTTGAAGTACTACTCCACGCGATTCCAATGCGTGGCTTTGTCTTGGGGCCCAATTTTTTCACCCAATCCTCTACCTTGTTCATATCCGCTTTGAAATATGCAGATTTTGAGGGTATGGAATTTAAATTCGTTTTAAATGCGAAGGGAAGACTAATAATGGGGCAATAAAAATCGAATTCCGGGAGATTGTTGCCTCTATTGATGATTTGGGAAACACCACTTAGATTACTAAAAACTTCATTCAGTGACTTTGGTGCCTCTAATATCACCTTGGCACCAAGCTGAGCTACTAACTCAACATACCTAGCAAACTGAAGGGCATCCCCCAAGCCTTGTTCACAATAGATCAGAATGGTCTTACCCTGCAGTGACTCTTCGCCAAGCCACAATTTCTCTGTAAACCCTCTTCTTACGCCACTAAATTTAAATTCATCTCCATTACCCCATCGAGACTCATAAAGTGAGAATCCATCCTCCAGATTGCCGCTTAAAAGCAAAGCCAATGACTTGTGCCAATACGCCAAATAATGATCTGGCTGCAGTTGAATAGCATCATCATAAGCTTGAATGGCATCAGTTAATTGCCCACTCTCCAACAAGGCATTGCCTTTATTTACATAAGTCTTAGCATCCATAGGATCAAGCTGTATCGCCTGATCATAAGAGACGATAGCTTCGGGGTACCGATTTAGCTCCTGCAAAACATTGCCTTTATTGCTATAAGCCTCTGCATAATTTACATCTAGTGAGATTGCCTTTTCATAGAATTCCAAAGCTCTTAAGAAATGCTTTTGCTCTAAATATACGTTACCAATATTGCTTGCAAGTAATGCATTTTTAGGGGCATTTTTAAATGCTTTTTTAAATAAGGTTAAGGCCTTATCGTAATCTTTTCTTTGTACTTCATATATACCCAGCAAACGTAAAACATCAATGCTTTTGGGATCAAGCTTATAAGCTTGATTTAGAAATAATTCTGCCGCGACACTATTTTGATTTCGGAGAGCATTCACAGCTTCCCCCAAAAGATATCGGAGCCGATCATTCATCTGGTTAAGCAATGCTAATAGGTAATGTTATATACATATCAAAAGAATGAACTCATTCCTCAATATACAAGTTCTCAACCGGAGCATCTGCCTGATATCGTTCAACCATCTGAACATAAGCCGATTCAATATTTTTTGCAAATCTTTTAGTATCAAATAAAGGTAATTTCAATCTATTGTCTGCAAGCTTGCTCTTAATTGCAGACAATTTTTCGGGATTTTTGGCCAGATCAATAGCTAAACACTCATATGCTTCGCGGGATTCAGCGATCATCTCTGGCAAGCCAATTGCTTTTAACAAGCTCGCAGCAACTCGTGATGCAAAAGATTCACCCATAACGGTAATTAATGGGAGTCCAGCCCACAAAGCATCGCTTGCGGTTGTATGTGCGTTATACGGGAATGTATCAAGAAAAAGGTCAGCATACTGATGTCTTGCCAAATGGTCCGCAAGCGACATTCGCTTGGCAAAAACAATTCTATCTGCATCAACACCCCTCTTAATAGCCTCTTTCGTTAAGTTTTCAGATGCGAATTCGTTGTCCTCATACAACCATAAGACACTTCCTGGTACGGAATTGAGAATACGCATCCAGCCATCGAAAATATTCGGCAATATTTTAAAATTATTGTTAAAGCAGCAAAATACAAACCCAAACTCAGGTAAGCCAAGCTCTTTTCTTGAAAACTCACGCGTTGAAATAGGACGGGTGCTATCGTTGACTTGATAAGTGTTAGGTAAATATACAATTTTTTCAGTGTAATTACCCTGCAGATTTTCTGGGATCAAGGCTGAATCTGCAATGATGTAATCAACATACGGTGCACCCATCGTTCCCGGATATCCAAGATAATTTACTTGTATTGGGGCGGCGCGACATGCCAAAACTCCCGTCCTCGAATCCTTGGTTAATCCACTTAAATCAATAACTATTTCAATCTCAAGCCCTCTAATTTGCTTTGCAACCTCAAGATCACTCAAATCATCAATATCAATGAAATGATCAAATGCCCTAATTAGCCTGGTGCGCATAGCATCTTGTTCCGAGACTTTTCTGGATGAAAATGCATATACTTCAAAGCAATCTCTGTCATGCATCTCAAATAGTTGAGCAGATAAAAAAGCAACTGGATGCGTACTAAAGTCTGCGGAAAGATATCCGATTCGGATTTTATCTTTTCTATTTAATTTGGCAATATTCCCTAGGCGCGAGTTCTGTCGATACTTTTCCTCGATATAAACTTCAGAACATTTTTTATTTAGTTTTCCAGAATCGGTAAGCACCAGAAGGTTAAATGGAATTAATTTTTGACTTTCTGCAAAGTTTTTAATTGCCTCTTCGTTGCCATCGAACCCATCCCAAGAAGCAATTCTAAGCTTGGCCTGCATAATTTCGCCCGCATACCAATCGGCATCGGGTTTTAAAGCCAAACCTTTTTCATAATTCAGGATGGCATCTTTATACAACCTCAACTCAACCAAAGTATTTGCCAAACAAAACATTGCTTCAGCATATTTTGGGTTTAAATTAATTGCAGCTAAATACTGCTCAATAGCCTCGTGAAATCTTTTCAAATCATAAAAAAGATTCCCTTTATTTATGATGGCCTCAAGAAAATCTGGCCTAATTCTTATTGCCTGCTCATAATGCGAAATAGCCTCAGGAAATTTCTTTAATTGCAATAGGCTAAGTGCTTTGTTGCTCCATGCTAATGCATAGTTACCATTCAGGGAAATTGCCTTATCAAGAGCAATGACTGCCTCCTCATATTGCTTTAATTCATGAAGACAGCCGCCTTTGTTGGACCATGCTTCAACACTATCAGGCTTTAGCTTGATGGTCTGATCATATAGATCTATAGCACTTTCATACTGCTTAAGCTCCTGGAGCACGCCACCTTTATTGAGGATGGCTTCAACATAATCAGGCTTAATCTTAATTGCCTCATCATAAGCCGCCATAGATTCATCATTGAACTTTAACTCTCGTAAAGCATTCCCCTTATTGAACCAGGCTTCTGCATAGCTAGAATTTAGATTGATTGCTTTTTCAAAATGAGAAACTGAATGCTCAAAATCTTTGAGGATGGAAGCAGCCTTGCCGAAATTCATCCATGCCTCTGGATTTCCCGGGGAGAGCGCTACAGCTTTTTTATGGTGAGTAATAGACTCTTTTACCGAGCCGTTATCCATCAATGCTTTAGCAAGGTTATATTGAATGGAAGCGTCATCGGGGGCTATTCTAGCTGCCTTACCCAGCAGCTCCGCTGCATCTTTAAATTTCTCTTGTGAAGCTTTAATTAGTCCTAAAACGTGTAGTGCAGGTAAATTCTTTTGATCCACTTGTAGTATTCGTTTGAGAATACCGTCGGCCGTATCAAAGTGACCAGTTTGAAACGCTTCTATAGCCTGCTGGAGCATTAATTGAAATTGTGGATTCATAGCCTAATTTTATTACTAAGCTCAGCCATCAATACAAAAATTAATTAAGTCTGAGATAGGGCTGCCAGCATGTAGGGCCGCCCTATAAATCATTTAATTTACTATTTACTCAATCTGCATTCTGAAGGTAAAAGCTGGGAAATCAAATTCGTTTCCGTCGACCTACATGACCAACCGCCTGCCCAAGTAGAGCCCTCGGGTTTAGATAAGTCCAATGGCTTAGGCACATTTGCATCAGGCTCATTGGTGGGTACTAAATGAAGGGTGTTCTTGCCATCTGGCGCTACGCTCACTTGATAGTCAATTGCAATCGCTCCTGATGGTGTAATTTCAATGAGCTTGACGCTGCGCGTCGGTGTAAAAGTGAAGGCCCCATTAGTTGCCTCATCCATTGGGACAGTGCCCCTACTTGCGAATGCCTCCGTTACCGCAAGCTTAGCGCTAGAGGATAAATTCATTCCCTCTACTACGCGACTGCGTGCAATGTAATCCTGATATTGCGGCACTGCTACAGCAACTAAGATACCAATGATGGCGACGACAACCATCACCTCAATCAAAGTAAATCCAGATTCTAAGCTTTGATCCTGAGAGCTTTTTAGACTCTCCATTTCTTTGTTAATACTCTGCATATTTTCTAGCTCCTGAGGTGAAATCCTCATATTCCAGTCTACGCCTTTTATATTCAAGGGGCGCTAGAAATGAAAAAGCCAGCTTTAAAGGCCGGCTTTCTTGAATCACTCGTAAGAAAATTAGTGCTCTTTAGCAGAGTTCTTTTTCTTCAGATATGTACCTACCAAAATCACAATAGCAACACCGATAACCTCAAAAGCAAGTTTGGCATCACCTAAAGCTGCCTGGATGCTGTCTTTGATAGCAGGATCATCAACCAACATGCCACCAGCCAGCAGACCTAAAAGGCCGGCACCCAAAGTGATGATGATTGGGAAACGCTCCATCACCTTCAGCAACATAGCGCTACCAAAAATGATTAATGGAATAGACATTCCCAAGCCAATGATCAACAAGAGGAGGCGGGTCTCTTCCGGTCCTTTTTGTGCCGCAGCTGCAACTGCCAATACGTTATCCAAGCTCATTACTAAGTCAGCGATCAAGATCGTACGGATGGCAGCCCAGATGCTAGTCTTAGCTTCCATATGCTCTTCGCCACCGCTATCAGATAAAAGCTGAATACCGATGTAAAGCAATAACAAACCACCAACAATTTTTAAGTAAGGCAAAGTAAGCAACGCAACCGCCGTAATGGTGAGTACGACACGCAAAATAATTGCGGCTGCACTACCCCAAAAAATCGCTTTCTTTTGTTGCGCAGGAGGCAAGTTGCGTGATGCCAAGGCGATCACGACTGCGTTATCCCCAGATAGCAAGATATTTGCAACGATGATTGATAAAAGCGCCGCCCAGAAGGTAGCGTCAGAAAATGCTGATAAATCCATGATGTCTCCTACGTTTCTCTTATGTTTTATTTTATTTTTAACTACTTGGCACTACAAAAAAGGATGCTGTTTTAGCAGCACCCTTTTCCAAAACACTAATTACAACATGGCTTTCAATAAAGCAGCCATTTCTGATGGATTCTTTGTGACTTTGAAGCCACATTCTTCCATTACAGCCAATTTCGCATCGGCAGTATCTGCACCGCCAGAAATCAATGCACCGGCGTGACCCATACGCTTGCCTGGAGGCGCTGTTACGCCCGCAATAAAGCCAACTACTGGCTTTTTCATATTGTCCTTGCACCAGCGAGCAGCTTCTGCTTCGTCTGGGCCGCCGATTTCACCGATCATGATCACAGCATCAGTCTCTGGATCTTCGTTAAACATTCTCATGATGTCGATGTGCTTGAGACCATTGATTGGGTCGCCACCGATACCTACCGCTGTGGATTGGCCTAAACCAATAGCTGTCAACTGACCAACTGCTTCATAAGTCAAAGTACCGGAACGGCTAACAACACCAATACGGCCTTTCTTATGAATGTGACCAGGCATGATGCCGATCTTGAGTTCATCTGGAGTGATGATGCCTGGGCAGTTAGGGCCGAGCAACAAAGTCTTCTTGCCGCCAGCAGCTTCTTTCGCATGCATCTTGTTACGTACTTCAAGCATGTCACGTACAGGAATGCCCTCAGTAATACAAATAACGAAGTCAAGGTCAGCCTCAACTGCTTCCCAAATCGCTGCAGCAGCACCAGGAGGTGGAACATAGATAACAGAAGTGGTTGCACCAGTTTGCTGTGCAGCCTCTTTAACTGTTCCATAAATAGGAATATTAAAAATGGACTCGCCAGCTTTTTTAGGATTTACACCGGCAACAAAGCAGTTTTTGCCGTTTGCGTATTCCTGACATTTTTCAGTATGGAACTGACCTGTCTTACCAGTAATACCTTGTGTAATGACTTTGGTGTTTTTATTGATCAAAATAGACATATTGAAATTCCTGGATTATTTGTTTTTGGCAACAGCAGCAACTACCTTAGTAGCAGCTTCAGCCATTGAATCGGCGCTAATAATTGGCAAACCAGAGTCCGCAAGAATCTTCTTACCCAACTCTTCGTTAGTGCCCTTCATACGCACAACCAAAGGTACCGTCAGGTTTACTGCCTTACATGCAGTAACAACACCGTCAGCGATCACATCGCAACGCATAATGCCGCCGAAGATGTTAACCAAAATCGCTTCAACACTCTTGTTCTTCAACATGATTTTGAATGCTTCAGTTACTTTTTCTGCTGTAGCACCACCGCCAACGTCCAAGAAGTTTGCTGGCTCGCCACCGAACAACTTAATAGTGTCCATGGTGGCCATCGCCAAGCCCGCTCCATTCACCAAACAGCCAATATTGCCGTCGAGCGAGATGTAAGCAAGGTCAAATTTGGAAGCTTCAATTTCAGCGGCATCTTCCTCATCGATATCACGATAAGCAACGATCTCTGGATGACGGAATAATGCGTTTGGATCAAAGTTGAACTTAGCGTCCAAAGCCTTGATCTTGCCGTTACCCTCAAGGATTAATGGGTTGATTTCAACCAATGATGCATCGGTATCCCAGTAGGTCTTGTAGAGGTTTTTGAACACGTCACGTGCCATTGGAATAGACGCTTCGGGAACGCCAATACCTTTTGCAACGATGTCGCAATCCGCATCTGTCAAGCCAACCATTGGATCAATAAATACTTTAATAATTTTTTCTGGATGAGATTCAGCAACTTCCTCAATATCCATACCGCCTTCGCTAGAAGCCATGATCACATTCTTTTGTGTGCCACGGTCTGTAACGATACTGAAGTAGTACTCTTTTTTAATATCAGCGCCATCTTCAATCAAGAGGCGATTTACTTTTTGACCTTCTGGTCCAGTTTGATGTGTCTTGAGCTGCATACCCAAAATTTCAGAAGCATATTTCTTCACTTCATCCATGCTTCTAGCCAACTTCACACCGCCGCCTTTACCGCGACCACCTGCATGAATCTGCGCCTTCACAACCCATACTGGGCCACCTAATTTTTCAGCAGCTTTAACCGCCTCATCAACACTAAATGCAGGAATGCCGTTAGGAACAGGCACATTAAATTGGCGAAGAAGTTCTTTGCCTTGGTACTCGTGAATTTTCATAATTACTCCGAAACGGTATCTTTTTTAGCAAGCGATGAGGATTAGTTAAACCGATGTTGCCTTGATCCCATACTTACTCGAGAAATGGCTAAATTAGCCAAATTTGAATAAATGTGAACGGCTTGACCGACTTCATAAGTCTATCATGTTGCAATGCCGCAAATCGCGTTTTCCGATCCGTAATTGCCCTAATCAGGGGTTTGCCCACCTATAACCTTAGCTACGATATCTGACCCGAACCCCTTTGAAGCTAGAAAGCGGTATTGTCTGGCTCGCTCCTTCTGATCGGTGGCTTGCTGGCCATATTTACGCATCCATAGGTCGTAGGCGCGCTGAAACTCAGTCTCTTTCAATGCCCCCAATAACCTGGCTGATTGCTTAGAATCCACCCCAGCCCTTTCCAGCTCATCCGCAATCTTTCTTATCCCATATCGCTCGCTACGCCGACGCACCAATGCCTCTGCAAAGCGTTCGTCGGATAACCAGCCGCGAGCCTCAAAATCATCCAAAACAGCCTCAATCTGAATGGTTCTAGATTCTGGAGTTTGCTCTGCTTGTTCACCGCCTAATTTGCTCCAGCGAGCCTCAGATTCCGTCAATTTAGCTGCCAAGCCTTTGCGGCTATATTCTCGCAGGGACAAAAGACGCAAAGCCCGAGCTTTGAGACTCGGGCTTTGTTTAGACTTTTTATTGCTACTTGATTCTGACATTGAATTATTCAACGAACTTATTCAACTTCCTCTTCCTCAGCCAGCACATCAGTAACAACAGCTGAACCCGCTTTTACTCCAAGTTTCTCGCGAATCTTTTTCTCGATATCTTGAGCGATCGCTGGATTCTCTTTTAGGAACTCGCGCACATTGTCTTTGCCTTGACCAATACGATCACCGTTGTAGCTATACCAAGAACCTGACTTTTCAACGAGGTCTGCTTCGACGCCCATATCAATAATTTCACCCTCTCTAGAAATACCAGCGCCATACATGATGTCAAAAATGGCTTCACGGAACGGAGGGGAAACTTTGTTCTTCACAACTTTCACGCGGGTTTCATTACCAACAACCTCGTCACCTTTTTTGATGCTACCAATACGACGAATGTCTAAACGCATAGAGGCATAGAACTTCAGAGCGTTACCGCCAGTCGTTGTTTCTGGTGAACCGAACATCACACCAATCTTCATGCGAATCTGGTTAATAAAGATCACCGTAGTATTGGTGCGCTTGATCGCACCCGTCAACTTACGCAATGCCTGACTCATTAAGCGGGCTTGTAAGCCAGGCAAAGAGTCTCCCATATCGCCCTCAATCTCAGCCTTAGGAACCAAGGCGGCAACAGAATCGATCACGATCAAGTCAATAGAGCCTGAACGCACTAAAGCATCGGCGATTTCTAAAGCTTGTTCACCTGTATCTGGTTGAGAGATTAAAAGATTGTTTACGTCAACACCGAGACGAGATGCGTACTGCACATCCAACGCATGTTCAGCGTCGATAAATGCGCAAGTACCGCCGAGTTTTTGCATTTCTGCAATCGCGTGCAACGTGAGCGTTGTTTTGCCAGAAGATTCTGGGCCGTAGATTTCAATCACGCGACCACGTGCGAGGCCGCCAACTCCAAGAGCGATATCCAATCCGAGTGAGCCGCTAGAAACTACCTGAATATCTTCGCTAATTTCAGCATCGCCCAATCGCATGATTGAGCCTTTACCAAATTGTTTTTCAATTTGCGCCAGTGCTGCTGTTAGTGCTTTTTGCTTGTCTCCGCTCATTCCTTCAAATTCTGAAGAGGCTGATTTTCTTTTGTCATCCAAGGCCATTTTTGATTCCCTTTTCGCTATGTACTGGGCTTTTTCCCGAAGTTTTATCTACTGTGTAACAACTTAGGAGTTACTGTATATAAAAACAGTATTCTTTGCAAGCGACTTTTAAGGCGAATTTACGGATTTTTTACTAAGCTGCGTATGATTCGCTCGATCCCAGTAGAAAAAGAGGGGAATAGCTGCAGCCCAGATCACCCCAACCAGGATAAATCCAGTGATTTGCCCCCCTGGACCCCATCCTCCAGCCCCCATCCGAATCCCTGCTTCATAGGACATTGGGCCCGCAATGCCCCCCAACACAGCTCCCAAGATTGGTCTACCCCGCAACCAGGTTAAAGAACCATTAATGGTGGTTGCAACTAAAACCCACAAGACCCACATCCAAAGAGGTGATAAATACGGTGACGGCCAATCATCCTGAAAATCCAAATAGCCCAAATGCATGATCAGGGTGTCAGCCACTAAACCAAAGATAAAAGCCTTAACTAGAAGGCGTATCTCTGTTTTCGGGGAGGGTGAACGCCAAGCATGGAAGGCAATATAAGCCAGGGTAGCAACTACCGCCCAAAACACTTGTTTGTTGGCCGCACCTAGTACGCAGGCAAACCAACCAAGCTGGAAGATAACGAAATTCCAAAATTTAGCCATACCCAGCATCCTAAGAAAAAGGCCACTGCCGAGGGGCAATGGCCTTTAGATTTGGTGGCGAATCAGGGATTTGAACCCCGGACCTGCGGATTATGATTCCGTCGCTCTAACCAGCTGAGCTAATTCGCCGAACTCGCTATTGTAAATGATCAGGGTTCATCTGTCTAAAGGAAGTGGTGGTGACTCCCCAAGCACCCATTTAGCCTTTATTTGATCTGAAACACGCTCACAGCCTCGTCTCGACCATACAAGACATTAAATTCGATCTTTTTTGCCAAAAAGAGCTTTTTCAGCACCTCATCCTTATTGTCAAAAACAATGGCTGTTTGCTCGGGGTAGCGAGAAAAAGGGTCGCTGGTGACGTCCACCGCGACACCATCAATCTTGATCTGTTTAATGGAGCGTTTGTAGAGCCTGTCAGGGCGAATAAAAATCAGGCGCTTTACATACTTATCCAACACAAGCTTTTGCCCCTGCTCATTCATCTTGTAGTAGTAGACCAACTCCTCTTTACCATTGGCGGTCATGTCACGCTCTTCATCCCATTTAGCAAAAGCAGCTTGACTGATGAATAGACTCAAAAATAGAGTGGAAACTACTTTATAAAAGTGCATCATTTACTTTCTTCAATAGATAACTTGATCTTATCAGTCATTTTTACTTATGCGTCTACTCACCATCTCCGCCGGCAAAGTCATGCCTTTGTTTGGCAATCATCACCCCGACTACAAATCCGTCGCTTCAGCAATTCGTAAAAAAGCGTTAAGCGATTTAGATAATCTCGCCACCGTCGACATTAATACTCTTGGCATTAAAGGTGATGAGCAAGCAGATCTATCAGTACACGGTGGTATTGAAAAAGCCATCTATGTTTATCCGGTAGAACACTACGCGTTTTGGAATGAACTACTGACTCGAGAGACTAAGCAGCCCGTGCATTTACAGCATGGTGCTATCGGTGAAAACTTCACCATTGAAGGCCTGCTAGAAACTGAGGTGTTTGTTGGCGACCGACTGCGGATTGGGGAATTGGAATTTGCAGTTGTGAAATTACGTGAACCCTGCTTTAAATTTAACGCCGCCATGCGTTACAAAGGCGCTGCAAAGGCAATGCTGCAGTCTGGCTTTAGTGGCTGGTATTTGCGGGTGATCAAAACCGGGGTACTTGCTGCTGGCGCTCACATTGAACTCATCCCAGGCCCAAGAGAAACCTCTATCGCTCAACAAAATCAAAAGCTCTTAAATAATCGCAATCAACAAGATTTGTGGGAATAAAAAAACCCGACCATTTCTGATCGGGTTTCTTATTTGTTGCTAACTAAAGAATCTTAGTCACGTGCGTAGATATCTACGTCTTTGGTTTCTTTAACAAACAGCGTACCGATTACCAATGTCATCGCAGCGATGATGATTGGGTACCAGAGACCGTAGTAAATATTACCGTTTTGCGCAACCAAGGCGAAGGAGATCGTTGGCAACAAGCCGCCGAACCAACCGTTACCAATGTGGTATGGCAATGACATAGAGGTGTAACGAATGCGGGTTGGGAACATCTCAACCAACATCGCAGCGATTGGACCATAAACCATGGTTACCAAGATCACCAAGAACACCAACAACGCCAATACAGCTACGTAGTTAATTTGTGAGGAATCAGCTTTAGCTGGGTAGCCAGCAGCATTCAACGCATCACGAATTTGCTTCTTGAACTCAGCATCTTTAGCTTTCAAATCTGCTGGAGCCATGCCTTTTGCTGTGTAGCCAGTGATTTCTGTATCACCAATCTTCACAACAGCTGTACTACCGGCTGGGCCAGGAATTGTTGTATAGCTTGCAGAGTTAGACGCCATCACTTGTTTTGCGATATCGCAAGAACTTGTGAACTTCGCTGTACCTGTTGGGTTGAATTGGAATGTACATTCGTTCACGTCAGCAGTAATAGTTGCTGGTGAAGTTGCCATTGCCTTTTCCAACGCTGGGTTAGCAAAGTGAGTCAAAGCATTAAATACGGAAACCGGTGTATTTGGAATGTAAGTAATGATCGCCAGTAACAAACCAGACATGATGATTACTTTACGGCCAATCTTGTCAGACCATGCACCAAATACTACGAAGAACGGTGTGCCGATTACCAATGAAGCAGCAATCAACAAGTTCGCAGTCTTAGCGTCTACTTTCAACACTTGTGTGAGGTAGAACAAAGCGTAGAACTGACCTGTGTACCAAACCACCGCTTGACCTGCAACCAGACCAAACAATGCCAAGATAACAATCTTCAAGTTCTTCCATTGACCGAATGACTCGGACAAAGGAGCTTTTGACAATTTGCCTTCTTCTTTCATCTTCTTGAAAGCTGGAGACTCATTCATGGACAAACGAATCCATACAGAGATCGCCAACAATGCGATAGAAGCGATGAAAGGAATACGCCAGCCCCAAACATCAAAGTCTGGACCAGTGAATTCACGTGTGAACAAAATCACTAGCAAGGAGAGGAACAAACCTAAAGTAGCAGTTGTTTGAATCCAAGCTGTATAGGCACCACGCTTACCGTGAGGAGCATGTTCTGCAACATACGTAGCAGCACCACCGTACTCACCGCCCAAAGCCAAACCTTGAAGCATACGCAATGCGATCAAGATAACTGGAGCGGCAACACCGATAGTTGCGTAGTTAGGCAGAATACCTACGATGAAGGTTGCGCCACCCATTAACAGAATGGTGACCAAGAACGTATATTTACGTCCGATCAAATCGCCTAAGCGACCGAACACCAACGCGCCGAATGGACGCACGATGAAACCAGCAGCAAACGCTAACAAAGCGAAAATGAAGGCAGAGCCAGCATCTAAGCCTGAGAAGAACTGCTTGGCGATAACGGCAGCCAAAGAACCGTAAAGATAAAAGTCGTACCACTCAAAAACCGTACCTAAAGATGATGCAAAAATAACTTTGCGTTCTTCAGCGGTCATTGGGGCTGCTTTAGTTGATGTTGACATCAGTAGCTCCTAACTATTTTTATTAAATAAAAAACAACGGGTCGATTATGCTTTGAAAAAATTCAAAGAAATCCACTAGTTAGGGTAATTCCCCATCAAATAGGATCGGGGTTTTCCCGAGAAATCAGGAAACTAGAGGCAATTTCACAACAAGTACTAGCCTAGCGTCTAATGCATAGGCAGCAGTTTATATATTGGAGACACAATAACCATGCAACAAAAATGGGGAATTCGAGGAATGGCGGTAGCGCCACATTCACTCGCTTCTGAATCAGCCATAGCAGTTCTGCGGGAAGGGGGCAACGCATTAGAAGCCATGGTGGCGGCAGCCGCAACGATTGCAGTTGTCTATCCCCATATGAACTCAATAGGTGGCGACTCATTTTGGGTTGTTCACTCACCTGGCAAGGCTATGGGTGGCATCGATGCTTGCGGTGCTGCCGCTGGTTTAGCAACTAAGCAATGGTATGCAGAGCTAGGTATTACTAAAGCCATTCCTTTTAGAGGGCCCGTTGCTGCAAATACAGTTGCCGGAACTATCTCTGGCTGGGGTGCTGCTCACAAACTCTCCAAACAAGGCTTGGGCGGCAAGATTCCCCTGTCTCGCTTATTGGCTGACGCCATTCATTACGCAGAAGCAGGTGTACCAGTTACTTATAGTCAATCCAGCTTGACTGCAAAGAAGCGTGAGGAGCTTAACTCCATCCCTGGATTTGCTAAAACTTTTTTAGTGGATGGCAAAGCACCTGCGGTTGGCAGCATCTTTAAACAAGAGCGCCTGGCAAAAACCTTGCGTCAAATTGCCACCAAGGGAACGGACGATTATTACCGCGGCGATCTTGCTGAACTCCTTGCAAAAGAGCTAACCAACATTGGCAGTCCATTGCGCCTCGATGATTTGCATCGTCATCACGCCAAACTCATTGATCCCCTTGAACTCAAACATAGTCTGGGTAAGGTGTACAACATGATTCCACCTACTCAAGGTGTTGTGTCATTAATGATCATCGGCATCCTAGATCAACTGAACTTAAAACGCTTTAAGGTCGACAGTGCTGAGTATGTACATCACTGTGTTGAGGCTACTAAACAGGCGTTTAAGATTCGCGATCAATTTGTCACTGATCCTGCGTACATGACAAAAAATGCACAGTCTTTCTTATCGCCTGCATTCTTAAAAAAACTTGCTAAGAATATTGACCCCAACAAAGCTTTGCCTTGGGGCCAAGGCAAGGGACCGGCCGATACGATTTGGATGGGCGTCATTGACGGTGATGGCAATTGCGTCTCATTCATTCAAAGTATTTATCACGAGTTTGGCGCTGGCATTGTGCTGCCTAAATCTGGCGTGAACTGGCAAAACCGTGGCTGCAGTTTTTCACTTGACCCGAATACACTGAATCATCTTGAGCCCTATCGCAAACCATTCCACACATTGAATCCAGCGATGGCTTTATTCAAAGATGGGCGCTCGATGGTTTATGGAACGATGGGTGGTGATGGTCAACCCCAAACGCAATGCGCAGTCTTTACTCGCACTGCCACTTACGGCTTAGACCCACAAGATGCTATTAGTCGTCCACGCTGGTTACTCGGTCGCACTTGGGGCCAAACGAGCGATAGCTTAAAACTCGAGTCTCGCTTTAGTCCTTGGGTTGCAAAAGAACTGCATGCCCTAGGTCATGAGATAGAGATGCTCGATGCGTTTGATGAAACCGTAGGACATGCTGGCTGCATCATTCGTGATCCATCAGGCACATTGCGTGGCGGATGGGATCCTCGTAGCGATGGTGCGGTTAGCGCGTTTTAGTAATAAACATTTTAGGCACGCGCAGATCCCAATAAATAGCGGCTGCGCGTAGCCCAAAAATTCCGAGCATACAAATCACAGAACCTTCAACCACATACTGTGGCAATAAGTTCAGCACCAAAACATATGCAACACAACCCAAAGTGACCGGAATCGCATAGAGCTCATGCGACATGATTAACGTTTTTCTGCCGGCAAGCACATCACGCAATAGGCCGCCACCGATCGCGGTAATTACACCTAAGATGACTGGTGCAACAGGCAAACCAAAATTCATATTCCACGCTTTATCCGCACCCTGAATTGCAAATAGAGCAGCGCCAAAGCCATCGATATACAACATCCAACGATAAATTTGCGGTTGGGTAAAAAACGATTCTGCGAAAAATGTCAGCACGCTTGCGCCCAAGGCAAGCCATACATATATTTGATTGTCCGACCAGAAGGTGGGTACCTCCAAAATAATGTCACGAATAGTGCCTCCGCCAATGGCAGTAATCAAACCTAACACTAGGACACCAAAGAGATCGACACCACGATCTGCGATAGCCAAAACCCCCGTGACAGCAAAGGCCATGGTTGCAATGATGCCGATCCAGAAACTAATCTCTTCCATAACAAAGAGTCTAAAGCACTTTGCTTACGTACCAACTTGAATGACCATTCTGAATATACTGTTAGCCATGAAATCTGATAAGGCATCGATATGATCCCCAAGCTATACAGCTTTTGGCGTAGCTCTGCAGCCTATCGGGTACGTATCGCTCTCAACCTTAAGGGCATGGACTGCGAAATTATTCCAATCCACCTCAGTAAAAATGGTGGCGAGCAAATGGGAGAGGTATATAGCAGCAAAAATCCCAATCGCTTAGTACCTTTATTTGAAGATGGGCAGAAAAGTATTCATCAATCCTTGGCAATTATTGAGTACCTTGATGAAGTTCAGCCTGAGCCAGCCCTTCTCCCTGAGCTTGTAATTGATCGAGCCTGGGTGCGATCTATTGCAATGGATATCACCAGCGATATTCATCCAATTAATAACGTTCGCGTACTCCGCTATCTCATCAAAAAACTCGGCATTAATACCGAAGCTAAAGATGAGTGGTACCAGCACTGGGTCAAAGTTGGTCTAGAGAGCATTGAAAAACAATTGAGCAATGACTCTAGGGTTGGGAGGTTTGCCTACGGCGATCATCCGGGCTTAATTGATATCTGCTTAGTGCCTCAACTATTTAATGCACTAAGCGCAAAAGTAGATGTGGAGCCCTACCCTACACTCATGAGAATTTTTCATGAGTGTATGAAGTTACCTGCCTTCATTAATGCATCCTGGGAAAAACAAATCGATGCCGAAGGCTCAAACCCAGCTGCTCCAAAGGAGCAATGAGGGGAACTAGGAAATCTTCTTCAGCGTCTTGACATAACGCTGTGCATTTTTAACGTAACGTCCAGCGATGTCGTGAATCCCCGCTATTTGCTCAGCAGTCAATTCTTTTACCGCTTTTGCTGGGGTTCCCAAGATCATAGAGCCGTCCGGAAATTCTTTTCCCTCAGTCACTAAAGCGCCGGCACCCACCAAACAGTTTTTACCAATCTTAGCGCCATTCAAAATCACTGCACCAATACCAATCAAACTGCCGTCGCCAATCTGACAGCCGTGCAGCATCACTTGATGGCCAACAGTGACATGCTTACCAATCATGAGCGGATAACCGGGGTCGGTATGCAAAACAGATGCGTCTTGCACATTACTACCTTCGCCAATCTGAATGAGGTCGTTATCGCCACGGATCACGACTTTAGGCCAGATGCTTGCATCTTGATGAAGCTCTACTTTGCCGATCACTTCTGCACTCTCAGCAACCCAAGCGCCCTCAGCTAAGTGAGGAGCATTTCCGTCTAGTTCAAATATAGCCATGACTCATTATAGGTATGAATCAGGCTATAGATGAACGACTATGCACTAAAAGTGAATTACCAGTTAGGCTCGCGATCAGGTGTTGAAGAAATGCGATGCACACTTAAATCGGCGCCTTCGAACTCTTCTTCTTGAGACATGCGAATACCTAAGGTCGCCTTCAGGGCGCCGTATACGACAAAACCACCGATCAGTGCGATACCTACACCTAAGGCGCTACCAATTAGTTGACCAGTAAAAGTAATGCCGCCGAGACCACCAAAAGCTTTGGTACCAAAAATACCGGCGGCTAGCCCACCCCAAAGACCGCATAGTCCATGCAGTGGCCAAACACCGAGAACATCATCTAATTTCCAGCGGTTTTGAACCAAGGTAAACATATATACAAACAGTCCGCCAGCAACTAAACCAACAAATAAAGCGCCAAGAGGATGCATTAAATCTGAGCCGGCACAAACTGCGACTAAACCAGCGAGTGGCCCGTTATAGGTAAAGCCCGGGTCATTACGGCCAACCACCCAAGCAGCCAATGTGCCACCAACCATCGCCATCAAGGAATTCATTGCAACCAAACCGCTGATCTTGTCGATAGTTTGCGCACTCATCACATTAAAACCAAACCAACCTACCGCCAAAATCCATGCACCCAATGCCAAGAAAGGAATGCTTGACGGTGGATGAGCAGAGATTTGACCTTCTTTGGTATAGCGACCACGGCGGGCGCCCAGAAGAATCACAGCCGGTAGAGCAATCCAACCGCCCACGGCATGGACTACAACTGAACCAGCAAAGTCATGGAACTCTTCACCAGTTAAGTCTTTAATCCAAGCCTGAATACCGTAATGTTGATTCCAGGCAATACCTTCAAAGAAGGGATAAATAAAACCCACCAAGATAAAGGTAGCAATAAGTTGAGGATTAAATTTTGCACGCTCTGCTATGCCGCCTGAAATAATGGCAGGGATTGCAGCAGCAAAGGTGAGCAAGAAGAAAAACTTCACTAATTCGTAACCATTCTTCTCAGCGAGCAACTCGGCGCCAGAGAAAAAGTTCACACCATAAGCAATGCTGTAACCAATAAAGAAATACGCAATAGTCGAGACTGCAAAGTCCACCAAGATTTTTACCAACGCATTGACTTGGTTTTTCTTGCG
The DNA here is from genome assembly GCF_027924105.1 of Polynucleobacter sp. KF022. Lineage (NCBI taxonomy): Bacteria > Pseudomonadati > Pseudomonadota > Betaproteobacteria > Burkholderiales > Burkholderiaceae > Polynucleobacter > Polynucleobacter sp. KF022. The sequence goes on from NZ_AP026972.1 coordinate 1,661,152, forward strand.
AACAGTTCCCAGCTCCAAGAACGCAAAGCCTGCATGCATGGCAAGCACCATGATTGCACCGAGCAAGATGAATAAAGCATCGCTACCTGTTTTCAAAGTTTCCATGAAATTTTCCCTCGTATTTTTTGCATCATTATGGGGAATGTAAAAACCCAAAGAAGTGCGAGCTGCACCCATTTAGTGCATTAAGTACCCATATTTATGGTTTATCATCGTTTTTACATACACCTAAGGGAGAACCCATGAAGAAATTCCTCATTGCATTGGCCGCTTTAGCCGCTTTTTCAGGCTTTGCACAAGCACAAGAAACCATCAAAGTATTAAGCACACAAGAACTCGCTAATGTTTGCAAACTCCCTGCAAGCCCAGAATCACGCAGTTTCTGTATCGGCTTTACCACTTCTGTTTATGAAACTTATTTAGCCACTCGCCATCCACAACGTGCAAAGCCATTTATTTGCGTTAAGCAACCAGCTCCATCACGTGATGAAGTGATTGGTGATTTTGTAAAGTTTGCGCAAAGCAATCCACAAGTAGCTGACAAACCAGCAGCCGGTGTTTTCTTGGGCTTCTTAGCTTCACGCTTCCCTTGCGCTAGAAAATAATTCCAGCGACTAGCCAAACCAATACACTTTTAAAGGATCAGTTGATATGAAAAAAATTATCGCGATTACCGCAGCAACTTTAGCAATCGCCGGTTGCTCAAATATGAGCAATACTGAGCAACGTACACTCTCAGGCGCGAGCATTGGCGCAGCGGCTGGTGCTGTTGGCACCGCAATCTTCCACGGCAATCCTATCTGGGGCGCAGTAGGTGGTGCGGCCGTTGGTGCAGCTTCTGGTTATGTATACGACGCTTACAAAAAAGATCAAGCGGCTGAATATAACTCTGGCTATAACGCAGGTAAAAATAATCAGCCAGCTAAGGCGCCTAATTAAGTCGACCTACTAAGCTTTAAAGCCCGGCCCATTCAGGCCTGGGCGCAGTAAAACAAACCCAGCTCGTATTAATTTACCAGCTGGGTTTTTATTTGGATCTGCCCAGCCAATGCTTTATGAATAGGGCACTTATCTGCAATCTCCATTAAGCGCTCTTTTTCTTCTGAGCTTAAGTTTCCTTGTAACTGAATCTCACGTGAAAATGTTTCAACATCATTTGCGCGTTCGATATCTACCGTCACAATGGCATTTTCTAAATTCATTGCTTTGCGACCAGCATACATTTTTAAAGTCATCGATGTACAAGCCGCTAAGGCAGCGCCAAGATATTCGTGAGGGCTTGGCCCTGTTCCGGAGCCTCCTTTAGTGGTTTCTGCGTCAGACAAAAAATGCAATTCGCCAGCAGTCAATTTTTGCTGCAGAGGGCCTTCGCCAAACTGTGAGATAACTTTTCTCATAAAGATCCTAAAAAATAATGGGTCGAAACATCATTAAGAGTGACTTTAACCGGAATGAGGCTTGCTCGCCCTTTCCACAGTCGGTAGTTGCGCTTTCTTCCAGGCACTAAAACCACCCTCTAAATGACAAATGTTTGGCACACCCATTTTCTGCAGCATCTGCGTAGATAGAGCAGAACGCCAAGCAGAGGCGCAATACAAGACTAGCTGCTTGCCTTCGCCAAAGATCGGCTTGTAATAGGGGCTATCAGGATCAACCCAAAACTCCAGCATCCCCCGAGGGGCGTGAAACGCATTGGGGATCATGCCCTCGCGTTCTAATTCACGGACATCGCGAATATCGATGAACACTACATTAGGGTCCACTAACAATTGCTGCGCTTTTTCCAAGGAAAGAGTCTCGATTTCAGCCATGGCGCTCTGAATGAGCTCTTGATATCCAATCTTTAATTTCACGAAATCTCCTAAATTAACAATATCTCATTCATACCAAGCACCTGCTACCATTCTGCTATGAACTTTACCCCTACTGAACTTGGTGCAAGCATTATTTTTGCAATTGCAGTTTTGCATACTTTTTGCACTGGCTATTTTGAATCTATCGCTAAAAAATCTCAGCGTCATGCCGGCCTTTGGCATCTTCTGGGTGAAGTTGAAATTGTCTTTGGTTTTTGGGCGGCCATCCTGGTTATTTTCATTTCGCTAGATGACGGTTTAAGTACTGCTAAAGATTTTTTAAATAAACGCAATTTCACAGAACCGCTCTTTGTTTTTGCCATCATGATTGTGGCAGGTACAAAACCTATTTTGCATTTTGCGACGAAAATACTGCATGTTTTAGCGATGGCACTGCAATATCTATTGCGCATCAGAAGTGCTCCCGCCTTGTATTTTCTAACTCTGGCGATCACCCCTCTTCTAGGCTCAGTCATCACCGAGCCAGCTGCTATGACCCTGGCGGCCTTCTTACTGCGTGATTTGGTGTATCGCCATAAGTGCTCAACAGCCCTCCTGTTTGGAACGCTTGGCGTTCTCTTCGTCAATATCTCCATCGGCGGAACACTCACCAACTTTGCTGCACCACCAGTACTGATGGTGGCCTCTACTTGGGGTTGGAGTTCAGCATTTATGTTTGCTAACTTTGGTATAGAGTCTTGTATTGCCATTTTTATTAACGCTCTAGTAGTCACACTTTTATTTCATCGCCAACTCATTGAGCCTGATACAGAAAAGAAAGCAGTCCAAATTCCATTGGCCGTAATTTTGATGCATCTGCTCTTTTTATTTGGTGTAGTCGTATTTGCGCATGATCCAATTATTTTTACGTGGATTTTGCTTTTCTTTATTGGCTACACCACGGCTTATCCAAAACATCAAAGCCCACTGATTCTGAAAGAAGCATTGCTAGTTGGCTTTTTCCTAGGAGGCCTTGTTGTTTTAGGATCCCTACAAGGTTGGTGGCTACAACCCATTCTTGAAAGAATGAGCCCAACTGCAGTCTTCTACGGTAGCCTGGTTCTCACCGCATTTACTGATAATGCAGCGCTCACTTATTTGGGCTCCTTAGTCACTGGGACTTCTCTTGAGTTCAAGCTGGCATTAGTTGGCGGCGCAGTTGCAGGTGGAGGTTTAACTGTGATTGCCAACGCACCTAATCCAGCTGGTCTTGCCATCCTAAGACAGCATTTCCCAAATGGCGCGGTCTCGGCACTTTATTTATTAATCGCCGCTATTCCACCCACAATAGTGGCCATCTTGGCTTATCGACTCATCTAAGGCCTCAACAAGACTTAGGCAGTAAAATCTGAGCTTCGCCCCCAGTTATAAACCTGAGAACGGCATATGAAAAAGCTCTATATCAAAACCTTCGGCTGTCAAATGAACGAGTATGACTCGGGCAAGATGGCCGACCTATTACATGCCGATGAAGGCATGGTCATGACAGATCGACCAGAAGATGCTGATGTTGTTCTTCTGAATACTTGCTCCATTCGAGAAAAAGCTGAAGATAAAGTCTTTTCAGATTTAGGTCGACTTCGCGAGCTCAAGAAAACGAAGCCCAACCTATTGATTGGTGTTGGTGGTTGCGTGGCAAGCCAAGAAGGTCAGCAAATTGTTAGTCGCGCACCCTACGTGGATGTGGTCTTTGGCCCCCAAACATTGCATCGCCTATCCGACCTCATTGCAGAGCGCCGTAAAACTGGGATCTCTCAAGTAGACATTTCCTTTCCGGAGATTGAAAAGTTTGATCATCTTCCGGCATCACGCCAAACTCGTGGCTCAGCCTATGTATCAATCATGGAGGGTTGCTCCAAATATTGCAGCTACTGCGTTGTACCCTATACACGTGGCGAGGAAGTCTCCAGGCCTTTTGATGATGTACTCACTGAAGTAGCTGGACTTGCCAGTAAGGGCGTCAAAGAAATTGTGCTTCTTGGTCAAAACGTCAATGCGTATTTAGGCAAGATGGGTGATACCGAAGAAGTCGCTGACTTTGCTCTGCTTATTGAATACATCGCGGAAATTCCTGGGGTTGAGCGGATCCGATTTACCACCAGCCACCCTAAAGAATTTACACAACGTCTCATTGATGTGTATGCAAAAGTACCAAAGCTGGTGAGTCACCTGCATCTACCCGTACAACATGGATCTGATGCCATGTTGTCAGCAATGAAACGTGGGTACACCGCACTAGAGTTCAAAAGCATTATTCGCAAAATGCGAGCCGCTCGCCCTGACCTCACGCTATCAAGCGACTTCATTGTGGGGTTTCCAGGTGAGACCGAAGCAGACTTTGAGAAATTACTCAAGATGGTCAAAGAGTTAAATTTTGACAACAGCTTTTGCTTTATCTTTAGTCCACGCCCAGGCACACCAGCCGCCAACCTGCACGATGACACGCCTTACGAAGTCAAACTAAAGCGCCTTCAAACATTGTTGGCCCTTGTAGAGGGACAGGCTAATCAAATTAGTCAGCAAATGCTGGGCAATACTGAGCGAGTATTAATTGAGGGACTTGCTAAAGATGGCATCAATTTGCAAGGACGTGCTGAAAATAATCGTGTAATTCATTTCACAGCGCCCGATCAAGACATCGAGAATCTGATTGGTCAAATAGTAGACATTCGTATTACCGAAGTTCTTAACTACACCCTAAGAGGGGAATTGGTGGAAGCGCATGTTAGTTAAGAAAAAAGTTGCTTCACCCAAGCTGGCAATTGATCTGCAATTCGCTAGCCCAGCAATTGAATCCACTCTTGGAAAAATTGCTTCACCTACTTTGATAAAAAAATGGGTTAAAAGCGCAATACCGCTTGGCGGTCTGATCACTCTTCGCTTTGTTAATACTACAGAGGGTAAAAAGTTGAACATGGTTTTTCGTCAAAAAGATTACGCAACCAATGTATTAACTTTTCCTTACGATCTTTCAAAAAATGAGCTAGTTGCAGATATTATTTTTTGTCTTCCCGTCTTACAGAAAGAAGCTAAAGAGCAGGGTAAGTTGCTGAATGCCCATTTGGCGCATTTGATTGTGCATGGCTGCCTCCATGCCCAAGGCCATGATCATGAAGTGATGAAGGATGCCAAGAAGATGGAAGCATTAGAAATCCAGATTCTCGAAAAATTGGGTTTTGCCAACCCCTACTAATGGTTTGACTTATTTCTACGCTATTCTTGCTATATGCCTGACCCCAATAAATCCTTTTTAGACCGTTTAGCCGATTTTTTAACTCCTCAGCCAACGGAGCCTAGCGAACGTCGTCAAGAGTTGATCGAAACTCTGCGTGAAGCTCAAGTCGAAGGCCTAATCGATGCCGATGCACTCTCCATGATTGAGGGCGTCTTTCAGGTTGGTCAGTTATGCGCACGCGATATTCTTGTACCCCGCGCCCAAATTGATTGGATCGATATCAACCAAGCGCTACCTGAGATTATCAAGAACGTGATCGAAGCAGCTCACTCACGTTTTCCTGTATTTGAAGGTAGTCGAGACAACGTTATCGGCATATTGCTCGCTAAAGATTTATTGCGTCATGCAACAGAAAAAGACTTTCAAGTTCGAGACTGGTTGCGTCCAGCAGTCTTTATTCCGGAATCTAAGCGCCTCAGCGTGCTGTTACGAGACTTTAAAGACAATCGGAATCATTTAGCAATTGTGGTGGATGAATACAGTGGCGTAGCTGGGATTATTACGATCGAAGACGTCCTTGAACAAATCGTTGGCGATATTGAAGATGAACATGATGTTGATGAAGAGGCAGATAATCTCATTCCCCTAGATAACGGCGACATCCGCGTCAAAGGCATTACTGAGCTTGAGCAATTCAATGAAGCACTGGGCACCCACTTCGAGCTTGAAGATATTGAGACGGTAGCTGGATTGGTTATTCAACATCTTGGCCGGGTACCCAAGATAGGTGAGCTCATTGAAATCGATGGTATTGAATTTGAAGTACAGCGTGCCGACCCAAGACAAATTCATATTCTTCTTGCACGACAAACCAATAAAAAACTTGACTGAGATTCGCCTTGCTTGATCAGTATCCTTATCAACAGCGCATGAGTGTCAAAATATTTTCACCAATTACTTTGTTGTTATTAGGTGCGGCACTTGCACTAGCTGCCGAACTTCCTTACGGTGGCTGGATTCAGATTCCTCTTTTAAGCATTCTTTGGTGGCGACTAGATCCACAATCTCATAACTCATTTAAAAAACATTTCGCCTTGGGCCTCATTTTTGGAATTGGCTATTTTGTTGTGGGTCTATGGTGGCTTTACATTAGCCTGCATGATATTGGCGGCATGAATGCATTGCTCGCTTGTATGGGGGTATTTCTACTATCAGCCTATGTAGCTATTTACTTTGCTATGGCCACGCTGGCAATTACTGCATTTAAAAAGAATCGGCTCACCGGCTTATTTCTTGCGGCAAGCTGGGTGCTTGCGGAGTTTCTGCGCGGCTATATCTTCACTGGATTTCCTTGGATGGGTCTTGCTGAAACCCAATTCAATGGCCCCTTCGCTCTTATCGCGCCTCTCTTTGGCGGTCTAGCCTGCACCTTCTTGATGGTTTGGGCCTCCTGGGAGCTTTATCAAATTCGCAAACATTCGATCTCCAGTGCAATTCTCATCATGGCTGCAATTGGAATCGCTCAAGTCGCTGGTGCATTTACTTTCACTAAACCTATTGGAGAACCCATTAGCATTCGACTGATTCAGGGTAACTTTGAGCAAAGTCTGAAATTTAATCCTCAGGCCATCAGCCGACAAATTGATTTTTATGCTGGCGAAATAACCAAGCAAGCGGCTAATCTCATCATCATTCCTGAAACTGCATTCCCGTGGCCAATTCCTAATTTACCAATCGGTCTTGTGAATTATCTTCAGGATTTTTCTAATAATAGTAATAGCAATCTTCTGCTTGGATTGATTGGCGAGGTACCAGGTTCAAATGGCATGCAATATTCGAATCGTGCCACCGGCCTCTCCCCAAATACTTCAGCCTATCAATACGATAAAGCTCATCTTGTTCCCTTCGGAGAATTTATTCCTCCCGGATTTCAGTGGTTCGTCAATGCTTTTCATGTGCCGATGAGTGACTTTGCTAGAGGTAAATTAGATCAATCACCTTTTGCGATTGTGCGTAAAGGTCAAGAAGATATTTATGCGGCGATTACGATTTGCTATGAAGATGTTTTTGGTGGTGAGCTTGCCTCTCGTATTCAACATAGTGATAAGCCAGTCAATCTACTAATCAATATGACCAATCTTGCTTGGTTTGGAGAGTCGCAGGCGTCCACTCAGCAACTTAGACTCTCGCAGTTGCGCTCTTTAGAGACCGGTCTTCCCGCCTTACGCGCTACCAATACGGGCATTACCGCCGTCTTAGGCCCTGATGGCAAAGTATTAAAAGCGCTTCCGGAATTTACCCAAAACACTCTGGCTACTCAAGTCCAGGCTTATTCCGGAAAAACGCCATATGTTATTTGGGGCAATTTACCGATTTTGGGTATTTCTTGCCTACTGTTGGTCTGGGGCTTGATTAGTCATAGGCGTTTTTAGGTATTTTTAACTCCTAAGCCCTCTAGCCATGTAAAATCAATGGCTTAGCCAGGTTAATCATGCTTACTTTTCAGCAAATCATTCTCAAACTTCAAGATTATTGGGACCAACAAGGTTGTGCCCTATTGCAACCCATCGACCTCGAGGTTGGTGCCGGTACATCTCATACTGCAACCTTCTTACGGGCTATCGGTCCAGAGCCTTGGAAAGCTGCGTACGTTCAGCCGTCACGGAGACCGAAAGATGGTCGTTACGGTGAGAACCCGAATCGCCTGCAACACTACTATCAATACCAAGTGGTACTTAAGCCTGCGCCTGAAAATATTCTCGATCTGTATTTGGGCTCTCTTGCTGCGCTAGGTTTAGATCTTAAAGAGAATGATGTTCGCTTTGTAGAGGATGACTGGGAGAACCCAACGCTTGGCGCTTGGGGACTAGGCTGGGAAGTTTGGCTCAATGGTATGGAAGTGACGCAATTTACTTATTTCCAGCAAGTGGGTGGCTTAGATTGCAAACCTGTTCTTGGCGAGATCACTTATGGTATCGAACGTTTGGCAATGTATATCCAGAACTGCTCTAACGTATACGACCTAGTATGGGCTGACGGCATCTCTTATGGTGACGTGTATCACCAAAATGAAGTTGAACAATCTTGTTATAACTTTGAACACTCCAATACCGATTTACTCTTTGCCAACTTCACAAATTATGAAAGCGAAGCAAAGCGTTTGATGGAGGTGCCACTAGCGCTTCCTGCTTATGAAATGGTTTTAAAAGCAGCGCATACCTTTAATTTGCTGGATGCTCGCGGCGCCATCTCTGTTACTGAACGTGCGGCCTATATTGGACGCATTCGCAATCTTTCACGCGCTGTTGCTCAAGCCTACTTTGAGTCCAGAGAAAAGCTGGGCTTCCCAATGTGTCAACGTCAAGCTAAAGCTAAAGCTTAAGCGCATCGAGATTTCCGCATTCCATCTATGAGCACATCAAATTTCAAACCTCAATCAGCCACTTTATTGATTGAGGTATTTACTGAAGAACTTCCACCCAAATCTTTGCGTCGCTTAGGCGATGCATTTAGCGAAGGTATCTTTGCGGCACTTCAGTCAGCTGGTTTAGCGACTGAATCCTCTAAGATCACTGGCTTTGCAACACCACGCCGCTTGGCGGTTCAGGTTACTAACGTTCTAAATCAAGCCCCAGACTATCCAGTACGTGAAAAACTATTGCCTACGAGCATTGCATTTGATGCTGAAGGTAAAGCAACAGCGCCCTTGCTGAAAAAATTAGGTGCACTTGGATACGCAGATATTGATCTTGCAACATTAGAAAAATCTGGCGAAGGCAAAAATGAAGCACTCTATCTCAATGTCGTCGCTAAAGGTGCTGCGCTTGAGCAAACCGCTCAAACTGCACTTGAGCAAACATTAAGCAAGTTGCCGATTGCTAAAATGATGCACTATCAAGTGCTGCAAAAAGATGGTCAGTTAGCAGATGTGCAATTTGCCCGCCCAGCACACCGCATCATTGCACTGCATGGAAATGCAGTTTTGAATATCAGTGCGTTAGGTATTGATGCGAGCAATGAAACTGAAGGACATCGCTTCTTGGCACCCGGCAATGTAACGATTGCTAGCGCAGATCAATATGAAGTAGATCTGCAATCCAAGGCAAAGATTATCCCGAGCTTTAATCAGCGTCGTGCGCAAATTGAGGCTGCACTATTAAAAGCTGCTGGTGATGATTTAGTTTTGATGCCAGACAGTCTTTTGGATGAAGTAACAGCCTTGGTTGAATGGCCAACGATTTACGAGTGTCATTTTGATCAAGAGTTCTTGGAAGTGCCACAAGAATGCTTGATTTTGACAATGCAAACCAATCAAAAGTACTTTGCATTAACCGACAAGTATGGGAAATTACGCAATCGCTTTTTGATTGTTTCTAATATTGAAACAGATAAGCCTCATGCGATTATTTCTGGCAACGAACGTGTTGTGCGTCCTCGCTTATCTGATGCTCGTTTCTTTTTCCAGCAAGATCAAAAACGTCCTTTAGCTTCCCGTGTAGCCGACCTAGGCAAGGTGGTTTATCACAATCAATTAGGCAACCAGTTAGACCGTACCAAGCGCGTTCAAGGTCTTGCTGTAGGCATTGCCAAAAAACTGGATGCTGATGAAAAGCTCGCCTCCCGTGCCGCTGAAATTGCTAAAACTGATCTGCTAACCGATATGGTTGGTGAGTTTCCAGAACTCCAGGGAGTTATGGGTAGCTACTACGCTACAAATGATGGTGAGAATGCTGATGTTGCTAGCGCTTGTAGCGAGCACTATATGCCACGCTTTGCTGGAGATACATTGCCTCAAACCCAAACCGGAACCATCTTGGCTATTGCTGACAAACTAGAAACTCTAGTGGGTATATGGGGTGTAGGACTAGCGCCAACGGGCGATAAAGACCCTTATGCATTGCGCCGCCATGCTCTGGGTATTTGCCGTTTGCTTTTAGAGAAAAATCTTTCACTCAATTTACCTGAACTCATTGAGTTGGCACGTGCGCAATTTCCACAAGCCGATGTACAAGAAAAAGCTAAAGCTGCCGATATCTATGCTTTCATCATTGATCGTCTTCGCGCATATTTGCGCGACCAGTCCGTTGCTGGCAAGGCATTTACTAGTGCAGAAATTGATGCCGTTTTGAGTCAGGACCCAGCGGAAATTAATGACCTGATTCAACGCTTAACTGCGTTGCGCGAATTTAATGTTCTTGCAGAAGCTACTCAACTCGCAGCCGCCAATAAACGTATCAGCAATATCCTAAAGAAAACTACCACCGCAATTCCGGCGGCCTGCTCAGCAAAATTGCTACAAATCCCAGCGGAGGCTGCATTACATGCAGCATTAGAAGCCGCTACTCCGAAGCTGAATACAGCTTATGAGCAACGTCAATTTGTAGAAGTCTTAAGGTCACTCGTGGCTTTAAGCGGTCCAATTGATCAGTTCTTTGCAGATGTAATGGTTATGGATCCAAATCCAGATCTACGCGACAACCGCTTAGCTCTCCTGCAACAACTTCACCAGAAAATGAATCTCGTTGCCGATCTCGGCAAATTAGCATGAGCACCAGCTCTTCTAAACTCATTATTTTGGATCGCGATGGCGTGATCAATGAAGATCGCGACGATTACGTGAAGTCAGTGGATGAGTGGGTTCCACTTCCAGGCAGTCTAGAGGCAATTGCCCTCCTCAATCAAGCGGGCTATCAAATTGCTATAGCCACCAATCAATCTGGTCTTTCAAGGGGCTACTTCACCATCAATGATTTGCATGCAATGCATAGCAAGATGGAGAACTTACTCAAACCGCTAGGCGGGCATATTGATAGCATCTTTTTTTGCCCCCATCAGGATGCACATCAATGCAATTGCCGTAAACCCGCACCTGGGCTTATGAAAGAAATAGCTTTGCGTTATAAAAAAATGGGTAGTGCAACACCACTTGCTGGCACTCCCATTGTGGGAGACTCCTTACGCGATCTAGAGGCGGGCATTGCTTTGGGCGCATCGCCCCATTTAGTGCTCACCGGCAAGGGTGAAAAGACACTTGCAAAAGGCAACCTTCCAGAGGGAACGCAAATACACGCAGATCTCCTGGCATTTGCCAACGTCCTTTTAGAAAAATAAGGTTTACACACAGCATGAAATTGATTCGCTCTACCCTGTTTGCCCTATTTTTATTGGTTTTCACGCCAATTTGGTCGGTGCTTTGCATTCTGACTTTTCCATTTCTGAGCCCTGAAAATCGCTACTCTTTTATTGGACTTTGGAACAAAGTAGTTATTGCCTTATTAAAACCACTCTGTGGCATTCATTACGAAATCCGCGGTATGGAAAATATGCAGGCCGTACTAAACGAACGCGTCATCATTCTCAGCAAGCACCAGTCGGCTTACGAAACTATCGCTTACATCGCCTTGCTCCCAAAACAACTTTGCTTTGTCTTTAAACGGGAGTTGCTCTGGATTCCATTTTTTGGCTGGGCGTTAGCTTTGTTAAAAATGATTCACATTGATCGCTCCAATAAACAGGGTGCAGCTCTATCTGTAGCTACTCAAGGGCGAAAACGCCTAAGTGAAGGCAAGTGGATCATGCTTTTTCCAGAGGGTACCAGAACTGCCACTGGATCTACCAAGCCTTACCGCAAGGGCGGCACTCGTCTTGCGAGTGCAACTGATGCTTTAGTTATTCCCATTGCGCATAATGCTGGACGCTGCTGGCCAAAAAATAGCTTTATTAAAAATCCTGGGACAGTTATTTTTTCTATTGGCCCCGCAATTAGCTCAGCAAATAAATCCGCTGATCAACTTCAGCAAGAAGTTGAAGGATGGATTGAAGCTGAAATGCGCGTCATTGACCCAAGCGCATATAAATAAAATAGTGGGGGCTTAAGAGGCGAGGATCTTAGCCCACTGGATATACCGATCAACCGAAATATCCTGTGCTCTTGCCTTCATTTCAATCTCAGTCAAACTGAGTCTATCTGTAAAAGCTTGTAAATTGGTACGCAGCATTTTTCTTCTCTGAGAAAAAGCTGCAGCGACCACTTTTTCTAAGGCGCTCCATTGAGCATGACTTAAAGCAAAATCCCTCCGGGGAATCATTCGCACCACAGCAGAATTCACCTTAGGCTGAGGATCAAAGGCCTCTGGTGGCACCTCTAGTACCAATTCCATATCGTAGCGAGCTTGCAGCATGACCGAAAGACGGCTGAAGTCTGAACTCCCCTCTTTAGCAACCATTCGCTCTACAACCTCAGCCTGCAACATAAATACCTGCTCATCAATTGAGTCGGCAGCAGACACTAAATGAAACAATAAAGGCGAGGAGATGTTGTACGGCAGATTACCAACTACTTTGCATAAGCCTTGTTTAGTCGAGCGACTTTGTGCCCATGCTAAAAAATCAAACTTGAGGGCATCACCCTCAATGACCGCTAGACCCTGAAGATTTTTTTCATTCCAAAAGGCGACCAAATCTCGATCAATCTCTAAGAGGTCCAGATGGTCAAGATTTTCCAATAGTGGCAAGGTTAATGCGCCAAGGCCAGGGCCAATCTCAATCACATGCATGTCTGCAATAGGATTAATTAGCGCGACAATAGAATAGATAATTCCGTTATCTTGTAAAAAGTTTTGTCCAAATCGTTTGCGTGCGCGATGCATATCTTAGGATTGCTTTCTTTGGTTTGCAGCCAATTGATACGCCAAACGCATAGCCTCAAGCATGCTACCGGCATCAGCAATTCCCTTGCCAGCGATATCCAAAGCGGTACCGTGATCTACTGAGGTGCGGATGATCGGCAGCCCTAAAGTCACATTCACCCCATTACCAAAGGTAACAAATTTAAAAGGGGCCAAGCCCTGATCGTGATACATCGCAATAAAAGCATCAACCTGCGTAATAGAAGCAGCATCAAACATCGTATCGCCTGGATAGGGGCCTGATATCTGAACACCCATTTTTTTTGCCGCCTCAATTGCCGGCGAGATTATCTCAATCTCTTCTTGTCCTAAATATCCAGACTCTCCCGCATGAGGATTTAGACCAGCTATGCGAATAATCGGCTTTGAAATACCAAATTTTTTCTGCAAATCTTGGTTAACAATTTGAATCGTGTCTAGAACTATTTCATAACTTAAAGCTAGTGGCACCTCTTTTAGAGGCAAATGGGTGGTCACCAATGCAACTCGTAAACTTCTTGAAGACTGAAGCTCTAAAAACCCTATAGGTAATGACGCACACAACATCATTACCACGTGAGAAGCATGACAACGTTCTGCAAGATACTCCGTATGCCCTGTAAATGTCGTACCAGCGTCATTGATGATACTTTTTTGAAGTGGTGCAGTTACCATAGCATCAAACTGACCTTGAAGACAGCCATCAATCGCTTGATCTAAAAGATGAATGACATACTGCGCATTCTCAGGATTTAGAGTCCCCTGCAAAACAGGAGCCTTCAGCTCAATATTTTGAACCCGCAGCCGACTCACTAACTCAGGACTAATATTCTTAGGAATAGGTAATAATTTGCTATCGCCCAGCAAGGTAATTGCAACGTTATCTTGCTCACGCAAGAACCCTAGTGCAGCAATAAGCGAGACCTCAGGCCCAATACCAGCTGGTTCGCCAGTACTTACAACGAGATTAACGAGGGGTGCTACTTGCCGCATCTTCCACGTTCAAAATTTTGACAGTAGCGTTATCACGTAGTTCGCGTATCCACTCCTGATAGGCTTGATCTAGTTTTCTTTCGCGAATCGCTGCGCGTGCAAATTGACGTTGTTTCTCGACAGTGAGCTGACCTTCACGACGATCTAATACTTGTATCAAATGCCAACCGAATTCAGTTTTAACTGGGCTACTTACTTCACCAATTTGCAAACGATTCATAGCCTGCTCAAACTCGGGAACCAAGTCTCCAGGACTCATCCAACCAAGATCGCCGCCATTAGATGCAGAGCCGTCCTCTGAATATTTTTTTGCCAACTCAGAAAAGTCTGCCGTCTTAATTCTGATCTGATCACGAAATCCCTGCAAGCGTCTCTCGGCATCTTGGTCAGTCAAACCCGCTCGACTGCGCAACAAAATATGGCGAGATAAGGTTTGAGTGATAGGAATATTTTGAGGTGTGGTTGGAGCGGCCTCCGGAGCAACCGCTTGCTGAGAAGGTGTATTGGCCATTAGTGCACGTCGATCTAATACTTTAAGAACATGATAGCCCGCAGGGCTTTTCACTACAGCGTTAGCCACCTGACCACTACCAGTATTTCGAATTGCTTCATAAAACAACTGCGGCAAACGATCAGGGGTGCGGTAGCCTAATTCCTGAAACTTAATCTTGGGATTATCTTTTGCGGCCATAGCACCCAATTGCATAAAATCAACATCCCCACGTGCTTCACGTAACAAGATATCGGCTTTCTTTTTAGCTTCAGCCTGAGCACCGGCACCAGCAGCGGCATCTACAGGAATAAAAATCTGAGCTACATCGATTTCCTCAGGCCCTCCATTTACTGCTGGTGCAGACCGGGAGGGCGTACCACTCTTCATGACCCTTGTTCGCTCCAAAATAAAGTTATCAATTTCAGCATCAGAAATTTTGATTTTGGCCTCAACTTCTCGCTCGCGATAGCGCGTCATTGAAATATCATCACGCAGCATTTGCTTATATCGATCAAAAGTGGTCCCAGAGGCATTTACTCTGGCCTTTAATTCGGCGAGCGTCAGCTTATTTTTTGCTGCAATCTCACCGATGTACTTATCTAATTCCTTATTACTAATTCCCACGCCCTCTTGCTCAGCATTTTGAATCTGAATTTTTTCAATAATAAGTCGATCTAATATCATTTTTCGCGCTGACCCATCCTCAGGCAACTTAGCGCCCTGCTTTTTAAGTGCCGCAATGCGATCATCGATTTCTTTTCGTGTTACGTAGCCAGTGTTTACTACTGCGGCGACACCATCAATATTTCGAACCTTGCTTTCTGAAGCAGTATTCGTCTTAGCGGCGTCTTGTGCGAACAAGGTAGTTGTAAACATGGCCACAGCAATAAAAGTAGCAACGTTAGCAATTTGTCTCAAGCGGTTCATAAAAAGCATTATTGATAGTTCTCGTATATTGAGGGGGGTATTGGCTTAGAGGTAGGCATATATCCAGGAACGTTAAGCTTCATGATATCAACTGGATTACTTCCTGCACTACCAAAACCCTTAAATTCAATCTGAAACAGTATTGAGGTAGTGGTTATTTGGGAGGTATTCAAAACCTGAGAATAGGCACTTCGGAAAGTCCAGCAATCTTTAGTCCACTCTAGGGCCACCAAGCTATTTAATGTTTTTGTACTTAAAGCATCATAGCCCCAACGCCCCAAAACAGAAACCTCTCGCGTAATTGGCCATTGACCTGAGACGTTATATTGATCAGTAGTAGTTGATGAGGGTACAAATGCTTGATTATTTTGAATAGATGCCTGCACCGGCGGAGACCAAACGTTACGGTATCCAAAATTTAAACTTCTACCCTGTGTGGGACGCCAACTACCACCCACCGTCGTCTGTACAAAACGATTTAATTGGGTGTTGTACTGACCAAATAAGTCTGCACTGAAGTTACCAAGCAAACGCACCGAACCAGATCCCAAGGTATCGGAGTAGGTAGTGGGATTAACAATGTTGCCATTCAAGCCCACACGTTGGCCAGTGAACTGCTGCTTTTGCGCAATTGTCACGTTAGCGCGTTCTGCACCAGTATTCGCCTCAATCATGCGACTAGTAAGACCGAGCGTGGCTGCATTATTGTCAGCAATACGGTCATTACCAATAAAAGTATTTTCATTAAAAATTTGAGAGACGCCAAAGCCAGCATCAGCAGTATCAAAAATCGGGGTCTGCGCCTGACTTTGATAAGGGGTATAAACATAAAAGGCGCGTGGCTCCATTGTGAGCAACATATCGCGACCAAAAAATCCTTTCAATTCTGCGGCATCTCTTTCGAATGCCAAAGCAGAATCTAAACTAAAAGTGGGGATGGTAAATCCCTGAGCAACTGGTGCTCCATTAGCTACAAACGGAGTAGCGTTATAAGTGTTTGACTGAAAACTTATTTTTGGAGTGATGTAATAGCCTGGCGTGACTTGCGGCAAAGCCAGCGCACCCTTCACTACAGTTCGATCGGCCTGGCTATACACACCCGGGGCGGTAGCAGCCAAATTGCCCCCAATGTTGTACGCAAATCTAGTGTAGTCCGTAGAAAAAGTGGTTGCAGGACCGGTTGGCAAGGTGACATATTTTCCACTTGCATCGGCTACCGCTGGGGTCAAGCGATTGTTATAGGAAGCAGTAATGTTTGGCAGAATGTTATATGGCGCCTGAACTGTATTGGTAGGATCCGGCTGCAAAGTTTGAAAAGTCAACGCTCTTGCAGAGACACTCCAATTACTCAAACTACCAGTCAACCCTTTGGTAGTGCCAACCTCCTGGCGGAACTGACTAGTGATTGCTCCAGCAATGCTCTGGGAGAAATCTGTAGGGTACAGATTATCTGAAACCCGAGACATATTGGCATACCCCGTCCAAGAGCCGGGCAAGGGAACTCCTCCGGGAGCAAGGCCGCCACTAAACGCCTGTCGCTGTTGCCAATCATACTTCCAGCGATCAGTACCAGTTTTTTTATCGTAAGGCATATATTCGCCCATGACGGTGCCGGAATACTTGGTATCTAAGAATCGATACTGCGCACCCAACATTGCACCCCGGTGATTCATATAGCGAGGCAACAAAAGTAAGTCACGATTAGGCGCGATATTCACGTAATAAGGCTGCGTAATATCCAGGCCATTATTTGAGTTGTAACCAGCAACTGGCGCAAGAATGCCAGAGCGGCGTTGACCACCAGTCGGAGCGGTAAAGTAAGGGATATAAGCTATTGGCACATCGAAGAAGCGCATGACCCCATGCGTACCAACCATTTCCTTTTCTTCATTATCTATTTCCATAGTGCTAGCTGTGAAATACCAATCTAGATTTTCTGGAGTGCACGTAGAGTAGGTTGCTTTATCAAATACAAAAAAATCAGCACTTTGTACCGTTAATTTTTTAGCCTTGCCATTGCCACCGTTATCGCGTAATTCATATATTGGTGACTCCATTGAGCCTTCACGTACATCTACCTTAAATTGCCCCTTGGGTCCTTTAAAAGTAACGTTCCCTTTTGATAACTCAACATTCCCATTTAAATCAGCGATATCAGTATCGGGGTTATAGGTAATTTCATCCGCCTTCATCACCGCTCCATTACGACGGATTTGCGCACGACCTATTAAATGCATGTCACGCTCAACAACACCTGAAATCGTGTCACTCGAAGTAAAGGTCAGCGCCTGCCCATCATTAATCGGCTTTCCAACTCTCAGCTGATCATCCAACTTTAAGACAGTGACATTACCGCGATCTGGCAGTAAAACTGTATTGCTGCCAGACTGAGAATTTGAAGGCAAAGGAGCGGGGGCCTGAGCATGCCCCGGCAGGGCAAATTGAACCAATGTCACCCCCGTCATTACGCGCAGGGTTACATGCAAAAAAAGAGGGGCGCAAAGGCCGGCGCGACGGCGATAATGACTCATAGATCCAGACCCGCCTTATTATACGAATCGACCATGACTGACTCACGCTTAAACACCCTCCGAAACTGGCTAAAAGCCCTAGAAGCTAGCTGGCAATTAGATCTAGACTCTTTGGTGCCAGCCTCGGCTGATGCCAGCTTTCGACGCTATTTCAGGATTGCGTCCAAAAACCCTAATTTTGGGACTTTGATCGTGATGGATGCGCCACCCCAACACGAGCCTTTGGATGCCTTCATTAAGGTTGATTTATTGCTTTCAGGAGCCGGCTTGAATGTGCCAAAAATTCTCGAGCAAAATCTCGCAGAAGGCTTCTTACTCTTAAATGATTTAGGCACAAAAACTTACCTAGCTGAACTCAATGTTGAGACAGCAGATCACCTATACCAAGACGCAACTAATGCACTAGTTTTAATGCAGTTAGCAAGCAAACCTGATGTATTACCAGATTATGATGCAGCACTTCTTCAGCGAGAGCTTGATTTATTTCCAGAATGGTATCTAAAAAAACATCTGAAGATTGAACTGAACGCGCAACAAACGGAGCAATTAAAAAAATCTTTTGAGCTCATTATTGAAAATAATTTAGCGCAAGCAAAGGTGTATGTTCATCGCGATTATCACTCTCGTAATTTGATGGTGACCGAAAAAAATAATCCTGGAGTGATTGATTTTCAGGATGCAGTTTATGGCCCAATTACCTATGATGCATCCTCGCTTTGGCGTGATGCCTACATTGCATGGCCAGAAGAGCGTGTAATTGATTGGGTTATTAAATTTTGGGAAGCGGGTCGCAAAGCGAGCTTACCAATGCCAAATGATTTTGGTCAGTTCTATCGTGATTTTGAGTGGATGGGTTTGCAGCGCCACCTCAAAGTCTTAGGTATTTTTGCAAGGCTATTTCATCGTGATGGCAAGGACGGTTACCTTAAAGACATTCCACTCGTGCTTGAGTATGCAATTGCAACAGCCAATCGTTATATTGAATTAAAGCCTTTGGCTCGCATTCTGGAATCGACTCGCATTCATAAAGACTAACTAGATATACATGATGAATAAGAGCAATCTCATTCCTTGTTTTTTACTTGCTGCCGGCAGAGGTGAGCGTATGCGCCCTCTCACAGACACTCTTCCCAAACCCTTATTGAAGATTCAGAATAAATCGTTACTGGTATGGCACCTTGAAGCATTAGCAAAAGCAAATATTCAAGAGGTGGTTATTAACCACGCCTGGTTAGGAGAACAAATTGAATCGACACTTGGCAATGGTCAGCAATTTGGGCTCCACATTCAATACTCCCCGGAGGGGAGCGCACTAGAAACCGCTGGCGGCATTTGCAAAGCATTGCCCATCATCGCGCCCGACGATTACTTTTTAGTCATCAATGGGGATGTATTTAGTCCAAATCTACCTATAGCCCATCTTTTAGCAACGGCCTCCAAAATGCGCGCGGATCCCAATAAGCCTTTAGCGCACTTATTCATGGTTCCCAATCCAGTCCAACATCCAGAGGGTGACTTTTACCTTCGAGACTCCGTCGTGAGCAACTCCAAATCTACTGGCACAGAAAAGCTCACCTTCTCGGGTATCGGCATTTATCACAAAGACCTCTTTAAAGACCTGGAATTTGGAGCGCCTGCCAAACTAGCGCCCTTGCTGAGAGCTGCTATGGAGCACAATAAAGTGACTGGTGAAAAATATAGCGGTCCGTGGCACGATGTAGGTACACCACAACGCTTACAAGAGCTCAAAGCAGCATATGAATAAAACGAATATTTATCAACTGCGTAGAAATGAATTAGCAAAACACATATTTGCTAAAACAGGCGGGGGTATTGCCGTTGTTTCTACTGCACCTGAACTGACCCGTAACCGCGATAGTGACTTTCCTTATCGACACGATAGTGACTTTTATTACCTAACGGGCTTTGAAGAGCCAGGTGCCACACTCGTGATGAAGGTTGATCGAAATGGGGGAAATTTCCAACTTCAATCCCACTTATTTTGTAGGCCAAAAGACCTTGAACGAGAAATTTGGGATGGCATTCGCCTTGGTCCTGAAGCAGCACCTGAAATTTTGGGTATTGAATACGCGCATAGCAACCAAGAATTAGATCGAGTGCTCAGTGAATTACTGGCTGATCAAGATGCAATCTATATTCGTCTTGCTGAGAGTGCTGAAGCGGATAGACGCTTGCGTCATTGGATGAAAAAGGTCCGAGGGCAAGCCCGCTCTGGGATCAATCCTCCTTCTGAATTTCATGATGTCGAAGTACCTCTTCATGAGATGCGCTTATTTAAAGATGAGCATGAGATTGATACTATGCGTCGTGCCGCAGCTATTTCTGCTCGTGCGCACATCCGCGCTATACAAATTTGTAAGCCGGGTATGCGTGAATATCAACTCGAAGCGGAATTGCTTCATGAGTTCCGCAATAGTGGCGCACAAAGCGTTGCATACAACAGCATTGTTGCTGGTGGCGCCAACTCTTGCATCCTGCACTATCGTGCAGGCTCAACTGAATTACGTAGCGGTGAGCTTTGTCTCATTGATGCTGGTTGTGAACTCGATGGTTATGCATCTGATATCACTCGGACATTCCCGGTAAATGGGAAATTCACCGGTCCACAACGCGCCCTCTATGACATTACCTTGGCAGCACAAGAAGCTGCAATTGCCATGACAAAACCGGGCAATACATTCATGCAGCCGCATGAGGCGGCGCTAAAAGTACTGACCCAAGGTTTGCTAGATGAAAAGCTCATCAAACTATCAGAAGTTGGATCATTAGAAAATGCTATAGAAGTAGGGGCCTATCGCCGCTTCTATATGCACCGTACCTCACACTGGCTAGGAATGGATGTGCATGACGTAGGTTCATACCGTGAAATGGGTCAAGAATCAGCTAGTGAAGATAAGCCATGGCGCATCCTGAAAAGCGGCATGGTAATTACGATTGAGCCTGGTCTCTATATCAGACCAGCGGACGATCTCGATGAGAAGTTTTGGAATATTGGCATCCGTATCGAAGACGATGCAGTTCTCAATGATTCTGGCTGCGAGCTCATTTCGCGTGGCGTCCCTGTCAAAGCGGAAGAAATTGAATCGCTTATGAAAAACGCGTAAAGATGTTCAACAAATGAGTGCTTCTAATTGCGATATTTTGATTCAAGGTGGTGGTCCAGTTGGACTAGCATGTGCCGCCTGGGTATTACAAAAATTTCCTGATGCAAAGCTCACACTAATAGATCGCAATCCAGAAAAGGATGATGATTTAGTAAATGCAGATAGCAGAGGCATAGCCCTATCGCATGGTAGTAAGTTATTACTAGATACGATTCAGGCATGGCCAAAAGAGTCTGCTCAAATATATCGTGTACACGTTTCACAAGCTGGGCGCTTTGGCCGAGCACTGATGACGCGTGAAGAACTCAATCAGGATGCGCTGGGCCATATTATTCGATATCGTGATATTCACATAACGCTTCGTCAAGCCTTGAGAGCCATTCAGGCAAAAAGTAATAACTTTGTTTGGAAGCATATTAGTAAAGATATTGAAGAAGCCAGTCTACAAGCCAAATGCACCGTGCATGCTGAAGGCGGTCTATTTAAAACTCAGGATTGGATAGAGTCTGGTCGCGACTATGGTCAGTCTGCTTTAGTCGGCTTGGTTGAAGTAGAAAATGCTGCTCCCCATCACGCATGGGAGCGCTTCACTGCAGAAGGCCCACTAGCTGTTCTGCCTAGTCACTATGGCTCCAATGTTTTGAATCTAGTATGGTGTGGATCGCCAGAATCCTCACAATATCGCTTACAACTTAGTGATCAAGATTTTTTAATTGCACTCCAAAAAGTGTTTGGGTCGCGCATTGGACGCTTTCTAAAAATTCAAGATCGTCGTCTTTATGAATTAGGACTGAACTATCGCAAAGAGATTGCCAAAGACAATGAAGTATGGATTGGTAACGCTGCACAAACCTTGCACCCAGTTGCAGGCCAAGGCTTGAACTTAGGGTTGCGAGATGCTTTTTTATTGGCAGAAAAATTAGTTGGCGTATTTTCTGGGTTAGCAGAAGATCAATCTCCAGCAGATATCCAAAATGCGCTCCAAAGCTATGCTCAAAGCCGCAAAGTTGACAGAACAACTACGATTGGCCTAACGGACTTTATGGCCAGGGTATTTACCTCTAATCTTGCTCCAGTAGCGTTAGCCAGAGGACTAGCTTTAAGCGCCCTTCAGTGGCTTCCGCCAGTAAAGACAGCCTTAGCCCGCCAGATGATGTTTGGTAGGCGCTAAAGGGCTTAAATCGCCCCCAAATATAAGCATTCCTGATTTGATCTGTAACAAGGAATCTGCCTAAAAAATAGGCAGATTTGGGGTCGAATGTGCTAAAGTGTCATGCTTTCCGACCAAGCCCCCTTTAGATGAATATTGGCCCCCACCTCCTCGCAAATAAGCTATTTGTGGCCCCTATGGCTGGGGTAACAGACCGTCCTTTTAGACAGCTGTGTAAAAAATTGGGTGCCGGTTATGCCGTTTCTGAAATGGTGGCTTCCAACGCCCTGCTTTGGAAAAGCGAAAAAACACAACGTCGCGCAAATCACATTGGCGAGTTCAAACCTATCGCAGTACAAATTGCCGGTGCCGATCCAGCAATGATGGCGGCGGCTGCAAAAATCAACGTTGATCATGGCGCCCAAATTATTGATATCAATATGGGTTGTCCAGCAAAGAAAGTATGCAACGTAGCAGCAGGTTCTGCATTGTTGCGTGACGAGCCTTTGGTTCAACAAATTCTAGAGGCAGTTGTCAATGCGGTTGGTGTGGGTCCAGATGCAGTACCAGTGACATTAAAGATTCGTACTGGATGGGATCGTCAAAATAAAAACGCGATTGAAATTGCACGTCTTGCAGAAAAATCAGGCATCTCCATGCTGACGGTTCATGGTCGCACTCGAGCCGACCTGTATCACGGAGAAGCAGAGTACGAAACTATTACTGCAGTTAAAAATAACGTAGGCATTCCGGTGGTTGCAAATGGCGACATTACTAGCCCTGAGAAAGCGGAGCAAGTTTTAAAGATCACCGGGGCTGATGCCATCATGATCGGACGTGCGGCACAAGGTCGCCCTTGGATCTTCCGCGAGATCAATCATTACCTTGAAACTGGTGGCAAGTTACCAACGCCTGAGATCAATGAGATTCAGGCGATTATGAATGCCCACCTATTAGATCATTATGAATTCTATGGTGAACATATCGGCCTTCGCACAGCTCGCAAGCATATCGGCTGGTATTGCAAAGGTTTACGTGACTCACATGCATTCCGTCAGCGCATGAATACTGCAGATGATTGCAAAACCCAATTACAAATGGTGAATGATTATTTTGATGAGATGAAATTGCATTCTGAACGCTTACTATTTTTAGAGGCAGCTTAATTCCTGCCGAATCCCTGCTGTATTTTTTGTTTTTTATTTTCTTGTTTTTTGTATTGATAGACTGTTATGACCAATAAGCACCCAATTACCGAATGTATTGAAACCCAATTACAGGGTTACCTAAATGACCTTAAAGGAATGGCACCAACTGATATCTATCAGATGGTTTTGGCTGTTGTAGAAAAGCCGATGTTGGAATTAGTCATGCAGCATGCGAAGCATAATCAATCCTTAGCTGCTCAATACCTTGGTATAAACCGCAACACACTTCACAAGAAGCTTGTTGAACATCAGCTGCTCAAATAAGCCAATAACACTCTACTTTTACCCCTCAATTAGACCCTCCGAAAATATGATCCGTACAGCCCTTCTCTCCGTCTCCGATAAAAATGGCATCGTGCCCTTTGCAAAATCCCTTCATGAACAAGGCATTAAGCTCATCTCTACTGGAGGTACTGCAAAGCTTCTGGCAGAAAATAATCTGCCTGTTGTTGAAGTTTCTTCCTTGACGAAATTCCCCGAGATGCTAGATGGTCGCGTAAAAACTTTGCACCCGATGGTGCATGGTGGTCTTCTGGCTCGCAGGGACTTCCCAGAGCACATGGCTGCCTTAAAAGAGCATGGAATCGACACTATCGATATGCTCGTCATCAACCTATATCCATTTAATGAGACGGTAGCTAAAGACAGCTGTTCATTCGAAGACGCGGTAGAAAATATTGATATCGGTGGCCCAGCAATGTTGCGCGCAGCAGCTAAGAACCATCAAGATGTGACTGTATTGATCTCTCCAGAAGATTACGCCCCTGTATTGGCAGAAATGAAGGCCAACAACAATACTGTTTCTTATAAGACAAATTTAGCTTTAGCCAAAAAAGTATTTGCACATACTGCTCAGTATGACGGCGCTATTGCCAATTACCTGTCTGCTTTGGGTGATGACTTGGATCACAAAGCGCGTTCTGCTTACCCAGAAACTTTGCATCTTGCTTTTGAAAAAGTGCAAGAGATGCGTTACGGTGAGAACCCACACCAATCTGCAGCCTTCTATAAAGACATTTACCCTGTTGATGGCGCGCTAGCTAATTACAAACAGTTACAAGGCAAAGAACTTTCCTACAACAACATTGCGGATGCTGACTCTGCCTGGGAATGCGTGAAGAGTTTTACCGGTAACGCCGGTGGCGCTGCCGCTTGCGTCATTATTAAACACGCCAATCCTTGTGGCGTAGCTGTTGGAGCTAGCGCTCTTGAAGCCTATCAAAAAGCATTTAAGACCGATCCAAGCTCAGCCTTTGGCGGTATCATTGCCTTTAACGTTCCTTGCGATGGTGCAGCAGCAGAAGCGATCTCCAAGCAATTTGTAGAGGTGTTGATTGCTCCTAGCTTTAGTGATGAGGCAAAGGCAATTTTTGCTACCAAACAAAATGTACGTCTTTTAGAGATCCCATTGGGCGCTGCATTTAATACCTTTGATTTCAAACGAGTGGGTGGTGGCTTGCTCGTGCAATCACCTGATGCCAAAAACGTTCTCGAAAATGAAATGCGTGTTGTTAGCAAACGTCTACCAACTCCAAGCGAAATGCATGACATGATGTTTGCATGGCGCGTTGCTAAATTTGTGAAGTCCAATGCCATCGTCTATTGCGCAAATGGCATGACTCTCGGTATTGGTGCAGGCCAAATGAGTCGTGTTGACTCAGCACGTATGGCCAGTATTAAAGCCGAGAACGCAGGCTTAAGCCTAAAAGGCTCTGCTGTAGCAAGCGATGCCTTTTTTCCGTTCCGTGATGGCTTGGATATCGTTGTTAACGGTGGCGCAAGCTGTGCGATTCAACCAGGTGGCAGCATGCGTGACGATGAAATCATTGCAGCCGCAAATGAACATGGTATTGCCATGATCTTTACTGGCACACGTCACTTCCGTCACTAAGCAAACGGGAAGTAATAAACAAACTTATGCGCTGGATAGGAATCGACCCAGGTTTACGTACCACTGGTTTTGGTGTCATTGATGTTGATGGCCAAAAACTAACCTACGTAGCCTCCGGAACGATTGAAAGCGGTGATCCAGCCAAAGGCTTGCCTGAGCGCCTAGGAGCTCTCTATGCTGGCCTTAAAGAAGTGTTAGAGACCTATCGCCCAGAGTCAGCTGCAATTGAAGAAGTCTTTCTAAATGTGAATCCTCGTTCAACACTAATGCTAGGTCAAGCAAGGGGTGCCGTGATTGCCGCCCTCGTATCTGAAAAACTCCCGGTAGCTGAGTACAGTGCACTCCGAGTCAAGCAAGCCATTGTAGGCACTGGTCGTGCTGCTAAGCCACAAGTTCAAGAAATGGTGAAGCGTCTTTTGAGACTGAATCGCGCCCCAGGGACGGATGCTTCTGATGCATTAGGTGTTGCAATCTGCGCTGCCCATCACGCGCAAATGCCAAAGGCAATTACAGCGGCATTAATACCGAAGAAACGCAGCAAGTAAAAAAACACATCACAGGTTAAGATCTCTACATGATTGGTCGCATTCAAGGTACTCTCGTTTCAGTTCATCCTCCTCGCCTCTTGGTCGATTGCCAAGGCATTGGTTACGAGGTTGATGTACCCATGAGCACCCTGTATCAACTTCCTCAAACTGGTCAAAAAATTACGCTCCTTACGCACTTTCAAGTTCGTGAAGATGCGCAGCAACTTTTTGGCTTTGCTACCGAGACAGAGCGTGAGGCATTTAGGCAGCTGATTAAGATTAGCGGCGTTGGCTCCCGGACCGCACTGGCAGTTCTCTCTGGCATGAGTGTCAATGAGTTAGCCCAAGCAATTGCTCTTCAAGAAGCTGGACGCCTCACTCAAGTACCAGGCATTGGCAAGAAAACCGCTGAACGTCTTTGCCTGGAGCTCAAAGGTAAGTTAGCTCCTGATCTCTGTATTACAGGTGGCAAACCACAGGTGATTGAAGCTAGCAGCGAAGTCTTGCAAGCACTCTTGGCATTGGGCTACTCAGAAAAAGAAGCCCTTTTAGCTCTCAAGCAAATCCCGCCAGAGACAAATGTATCGGATGGTATCCGTATGGGCTTGAAGTATTTATCTAAAGCCTAATGCCAAACGGAACTAAACTCTAAACATGGCAATTCATACAGACGACCTAAGCTCCATCCCTGAAGATTTACCGGAAGGCAATGACCGCATTGTGAGCGGCTCAGCCGGCAATGCTGAAGCCGTCTTTGAGAGAGCGCTACGCCCAAAACAACTCGATGAGTATGTTGGTCAAACTAAAGCGCGCGCCCAACTAGAGATTTTCATCAGCGCTACAAGAGCACGTCAAGAAGCTTTAGATCACGTTCTCCTATTTGGACCTCCCGGCCTTGGTAAAACCACATTGGCCCACATCATTGCCAGGGAACTTGGCGTTAACTTGCGCCAAACCAGCGGCCCCGTACTTGATAGGCCCGGTGATCTTGCTGCCCTGCTAACCAATCTAGAAGAAAACGATGTTCTCTTTATTGATGAGATTCATCGCCTCTCTCCAGTGGTGGAGGAAATTCTGTACCCAGCACTAGAAGATTACAGCCTTGACATCATGATTGGCGAAGGCCCTGCAGCACGCAGCGTAAAGATTGATCTCAAGCCATTCACATTGATTGGCGCAACTACTCGTGCCGGCATGCTGACCAATCCACTACGTGATCGCTTTGGTATTGTGGCAAGACTGGAGTTCTACACCACTGAAGAACTCACCAAAATCATTACGCGCTCTGCCAGCCTACTCAAAGCCGATATTGACCCAGAGGGATCAATTGAGATTGCGAAGCGCGCTAGAGGCACTCCACGTATCGCCAATCGCCTATTACGTCGCGTACGGGACTATGCTGAAGTCAAAGGCACCGGCACGATTACCAAAGCGATGGCCGATGCAGCGTTGAAGATGCTTGATGTTGATCCGAGCGGCTTTGACGTAATGGATAGAAAATTACTAGAAGCTATCTTGCACAAGTTTGATGGTGGCCCAGTCGGTATCGATAACCTTGCTGCCGCTATTGGCGAAGAACGCGACACGATTGAAGATGTTCTTGAGCCTTATTTGATACAGCAAGGCTACTTACAGAGAACCTCGCGTGGCCGAGTAGCCACTCGTCAGGCTTATGAGCACTTTGGACTCACGCCACCCAGTGGCAGTGCCAGCTTAGATATTTAAGCTAGCGTTACTTTTGCAAACTTCCGTTTGCCAACCTGCACCACGTAAGTTCCAGCTTCAACTTTAAGTTGTTTATCAGTAATTGTTGTGCCATCAATCTTCACACCGTTTTGCTCGATATTGCGATTCGCCTCTGATGTGGATGGGGCTAAACCAGCAGCTTTCAAGAGATTAGCGATTTGCATTGGCGCCCCAGAAAGATTTACTTCTGGAATGTCATCAGGTACACCGCCTTTAGCGCGGTGATTAAAGTCTTCTAATGCTTTTTCTGCAGCTGCTTGCGAATGAAAGCGTGCCACGATTTCTTGTGCGAGTAGTACTTTGCAATCTTTTGGATTTCGACCAGCAGCAACTTCTTGCTTCATCAAGTCGATTTCAGCCATTGGGCGGAAAGAAAGCAACGTGAAGTAATCCCACATCAATTCATCGGAGATGCTCAAAAGCTTGCCAAACATTTCTCCCGCCGGCTCGCTGATGCCAATGTAATTCCCTTTGGACTTGCTCATCTTATCCACGCCATCCAAACCAACTAGGAGTGGCATCGTCAAAATACATTGTGGCTCTTGGCCATATTCACGCTGGAGCTCGCGCCCAACTAAGAGATTAAATTTCTGATCAGTACCACCAAGCTCTAAGTCGCTCTTCAAGGCAACAGAGTCGTAGCCTTGCATCAATGGATACAGGAACTCATGTACAGAGATAGGTACGCCACTACGGTAGCGCTTTGTAAAGTCATCGCGCTCTAACATCTGCGCAACGGTATATCTCGCTGCTAACTGAATCATGCCGCGGGCGCCTAACGGGTCACACCATTCACTGTTGTAACGCACCTCAGTTTTTGCAGGGTCAAGCACCATGCTCGCTTGACGATAGTAAGTCTCGGCATTTACCGCAATTTCTTCTGCAGTTAATGGTGGGCGAGTAGCATTACGTCCAGATGGATCACCAATCATGCTGGTGAAGTCACCGATCAAGAAAATAACGGTATGACCTAAATCTTGTAATTGACGCAATTTATTCAAAACAACCGTATGCCCCAGGTGAATATCAGGCGCCGTTGGATCTAAACCTAATTTGATTCTGAGCGGGGTCTTGGTAGCCTGACTACGTGCCAGTTTTTGCACCCAATCTGCCTCAACCAATAACTCATCACAGCCACGCTTTGTGACTTCAAGTGCCGCATAGACTTCGGGAGTCAAAGGATATTTTTGTTCTGGTTTGGCCGTCATGCTGATTCGGATTGCTGATTCAGTTAAATTAGTAGTTAAATTGCTAAAGCATAATTGTCGCATTCCTGAGAGCACTATGAACAAACCTCAATCCCTCTACATCGGCCTCATGTCTGGCACTAGCCTAGATGGGATAGATGCTGTGCTGGCCAAGATTGGGCCTAACGGTGAGGCATGCGCTCAAGATGCTGTAAGCACCCACTTTAGCCCCGAGCTCCGTAAAGCCCTATTTGAACTCCAGAGCCCCGGTCCTAATGAGCTCCATCGCGAGAAACAGGCAGGCAATGCCTTGGCCTTAGCTTATGCAGAAGCAGTGGAGCAACTGCTTAAAAAAGCGAATCTACTGCCATCAGATATCACTGCGATCGGCGCGCATGGCCAGACCATTCGCCACCAACCACATCTTGGTGATATGGCTTATACCCACCAAACGCTCAATCCTGCCCTCTTGGCAGAAAAAACAGGCATCGATGTCATTGCTGATTTTAGAAGCCGAGATATGGCCGCGGGTGGGTATGGCGCTCCTTTAGTCCCAGCGTTTCATGCGCAGCAATTTTCAGAAGATAAAAATTTAGCCATTCTCAATATTGGCGGTATTGCCAACCTCACGCTACTCCCTAAAATTGGGCAAGTGACTGGCTTTGATTGTGGCCCAGGCAATATGTTGATGGATGCGTGGATACAAGAGCACCAAGGTAATACATATGATGAGAATGGTAGCTGGGCATTGCAAGGAAAAGTCAACGAAGCGCTTCTCGTAAAAATGTTAGCAGATGGTTTCTTTAAAAAAGCTCCGCCCAAGAGCACTGGCAGAGACGACTTTCATCTGGATTGGTTGCAAGAAAAATTGAGTGGTGAAAATTTTCTTTGCGAAGATGTGCAGGCGACCCTGCTTCATTTAACAGCGCACTCTGCCCTAGAGTCTCTAGCTTCCTATGCCCCGCAAACCCAGAAACTAATTGTCTGTGGCGGTGGCGCCCGAAATAATGCTTTGATGAATTTACTGAAAGTTAAAGCGCTGCATTTCTTCAAACAACCCCTAGAAATTACAACGAGTGATTCTGCTGGGATTGATCCACAATTAGTTGAGGGCCTTGCCTTTGCATGGCTTGCGTGGGCACACAAAGAAAAACGGCCAGCAAATTTGCCAGCCGTTACGGGAGCGAAAGGTCCTAGAATTCTGGGCGCTTGCTACCCCGCTTAAATAACTAAAATTTTTTCTTAAGCAGAGAAAGAAGATCCGCAGCCACAAGTTGTTTGTGCATTTGGATTCTTAATCACAAACTGTGATCCGTTGATATCTTCTTTGTAGTCAATCTCAGCGCCAACTAAATATTGGAAGCTCATTGAATCCACCAGCAAAGTAACGCCATTCTTTTCAAAGAGGGTGTCATCTTCATTCACAGCATCATCAAATGTGAAGCCGTACTGAAAGCCTGAGCAACCACCGCCTTGCACGAATACGCGGAGCTTCAACTCTGGATTGCCTTCTTCTGCAATCAAGTCAGCCACTTTTGCAGCGGCGCTATCCGTGAACACCAAAGGGGTTGGTGGTTCAGCTAAATCTTGTGCGGTTTGCGTAGCTAATTCGGTCATGATTCACTCCTAATTCAAAAGGGTATGTCTTATTTTAGGCTTTTAATGCCCAGTTTGCTGAAGGGTCATTACGGGGATACAGCTATCTGGGTGAGCCCCGTAGTCTCAGGCAAGCCAAACATGAGGTTCATGCATTGCACGCCCTGACCTGAAGCGCCCTTCACCAAGTTGTCCTCGACCACCAAAATCACCAAAGTATCACCACCGCCTGGACGGTGGATTGCAATCCGAATGCCGTTGCTGCCACGTACTGAACGTGTTTCTGGATGACTGCTTGCAGGCATCACATCAACAAATGGCTCGTCTTTATAGAAAGTCTCATACAGCTTTTGGTAGTCAATATCTTTACCAGCATCAGTCAAACGCACATATAGCGTTGAATGAATACCTCTAATCATCGGCGTTAAATGTGGCACAAAGGTCAGGCCAATTTGATCGTGACCAGCAATCGCTTTTAAGCCTTGCTCGATCTCTGGAAGATGACGGTGGCCTTTTACGCTATATGCTTTGAAGTTATCGCTAGCTTCAGACAATAATGTACCGATCTCTGCTTTACGCCCAGCGCCAGAGGTGCCCGACTTGGAATCAGAAATAATATGAGTGCCATCGATCAAGTGTTTCCCACCTGTCGATTTTGGTGACAGCAAAGGCGCGAGACCAAGCTGGACAGATGTTGGGTAGCATCCAGCCAAACCAACGACACGGGCTTTTTTAATCGCATCACGATTAATCTCTGGCAAACCATAAACGGCTTCAGCCAAAATTTCTGGGCAGCCATGCTCCATGCCGTACCACTTGGCAAATTCTTTAACGTTCTTCAAACGAAAGTCTGCAGCAAGATCCAAAACCTTGACATTGTTAGCAAGTAATTCTTTTGCTTGCGCCATGGCAACGCCATGCGGAGTTGCAAAGAACACAACATCACATTCGTTTAATTTAGCTTCATCAGGTGTTGTGAATTTCAGATCAACATG
The DNA here is from genome assembly GCF_027924105.1 of Polynucleobacter sp. KF022. Taxonomy (NCBI): domain Bacteria; kingdom Pseudomonadati; phylum Pseudomonadota; class Betaproteobacteria; order Burkholderiales; family Burkholderiaceae; genus Polynucleobacter; species Polynucleobacter sp. KF022. The sequence goes on from NZ_AP026972.1 coordinate 1,692,216, forward strand.
GCCACGTAAAGATGGGAACATCTCAGCCACAGGCATACCCGCTTCTGTACGAGAAGTAATTGCAGTCAGTTTTACCTCGGGATGCTGCGCTAATAAACGCAATAATTCCACTCCGGTATAACCAGTGCCACCTACGATGCCAACTTTAATCATGCCATTCTCCAAAATACCGACTGATGAATTTTATTTCTTTAATACCTAGATTGTAGAAACAAAAAGGGCCGCTTGCGCGACCCTTTCGATAAAACTTAAGCGACTGAAAGAATTAGCGCTTGCTGAACTGCTTACGACGACGCGCGCCGTGCAGACCAACTTTTTTACGCTCAACTTCACGAGCATCGCGAGTTACCAAACCTGCTTTAGACAGAGTTGGCTTCAAAGCGTTGTCGTAGTCGATCAATGCACGAGTAACGCCGTGACGAACTGCACCAGCTTGGCCAGTTTCACCGCCACCAGAAACGTTTACTTTGATATCAAAGGTCGTTAAGTGGGCTGTGAGAGCCAAAGGCTGACGAGCGATCATGCGTGATGTTTCACGAGCAAAATAAGCATCAATAGGCTTACCATTAACAATGATGTCGCCTTTGCCAGATTTAATGAATACGCGCGCAACAGAACTCTTGCGGCGACCTGTACCGTAATTCCAATTTCCGTAATTAATAGCCATTTGGTTTCCTTAAATCTCTAACGCTTTTGGCTGTTGAGCCGCATGCGGATGATTGGCGTCGCCGTAGACTTTTAATTTCTTGATCATGGCATAGCCTAGTGGGCCTTTTGGCAACATACCCTTCACAGCCTTCTCCAAAGCGCGACCTGGGAAACGGTCTTGCATCTTGTCGAAGTTAGTCGAGCTAATACCACCTGGGTATCCGCTGTGACGGTAATAAATTTTGTTCAAGCCTTTAGTGCCTGTGACACGGAGCTTAGAAGAATTGATAACGACAATAAAGTCGCCAGTATCAACGTGTGGGGTGTATTCAGGCTTGTGCTTGCCGCGTAGACGGAGTGCCACTTCACTGGCGACACGACCGAGGACTTTGTCCGTAGCGTCAATCACGAACCATTCATGCACTACCTCATGGGATTTTGCAGAAAAAGTTTTCATGATTTCTCAAATTGTTATGGTCAAAAAAAATTACTCCAACCAAACTACGTCCACCTTGGCCCTGCTTATGTTTGCAAGCTCGCAGATTCTGCAATTTAACTGGTACAACAAATTACCGCTGACCGGCTCGGTAATTCAGTAAAGCCTTGAATTGTAACCTAAAAAAAACCCAGGAACGAGTCCTGGGTTGGAATCCACCTATGTTTGGGTGGAGGAGACACTGGGAGGTAAGTCGCAGTCTTATACAAGACTGACTACCAATATGGTTATTCTACACAAGGAATATGGTGCAACGCAAGAATATTGACCAAAATCAATTTTATGATGCTTTTAGGCTATTTTTGGTAGAAAACATCATGACTTAAAAATTGGTAAACTGTTGATAATATTGATTAATTTAGTAAGTTAGGGGTCACTACGATGGATTGTCGAGTATCTTGGTTGGGTAATGGTGGCATGGCTTTTTCAGCTGAAACTGGCAGTGGCCACCTTGTCAACATGGATGGAGCCCCAGAAGCAGGTGGCAGAAACCTAGCTCCAAGGCCAATGGAGCTCCTTTTAGCTGGCGCGGGCGGCTGCTCTGCATTTGATGTGGTTTTAATCCTACAAAGGGCCCGTCAGGCCATTAGCGGCTGCGAAGTGAACCTCAAGGCAGAGCGCGCTACAGAAGACCCTAAAGTATTCACTAGGATCAATTTGCACTTTACGGTCAAAGGAAAAGAACTTGATCAGGCCAAAGTAGAACGTGCGGTCAAGCTATCACACGAGAAGTACTGTTCAGCCACCACCATGTTGGCCAAAACTGCAGAACTGACCTATAGCGTAGAAATCGTTTCAGAATAAGTGCAGAGTCAATCGATAAGCCGGATTCTGTCGCCTAGATTTGCATCTAGGGGCAATCATTCCTCTAGGCCGGCAGTTACCTGACGGCTCAAGCTCCCTACCCGCAGACTCAGCGGGACGCCTCATCGCCTGCTTACTTGGGATTGCTCCAGGTGGAGGTTACCGCGTTTCACCGTAACTAAATACGCTCGTCTCTGTGGCCCTATTCCTCACGTCACCGTGGATGGCCGTTAGCCATCACCCTTCCCTATGGAGTCCGGACTTTCCTCCCCCTCAATTAAGAGGCGGCGATTGCCCAATTGACTCTGCGCCTGCAGTCTAACGCAGTCAGAGCAATTTAGCTAAAAAGTACTAAGTCTTGTTTTTTAAACGAGTGACCAAGCAATCGTTTCGCCAGCACGTAGTGGCACGATAGTGTCATCACCTAAAGGCAATTCAGCAGGGATGTTTTGGGCTTGCTTTGCCAAAGTAATTGTTTTGCTATTACGCGGCAAAGAATAAAAATCGGGCCCAAAGAAACTCGCAAAGCCTTCTAACTTGTCCAACTTCCCGACACTTTCAAAAGCTTCGGCATATAAACCCAACGCATTAAAGGCACTGTAGCAACCAGCACAACCACAGGCAGCTTCTTTAGCACCTTTCGCATGTGGCGCACTATCAGTACCCAAAAAGAAGCGGGGATTTCCACTCGTTGCGACCTCGAGCAGAGCAACGCGATGCTCTTCACGCTTCAGCACAGGCAAACAATAATTGTGTGGACGAATGCCGCCGGAGAAAATGGCATTGCGGTTCATTAATAAATGCTGTGGAGTGATTGTTGCAGCAATCGTATTTTTTCCACCAGTGACTGCATCACGAACATAGTGAGCAGCTTGCTTGGTGGTGATGTGTTCAAACACAATCTTGAGATCAGGAAATTTTTTTCGTAATGGCTCTAATACTGTATCGATGAAGACCGCTTCCCGATCAAAGATGTCAATGTCAGCACTGGTGACTTCACCATGCACTAGTAGTGGCATACCAACTGCCTGCATTGCCTCTAGAGCAGCATGACAATGCTTAAGGTCACTGACACCAGCATCGCTATTGGTAGTTGCTCCCGCAGGGTATAGTTTGAATCCCACAATACCAGCAGCCTTGGCCTTACGAACCTCATCGGCAGAAGTGTTATCAGTCAGGTACAAAGTCATCAATGGTGTGAAATCACTCACTCCCAGAGACTTTAAATTCGATTCAATACGAGATTGATACGCTTTTGCTAAATCCACGGTAGTGACCGGTGGCTTCAAGTTGGGCATGATGATGGCGCGAGCAAATTGACGCGCAGTATCCGCCAACACATCCTTCATGACTTCACCATCCCGAATATGCAAATGCCAATCATCTGGCTGAATCAATTGAATTTGTGTTGAAGTATTAGACATATTATTTATTAAGCAAGATGATGCGGAAGTCATTCACATTCGTAAGTGTAGGGCCAGTTTCCACTAAAGCGCCCAATTCTGCAAAGAAGCCATAACAATCGTGTGCCAATAGGAATTTTTCTGATTGCAGACCGGAGCTTAAGCTAGCCTGCCGAATACTCTCATCAAACCATGCCCCTGCATTCTTTTCGCTGCCATCAATACCATCGGTATCAGCAGCCAAAGCAGCAATATTCGGCGCATCGGAACTGGCAGCAAATAGAGAGAGTAGATATTCACTACAACGACCACCGCGACCCTTCACACCTGCCGGAATAGTGACAGTGCATTCACCGCCAGAAATCAGAGCAAGCGGTTGATCAAACCCCTTGGCTATATAGTCACGCATTAAAGCAGCCTGTGCAATACCAACTTCTTGAGCTTCGCCAGTAATCGTGTCACCCAAAACAATTGGCTCGTATCCTTGGTGACAAACATACTCTGCAGCAGCTTCTAGACTTTTATAAGCAGTTGCAATGACATGATTCGAAACTTGACCATCCACTAAATCAGCATCTTTTAAGGTCTCAGGGATCTCTCCTGCTAAACCTCGCTTGAGATGAGCAAGAACAGATATCGGAATAGTAGGTGTATCTAAATCGTATTTTTGCAAAATATTGAGTGCATCCAAATAGGTGGAGTAATCCGCAGCACAAGGACCGCTAGCAATATCGGCAGGTGAGTCGCCTGTGACGTCAGAAATCAATAAAGCTTCCACTCTTGCGCCACGTGCAATCGCAACCCTGGCCAAGTTACCACCCAAAATTGCAGATAGGTGTTTGCGCACCACGTTCATTTCTTCAATCGGGGCACCACTTCGCAAAAGCGCTTCTGTGGTCTTGCGCATGTCATCAATAGAAATGCCTTCTTGAGGCAAAGTCAGAAGGCTTGAGCCTCCCCCAGACACCAAAGCGATCAATACATCACCTTGCTCTAATTGCTTTGTTAGCGCCAATACTTCCACGGCCCCATCCATACCAGCCTGATCGGGCACTGGATGTCCAGCCTCAATAATCTTTATGTAGCTTGTTGGTGAGTTGTGGCCGTAACGCGTCAGCACAACCCCATCTAATGTAACCTGCGGCCAATTTGCTTTTGCATAAGCTTCTAATGCACTAGCCATGGAAGCGCTAGCTTTGCCGGCACCAACAACCAAACACCTTCCCCTGGGTTCTTGCCCCCTAGGAAATATCTTTGCCAAATACTGCGGAACAATCAATTGTGGATCAGCAACTGCCACAGCAGCAGCAAATGCATTTTTCAAAATAGCTTCGGTGCTTTTGGTGATTGGGGTCGAAGATTTGCTTAGAGTCATAAAGTTATTCTAATCAAGAGTGGCGCGCTCTTGCATCTGCCACATCTCAGCATATTTCCCATTTACTGCAAGCAACTCCTCATGAGTGCCATGCTCCACAATTTGCCCATGATCCATTACTAAAATTTGATCAGCATGAATGATGGTTGAAAGGCGATGGGCAATGATGAGTGTTGTGCGGTTCTTAGCCAAACTGAGAAGTTCTTCTTGAAAAGCACGTTCGGTTTTAGAGTCGAGCGCTGAAGTAGCTTCATCAAAAATAAGCATGGCAGGTTTCTTTAAGAGTGTTCTTGCAATAGCAACTCTTTGTTTCTCACCCCCAGATAGTTTGAGACCCCGCTCGCCAACTTGAGTGTCATAACCCTCAGGCAAGCGCTTAATAAAGCTATCAATTTGCGCAGCTCTGGCTGCCTCCTGCACCTCCTCTATCGATGCAGAGGGATTGCCATAGGCAATGTTGTATCCAATCGTGTCATTAAATAGCACGGTATCTTGCGGCACGATACCAATAGCTTTGCGCAAACTAGCCTGAGTGACGTCCTGAATATTTTGACCATCAATCAAAATCTTTCCTGATTGAACATCATAGAAACGAAAGAGTAATCTTGCGAGAGTGCTCTTTCCGGCGCCACTTTGACCAACCACCGCTGTAATCGTCCCAGCAGGAATATTGAAGCTCACATCGCGGAGAATTTCACGCTTAGCATCATAGTGAAACGATACGTGCTCAAACCGCACGTCTGGGCCACGATCATGATTTTCAATTTGGAGTGTCTTAGCATCCGGTGAATCCGCTATCTCTTTGTCAGTATTGAGTAAAGAAAACATGCGATCCATGTCAGTCAATGCTTGCTTAATCTCACGATAAATCACACCTAAGAAGTTCAGAGGGATATAGAGCTGAATCATTAAGGTATTGACCAAGACCAAATCGCCCAAAGTCATGGTGCCATTGACTACGCCAACCGTAGCGCGCCATAGAATTAGCATTAGACCAACTGCAATAATGATTTGCTGCCCAAGATTCAATACAGCCAAAGTCTTTTGTGACTTCACAGCAGCCGATTGATAGCGCAGAAGATTTTCATCGTAACGATTGGCTTCAAATGCCTCGTTACCAAAGTACTTCACTGTCTCGAAATTTAATAAGGAATCAATCGCCTTTTGATTGGCTTTCGAATCCATATCATTCATCGTGCGACGAAAATGTGTGCGCCACTCAGTAACTACGACTGTGAAAACAATGTAAAGAACCAAGGCGACTAAAGTAATCGCAGCAAACCAAATATCGTAGGAGTAAGCAAGGTAGCCTAAGACCAAACAAAATTCGATCAGTGTGGGCAGAATGCTATAGAGAGAATAAGAAATCAGTGACTGTATGCCACGTGTGCCGCGCTCTATATCTCGACTTACGCCGCCAGTCTGACGGGCAAGATGAAAACTCAGCGCTAAGGAGTGCAAGTGCTCAAAAACTTGAAGCGCTACTTTACGAACTGCGTTCTGGGTGACCTTAGCAAACAATGCTTCGCGAAGTTCTGTAAATACAGATGCAAAAATTCGTAAAAGGCCATAGGCAACAATAATTCCCAAGGGAACGACCAAAAGTACTTGCGGTGAATTGACATTGATATTTAAAGAATCAATTAAGTCTTTCAACACAATTGGTATGCCAAGATTGGTAACCTTGGCGGCAATCAAACAGCTAAGGGCAATCAAGACCCTAAAGCGATATTCCAAAAGATAAGGGAGAAGGTCGCGAATAACGCGCCAGTCACCGCGCCCCGCTGTTTTTGAATCTGCGCTACCGTGATGATGTCCCGATGAATGTCTCATCGCTCTATCTTATTCCTTATTCGTGCGGGCTTTAGTCTGCTGAAAATAATTTGAGGATGGCCTCTCCATTGCTGCGAGAGAAACATTTTTTTGCTGCATCTGCGTAAGGTAGCCACTCATAGGCCACATGCTCTCTAGGGGCTAACTTTATTTCAGTATTTTCTGGAACCTCAAGCGCAAACCAATGTTCAGTATTGCGGGTGACACCGGGAGCATATCGAAAACGCCACTCCGGATAGATTTCATATTCAATCTGATGGTGCATATTTTGCAACGCAGCTTTTGGCAAGAGATCTACAGCAACGCCCGTCTCTTCAAAAACCTCGCGGGCTGCTGCTAATGCAAGATTCTCTTCAGGCGCATCAAGACTTCCAGTAACGGATTGCCAAAATCCAACGCGATCTGCTCGCTCTATCAACAAAACATCCCTATTCGATTTATAGATAACTACTAAAACCGAAATAGGGATTTTCAAGAGAGCACTACTTAAATTGTTTTAAGCAGTCGGCGCTGCTTGGCGCAAACGGATATGTAACTCACGTAACTGACGCTCATCAACTGGACTAGGGGCTTGGGTTAATAAGCACTGCGCACGCTGAGTCTTAGGGAAAGCAATCACATCACGAATGGATTCTGCGCCAGTCATCATAGTCACAATACGATCCAAACCAAATGCAATACCGCCGTGTGGAGGAGCGCCATACTGGAGAGCATCTAACAAGAAGCCAAACTTAGCTTGAGCTTCTTCCGCATCAATCTTCAATGCACGGAATACCTGGCTTTGAACAGCCTCTTGGTGAATACGTACAGAACCACCACCAATTTCGCTACCGTTTAACACCATGTCATAGGCTTTAGCTAAGCACTTACCTGGGTCAGACTCCAAGTACTGCATATGTTCGTCTTTTGGGCTAGTGAACGGATGGTGACAAGCAACCCAACGGGCTTCACCTTCATCGTAATCAAACATTGGGAAATCCACTACCCACAATGGCTTCCAACCTTCAGTAAATAGTCCATGCGCTTTACCCCAAGCAGATTGCCCAATACGCAGACGTAAATTACCGATTGCATCGTTTACTACTTTTTCTTTATCGGCGCCGAAGAAAATGATATCGCCGTCTTTTGCGCCAGTGCGCTTCAAGATGCCTTCAATCGCTGCATCGTGCAAATTCTTGACAATTGGAGATTGCAAACCGTTGCGGCCCTCAGCAACAGAATTGACCTTAATCCATGCCAAGCCTTTAGCGCCGTAGATGCTCACAAACTGGGTGTAGTCATCAATTTCACTACGGCTAATTTCAGCACCGCCAGGAACACACAAGCCCACTACGCGGCCGCCAACCTGGTTCGCTGCGCCTGAGAACACTTTGAAATCAACGTCTTTCATCAAATCAGTCAATTCAGTGAATTCAAAGTTCACACGCAAATCTGGCTTATCAGAGCCAAAACGCGCCATACCTTCTGAGTAAGGCATGGTTGGGAATGGGTTCGGCAATTCGACATTCATTGTCTTCTTGAAAATATGACGAATCATGTTTTCAAACAAATCACGAATTTCTAACTCGCTCAAGAAAGCAGTTTCACAGTCGATCTGCGTAAATTCAGGCTGACGATCTGCTCGTAAGTCTTCATCACGGAAGCACTTAGTAATTTGATAGTAACGATCAAAGCCAGCCACCATTAACAACTGCTTAAACAATTGGGGAGACTGTGGCAATGCAAAGAACTGACCATCATGCACACGTGATGGAACTAAATAGTCACGCGCGCCTTCTGGAGTGCTTTTAGTGAGCATCGGGGTTTCAATATCGATAAAACCAGCATCATCCAAATAACGACGGCACTCCATCGCAACGTTGTAACGCAAACGCAGATTCTTTTGCATTTGTGGGCGACGCAAATCCAATACACGATGAGTCAATCGGGTTGTCTCAGATAAATTCTCATCATCGATCTGGAATGGTGGTGTTACAGAAGCATTCAAAATTACCAGGCTATGACAAAGGATTTCTACTTTTCCACTTACCAAATCTACATTCTCAGTACCTGCAGGACGTGCACGTACAAGGCCTTTAATTTGAATGCAGAACTCGCTACGCACTTGCTCAGCAAGCGCAAACATCTCTGGGCGGTCTGGATCGCAAACTACTTGCACAAAACCCTCGCGGTCACGCAAGTCAATAAAGATCACGCCTCCGTGGTCACGGCGACGATTCACCCAACCAGAAAGAGTGACTTCTTGACCAATGAGTGAATCGGTTACCTGGCCGCAGGTATGGCTTCGCATCGACATAACAATTTCCTATAAATCAAAAATGGTGTGGCAACTGGGTTGCAGTTAAGCCACTTGAACTATTGGGGGGAACAGAACCCATCGAAACAATATGTTTCAATGCCTCTTCCACACTCATCTCCAATTCAATCGTTTGTGCTCGAGGCACGATCATGAAAAAACCAGAGGTAGGGTTAGGGGTTGTTGGCAAAAATACGTTGACGTAATCTTCACCTAATTTTGCAGTCACTTCCTTTGCAGGAGTGCCTGTTTGAAAAGCAATCACCCACGAATCTGCATGGGGATAACGAATTAAGAGCGCCTTACTAAAGGCCTGGCCACTTCCTGAAAACAAAGTAGAGGAAACCTGTTGAACGCTTGAGTAAATAGAACGGACAATTGGAATGCGGTTAATCTGCCTGTTCCACATCCGAATCCACCACTGACCAGCAAAACTAATTGCCAGTAGACCAGTGGCCATAATCACTGCGATCACAATCAAAATACCAACACCAGGCAATTCGCGGAAATGCTGCAAATCTCCGGCAAATTGACGTGGGAAGACGGCAATGATGGCGTGCATGACGGAACCGAATACGCCGTCGAGCAGACCCAAGCCCCAAGCAATCACCCAGATGGTGATCGACAATGGTGCCCAAACGAGGATGCCTGCGATAAAGTATTTTTTCATGTTCTGCCTAACCCGCTATTTTAGCGGGTTAGCAGCCGATGATGGGTAGACTAATAAAAGCCTAGGCTGATGATCAAAATTCCGGCTAAAAAGCCGCCGGCAAAGAGCAAAGCGCCTGCCAGCAGGCGATGGGTGCGCCTTTCTTCAAGCAAAAGGGCCTTTAAAACCTCAATTTCGCCATTTTGGTCTTTTGCTGGAGCCCGAGCCTGAGCCAAGCTATCGGCTATCAAGCGAGGCAATGTAGGCAAAATTTTGGCCCAAGTAGGCGCTTCTTCCTTCAATCCATCTAACAAACCACGCCATCCCAATTGTTTACTGACCCATTTCTCCAGAATCGGCTTGGCTGTTTTCCAAAGGTCTAGGTCTGGGTCAAGTTGGCGTGCCAACCCCTCCACATTCAAGAGCGTTTTTTGCAATAAGGTGAGTTGCGGCTGAATTTCTACTTTAAAGCGGCGTGATGTTTGGAACAAACGCATCAACACAATGCCCAAGGAAATTTCTTTTAGCGGACGATCAAAGTATGGCTCACATACAGAACGAACCGCACCCTCTAACTCTTCAACGCGAGTATTAGCAGGAACCCAACCCGACTCAATATGCAACTCAGCAACACGTCGGTAGTCGCGATTAAAGAATGCCAAGAAGTTAAGAGCTAAATAATTTTTATCGGATTCACTTAGAGCGCCAACAATTCCAAAATCAAGCGAAATGAAGCGGCCAAATGTTTCTGGCTCTAGGCTAATCATGATATTGCCAGGGTGCATATCTGCATGGAAGAATCCATACTCAAATACTTGAGTAAAGAATATCTCTACGCCATCGGACGCCAGCTTTTTAAAGTCAACACCAGCCTCTTGGAGTGCTGCAGTCTTTCCAATGGAGATGCCATACATTCTCTCCATCACAATGACATTGGTATGACAAAGATCCCAATACATCTCAGGAATCATCAGCTTTTGAGAATCTGCAAACTGTCTACGTAACTGGCTCGCATTGGCCGCCTCACGCATGAGATCTAGCTCATCATGCAAATACGTATCAAACTCTGCCACATTCTCACGCGGCTTTAAACGACGACCATCTTCAGAACTTTTTTCAATGACCTTGGCAAGGTCGTACATTAAGGCTAGATCACCATTAATCACCGGCAAGATACCAGGGCGAAGTACTTTAATAGCTACCGCACGACCTTCCCACTCAGGATGTTTTTCTGTGCCACGTAATATCCCAAAGTGCACTTGCGCCACTGAGGCACTGGCAACTGGAGTTGCATCAAAACTAATAAATACTTCCTCAATCGGCTGACCTAAATCTTTCTCAATTAAGCGACGAGATTCTTCATTAGAAAAAGGTGGAACTTGATCTTGCAGCTTAGCTAACTCATTAGCAATATCTTCCGGCAAAAGATCACGACGTGTAGAAAGCACTTGACCAAACTTCACAAATATTGGGCCTAGTGCTTCTAGCGTTAATCGGATACGTTCACCTCTAGGCAAATGCGTACCGGGAGAAATCCAACAAAGCATGGTTAAGAAACCACGACGAATACCTGGCCGCAAAAGATCACGGAGTAGTGGCAATAAGCCATAGCGCCAAGCGGTAAAAAAGATGAAGTAAAGACGAGCAATGCGACGCACGATTATTTGGCCTTTTGCTCTAAGAGTTGAATGCGCTTTTCCATGCGATCTACAGATTCGCGTAATTCGCTTAATTCAGATTTACGAACCATAAAATCTCGTTTATTTAAAAGCACTTTTTTTTCTTCACTAACATACTCCACCATATTGTCCAGCAAGTCGCCGGCTGCAGAGCGGGTGGCAGAAACAAACTTTTTGCCTTGTCTAACTGCAAAGTTTGCTGGGGCATCACCCACCAAACGTGCCAAATCTTCCTCGTATTCCCAACGCAACTGCCCAGCAAGACGGCCCAATAATTGGGCTAAGTCAGCATCACCGGTAATTTTGACCGCCTTAAAAGCCTGCTCTCGCAAGGAACCAGTGCTGCCAGCTAAATCGCTCAATGCCTTCGAGGAAACCTCTAAGGTAAGCGCTGGAACATCAATCTCTTTTAAGCTAGTCAGCAATCCATCTGGCTTTATCTCAAAACACAGGTCACCCAGTGGAAGCTGCAACAAAATAGTTTTATTGGCATGGCGGGCCAACTCAGCGCTAGCCCAAGGCTCACTTCCTAAAACATGGTTTATTCCTCGGCAGGCAGCGCCAGAGGCAATCGTGTGGGTAGTTGAGAAATGTGTGTTCATAAGTGTAAAAAACCCGCACAAGTGCGGGTTTTCCGACGGCGAGCACCTAAAGCTTAAACCAACTGGGAGATGCCCGCTAGTACCCACCCACCAGGACCCTCTACTGGCTTACTTAAATTCCAAATTTCCGAGAAGTCACTAGCTGGCGCGCCCTGTTGCTCACGAATCATGCCGCTGAACTGCACGCTACAGAAATAGTGACCGTCGGCTGTCTCAATTCCCAGCAATTGGGCATTGATCGTTACGACATCTGTTTGATTGCTTGCGTCAGTGCGGCCCGCTAAATCCTGTTGAATAGTGGCAAACATTTCTGGAGTAGTAAATTCGCGCAAAGAAGCAAGATCACCTTGATCCCATGCTTTTTGCAAGGTTGCAAAATATTGTTTTGCATTCTCCAAGAATGTTTGTTGATCAAACCCAGGAGGCAAAGTTGATTGAAATGGCTCAGGCTCAACGCTAACGCCGCCAAAAGCATTTGCAGCAGGAGTAAAAGCTGGCTCCTGTCTTGGCGTCTGATCTAAACCAGTACGCTGCATTCCATTAGAGGAAAGATTAGGGCTTTGACCTGCACTAGACATTTTTGGCATGAGCTTGCGCATTACAAACATAATCGCAAAGCCTGCCAAAACAGCAATCAGCAAACCAGTGATTAAAGAAGAAGCCGCCTCACCCAAACCAAAATGTGACAAAAGGTAACCAATACCCAAGCCTGCGGCTAAGCCACCCAAAATGCCACCCATGCCGCCAAATCGACTAGGCGCAGGAGCTTGTGGAGCTGGAGCAGGTGCGGGAGGCTGTGCTTGCTGTGCAGGCTTTTGTACTGGCGCAGCTTGCTTTTGAATTGGCGCACTTGGGGCTCTGCCTACGCTCTTGCCGCCACCTAAACGAGCGGCATCCACATGACCCACTGTTGCGAAAATTAAAGTCAGACTTAATAGAGTTGCTTTAAAAAAATGTTTATTCATTACTTTGTGCTCCCTCTTATAACCGCTAAATTTCTTTAGTTTTTAAGACTTTAAAAACTATACAACCATCAGTATTTAATACCAATATGTAGGGCAACGATACCCCCAGTCATCCTATGGGTTTCCACTTCATCAAAACCCACTCCTAACATCATTTCTTTGAGGGTTTGGGCATCTGGATGCATGCGAATGGATTCTGCCAAATAGCGGTAGCTCTCTGAATCTTGTGCAATCTTCTCGCCCAACCATGGCAAAACCTTAAAGGAGTAGGTGTCATATACCGGCTGTAGAAAGGCATCTGGCTTAGAAAACTCCAATACCAATACACGGCCACCCGGCTTTATTACCCGATGCATTTCACCCAATGCAACATCTTTATGAGTCATGTTGCGCAAGCCAAAAGCGACAGTCACCACATCAAAATGATTATTGGGAAATGGAATCTTTTCCGCATCAAACTGCACACAAGGCAAAGCCATTCCGCGATCCAGGAGTCGATCGCGACCAACTCCTAACATAGAGGCATTAATGTCGCTTAGCCAAACTTGAGCATCGGGGTTGCGACCCCAGTCAGCTGCTTTTGCAAATGCTGCAGCTAAGTCGCCAGTTCCACCTGCAATATCTAAAACCTTTTGACCTGGACGAACATTTGCGCGCGCAATCGTAATTTTCTTCCAAACACGGTGTAAGCCAAATGACATGAGGTCATTCATCACATCGTATTTACTAGCTACCGAATGAAATACTTCAGCGACCTTACCGGCCTTTTCAGCTTCGTCAACGCTTTGATAACCAAAATGCGTTTTACTCATTAATGACTTCCACAAGAATGGCCGCCTGACTGACCTGCTTGCGCCATAGGCGCATCACGATCAAGACCTGCAGCAGCCAATTTATCTAAATGCTCTTTCCATAATTGCTCTTGGTTTTCGCACAAGAAATATAAAAAATCCCATGAATACAAACCTGAGTCATGCCCATCAGAAAAACTCGGCTTGAGGGCGTAGTGACCAACGGGCTCGATGTTTGCAATCAATACGTCACGCTTTCCAGTCTGCAACGTTTCTTGTCCAGGCCCGTGACCTTGAACCTCAGCAGAGGGGGATAGCACTCTTAGAAACTCAAAAGGTAGTTTGTAGATCTGGCCGTTCTCGTACGAGAGCTCTAATACCTTGGACTGTTGATGCACAACAATATTACTTGGAATCATTAAACGAGGACCCTCTCAATACCGCCTTGATTAGCTTTAGTTACGTAATCCTGCATCCAATCTTTACCCAATAATTTCTGAGCCATTTCTACTACGATGTAATCCGCTGTCGTATCGCTATCCGCATCAAAACGCGTTAGGCCTTGCAAACAGGATGGGCAGCTGGTCAACACCTTAACTTCACCAGTGAAATCATCTTTACGTAAATCATTAGCGCCCTTTTCCATTTCAATCTGCTTACGGAAACGAACTTGCGTAGAAATATCGGGACGAGTCACGGCCAAAGTTCCGGACTCACCGCAGCAACGATCATTTTTAGCAATGGCTTTGCCATCTTCTAACTGAATGAGCTCGTTTACTGTCTTCAAAGGATCTTGCAACTTCATTGGAGAGTGGCAAGGATCGTGATACATATACTTCACACCAGTAACTCCAGAGAGCTTCACGCCCTTCTCGGCCAAGAACTCATGAATATCAATAATTCGGCAGCCCGGGAAAATCTGTTCGAACTGATAGCCGGCCAACTGGTCATAACAAGTACCACATGACACAACAACCGTCTTGATATCTAAGTAATTCAAAGTATTGGCAACGCGATGGAATAACACGCGGTTATCCGTAATCATCTTCTCGGCTTTATCAAAATCGCCATTGCCACGTTGTGGATAACCACAACATAGGTAGCCCGGAGGTAAAACCGTTTGCACGCCTACATTCCACAACATAGCCTGAGTAGCTAGACCAACTTGTGAGAACAAACGTTCAGATCCACATCCTGGGAAATAAAACACAGCCTCAGTATCTGCAGAAGTCGTTTTAGGATCGCGAATAATGGGCACGTAGTTAGCGTCTTCAATATCCAATAATGCACGAGCAGTTTTCTTGGGCAAATTGCCTGGCATCTTCTTATTGACAAAGAAGATCACCTGCTCTTTGACGCTCGGCTTACCTACCGTTGCAGGAGGATGGGCTGTTTGTTGCTTGGCAAACTTACGCAAGAGATCATTACCCAAGCGCTGTAACTTATAACCCCAGCCAATCATCATCTTACGGGCAAGATGGATGCTTTCTGGGCTAGTAGCATTGAGAAAGAACATGGATGCAGCGGTGCCTGGATTGAAGCGCTGCTGACCCATCTTGCGCAATAAATTACGCATATTCATGGTTACATCACCAAAATCAATCTTCACTGGGCAAGGTGTTAAACATTTATGGCATACCGTGCAATGTGCAGCTACGTCATCAAACATTTCCCAATGACGAATCGAAACACCACGTCGCGTCTGCTCTTCATACAAGAAGGCCTCAATTAATAATGAGGTTGCCAGAATCTTATCGCGCGGACTGTAGAGCAGGTTTGCACGCGGCACATGTGTAGAGCACACGGGCTTGCACTTGCCGCAACGTAAACAATCTTTCACGCTATCCGCAATGGCGCCAATATCGCTTTGCTGCATGATGATTGACTCATGACCCATCAAACCAAAGCTTGGTGTGTAGGCCATGCTCAGATCAGCATGTGGCATCAATTTGCCTTTGTTAAAGCGGCCTTCTGGATCAACGCGATTCTTATAACTGCGAAAGTCTTTGAGCTCGGCTTCAGTTAAATATTCCAGCTTGGTGATACCAATGCCATGCTCACCTGAAATCACACCGTCCAAAGAGCGCGCTAACTTCATGATGCGATCAACAGCGCGATGTGCATCTTGCAACATCTCGTAGTCATCAGAGTTCACGGGAATATTAGTGTGAACGTTACCGTCACCAGCATGCATATGCAAAGCCACAAACACGCGCTTGCGCAAAATGTTTTTATGAATGGCTTCCAACTCAGTGAGAATAGGCTCAAACGCCAGACCACCAAAGATGATGCGTAACTCTGAACGGACTTCCTCTTTCCAGGAAGCACGCAAGCTGTAATTTTGTAGTTGCGGGAAATGCGCATCCATCTGCGTGAGCCAATCAGCCCAACGGGTACGTACCTTAGCAATTAACTCCAAAGCTTGCTGAACTCGATCACCCAAGATTTCTGCTGTTGGAATCTCATACTCAGCATCACTCTTACCAAGTGGTAAGGCGCTCTTTTTCAAGAACGCTTCAAGGCCATCGAGTACTTGCAGCTTGTTTTTAAGTGAGAGTTCAATATTGATGCGATCAATGCCATCGGTGTATTCGCCCATACGTGGCAGAGGAATTACGACGTCTTCATTAATCTTAAATGCGTTGGTATGACGGGCAATCGCAGCTGTACGAGCGCGATCTAGCCAAAACTTCTTACGTGCTTCTGCGCTAACGGCAACAAAGCCCTCGCCAACCCTTAAGTTGGCCATACGCACCACTTCACTCGTTGCAGCGGCAACAGCCTCTTCGTCATCGCCAGCAATGTCGCCAATCAATACCATCTTAGGCAAGCTATTGCGCTTTGATTTGGTCGAATAACCAACCGCTCTTAAATAGCGGTCATCCAAATGCTCAAGACCAGCCAGAATTGGGCCACCTTGCTTGCTTAAACCATCTAAATAAGCTTTGATTTCCACAATACTGGGAATTGCTTCGCGTGCTTGTCCAAAAAACTCCAAGCAAACAGTTCGCATGAATTTTGGCATGCGATGTAATACCCAAGTCGCACTGGTAATTAAACCATCGCAACCTTCTTTTTGCACACCAGGCAATCCTGATAAAAATTTATCAGTAACGTCTTTTCCTAAACCTTCTTTACGAAAACGTTTGCCCTCAACTTCTAATAATTCTTTTTTGAGAATGCGCTGACCAGGCTCACTGTTTCCATCAGACCACGTCAATTGGAAACGCACCATTGCCACATCATGAATCTTGCCCATGTTGTGATCAAGACGCTCAACATCCAACCAGTTACCTTGAGGATCAACCATGCGCCAGCTAGCGAGGTTATCTAAAGCAGTGCCCCAGAGAACTGCTTTTTTACCGCCGGCATTCATCGCAATATTGCCGCCAATACAGCTGGCATCCGCAGAGGTAGGATCAACCGCAAACACAAGACCGGCATGCTCTGCAGCATCTGAGACACGACGGGTAACGACCCCAGCACCAGTAAAGATTGTAGATACTTCACGGTCAAGGCCAGGAAGCTTTTGCGCTTTGACGCCACCAATATCTTGTAATTTCTCAGTGTTAATTACCGCAGACATTGCATACAGTGGAATAGCGCCGCCGGTATAACCAGTGCCACCCCCACGAGGAATAATGGTCAAGCCTAATTCAACGCAAGCTTTTACTAAACCCGGAATTTCGGATTCGTAATCAGGCTTTAAGACAACGAGCGGGAACTCAACACGCCAATCGGTCGCATCAGTAACGTGAGCAGCACGCGATACGCCATCAAAACAAATATTGTCTGCCGCAGTATGGCGGCCCAACTCTTTGCGAGCACGCTTACGAATGACTTCAACTTCTTTAAATCCGTTTTCAAAATTTTCAATTGCGCGATAGGCGGCAGTTAATAAAATTTCCACTTGATCAGCAGAATCACCGCTGTTGCGCTTCCTAACTTCGCCCAAACGATGCCAGAGCGCATCTATTAATTGTTTGCGACGACTTGGGCTATCGAGCAAGTCATCTTGCAAGAATGGATTACGTTGAACCACCCAAATATCACCTAAGATTTCAAATAACATCCGCGCAGAACGACCGGTACGGCGAACGCCACGCAAGTCATTGAGAACGCGCCATGACTCCTCGCCCAACAAGCGAATAACAATCTCTCGATCGGAAAAGGAGGTGTAGTTGTAGGGAATTTCACGCAGACGGGGGGAACCCGCCTCAGCGTCCAACAACTGGTTCAAAGCTAGTGGGGCGTTCATAGCGACATATTTGATAAATAAGCATTTTAATAGAGCAATCCCGATACTGGCAGTATTCCGAGAAAGCTGCTCCTGAAATGGATAAACCCTTGCAAATCTAAGGGCTTAGGAGCCAACCGTGGTACGCTCATTGGATGGCAACGAACTATTTAAAGAAAATTTTATCGGCTCGCGTCTATGACGTGGCCAGGGAAACTGAGCTTCAGCTCGCTCCAGAGCTGACTAAGCGTTTGGGCAACCAGGTTCTCCTAAAAAGGGAAGATAACCAACCGGTTTTCTCTTTCAAACTCCGTGGCGCCTATAACAAAATGGCCCATTTACCCCCTGAGGCCTTAAAACGCGGGGTTATTGCGGCCTCTGCAGGCAATCACGCCCAAGGTGTTGCCCTATCGGCAGCCAAAATGAAGTGCAAAGCCGTCATCGTGATGCCAGTGACTACGCCTAGCGTCAAAATCGATGCGGTAAAGGCTCGAGGTGGATCTTGGGTTGAAATCATCCTTCATGGCGAATCCTATAGCGATGCCTTCAAGCATTCTGAAGTTTTAGGTAAAAAACGGGGCCTCACTTTTGTTCACCCCTTCGATGATCCTGACGTCATTGCGGGCCAAGGAACTATCGCCCACGAAATTTTTACCCAATATGAAAAACCAATCGATGCAGTATTTGTAGCCATTGGTGGTGGTGGCCTGATTGCAGGTATTGGCGAATACATCAAAGCAGTTAGTCCAAAGACAAAAGTAATTGGCGTTCAAGCCTCAGACTCAGATGCTATGAATCAATCGCTCAAAGCAAATAAGCGCATTGAGATGAAAGATGTTGGTTTGTTCTCAGACGGAACTGCTGTGAAACTCGTCGGCAAAGAAACATTCCGCATTTGTAAAAAAGTAGTCGATGAAATTATCACTGTTGATACAGATGAAATCTGTGCAGCGATTAATGATGTCTTTACTGACACTCGCAGCATTCTTGAGCCCGCTGGCGCGCTTGCTATTGCTGGCATGAAGAAGTATGTTGAGAAAAAACGCATCAAGAAGAAAACCTTGGTGGCTGTGGCTTGCGGGGCTAATATGAACTTTAGCCGCCTGCGCTTTGTAGCTGAACGCGCAGACGTTGGCGAGTTTCGCGAAGCCGTATTTGCAGTGACAATTCCTGAGGAGCGCGGCTCCTTCAAACGCTTCTGTGAATTGCTTGGCAAACGCAATGTAACTGAATTTAACTATCGCATTGGTGATCAAAGCGAAGCGCATATTTTTGTAGGCATTAGTACACAAAAGTCTGGTGATAGCGAAACAATTGCAAAGCATTTCCGCAAGGCAAAATTCGCAACAATCGACTTAACTCACGATGAGTTGGCCAAGTCACATTTGCGCCATATGGTGGGCGGACATTCTGCACTTGCTAAAGATGAATTGCTTTATCGTTTTGAATTCCCAGAGCGTCCTGGTGCTTTGATGAAGTTTTTAACTAGCATGGCACCGAACTGGAATATCAGCCTATTCCATTACCGTAACCATGGGGCTGACTATGGACGCATTTTGGTTGGACTTCAGGTTCCTAAGAATGAGCAAAAGAAATTCCAAAGCTTCTTGGCAACATTAGGCTATCCACATTGGGATGAGAGCAATAATCCTGCGTATCGCTTATTTCTGAAATAAGAATTAATCCATGTCATACACGCTCACCGGAAAACTTGTCGTCGCAATCTCCTCGCGCGCCCTGTTTGATTTTGAGGAAGAAAACCGTATCTTTGAATCTACCGATGACAGCGCTTATATGAAGCTACAGCTTGAGCGTCTGAGTGAAGCAGCCCAAAAAGGGGTTGCCTTTCCATTGGTTAAGAAACTACTCGCCTTTAATGAAGAGGGTGAGCAGCGCGTTGAAGTGGTAATTCTTTCCCGCAATGATCCCGTTAGCGGCTTGCGTGTCTTCCGATCTGCAGAGCATCATGGTTTACATCTTGAACGTGGTGTATTTACAAGAGGTCGACCTCCGTATCATTACCTGCGCTCACTACACGCTAACCTGTTCTTGTCTGCAAATGAAGATGATGTACGCGCAACAATTGATGCTGGTTTTCCGGCAGCACGTGTATATCCAGAATCCAGCAAAACTGCGGAGTCTCACCCAAATGAAATCCGTATTGCCTTTGACGGTGACGCGGTACTCTTTTCAGATGAAGCTGAACAAGTGTTTCAGAATAAAGGACTTGAGGCCTTTGTTGATCATGAGAGCAAAAAGGTTGATATTCCCTTGCCTCCAGGCCCATTCAAACCCTTGCTCGAAGCACTCCACAGACTGCAGCGCTCTACCAGTGAAAACGGTATGCGCATTCGCACTGCATTGGTAACTGCGCGTTCTGCGCCTGCGCACGAACGTGCCATTCGCACCTTGATGGCATGGGGTATTGATGTTGATGAAGCAATGTTCTTAGGTGGCCTCTCGAAGAGTGAGTTCTTAAGAGAATTTGAACCAGACTTCTTCTTTGACGATCAAACTGGTCACTGCCAGTCTGCTGCATCTGTTGCACCAACAGGCCATGTTGTATCGGGCGTATCTAACAAGCCTAAGAAATAAAATTACTCATGGCAACGCTTCCACTCGGGCAATCAACCCAATACCCAGATCAGTATGATCCAACCCTACTCTTTCCCATTCCAAGAATAGAGAATCGCAAGAAACTTGGCATCAAAGAAAATCAGGCGTTGCCATTTGTTGGGGTAGATATTTGGAATGCATTTGAACTGAGCTGGCTCAATAAAAAAGGAAAGCCACAGATTGCAGTGGCGGAGTTTCAGATTCCGGCCGACTCACCAAATATGATTGAGTCCAAATCATTCAAGCTGTATCTCAATAGCCTTAATAGCGCACGCTTTGAAGATGAGAATGAAGTTAAGGAGCGTCTAATCACTGATCTATCAACGGTGGCCGGCAGCAAGATCACTACTCGCATCAACCCTACGGAAGCCATCTCCAAAAAAGGGATGCAAGAAATGGGTGGCATCTTGATGGATCGCCTGGATATTGAAATTGATCCAAACCTACCCGCAGACCCAAGCCTACTGGACGTGAA
Organism: Polynucleobacter sp. KF022; assembly: GCF_027924105.1. Lineage (NCBI taxonomy): Bacteria > Pseudomonadati > Pseudomonadota > Betaproteobacteria > Burkholderiales > Burkholderiaceae > Polynucleobacter > Polynucleobacter sp. KF022. The sequence continues at coordinate 1,713,085 of NZ_AP026972.1, forward strand.
TGAATCTTTTGGCCCAATTGAGCAGTGCCTTGTTTCGCACCTGCTTAAATCTAATTGTCCTGTGACAGGCCAACCAGATTGGGCAAGCGTACAAATTCGCTATCAAGGCAGACCAATTCTGGAAGAAGGTTTATTGCGCTATCTCATTGGCTTCAGGCAATTAGGTGAGTTTCATGAGCATTGCGTAGAAACTATCTTTACGGATATCAAGCGTCAATGCAAACCAGAGAAGTTGTCTGTGTATGCGCGATATACAAGACGCGGCGGTTTAGATATCAACCCATTCCGCACTGATCACAATTCTCCATGGCCTGAAAACATTCGGCATGCAAGACAGTAAAAGTAGTTAATACTTAAAAAGTAGGTAATTAAAAACCCCTTGTAGGAAATCCTAGAAGGGGTTTTTGCTATTGCGGCATTGACCGCATTAGTTGATCTTGCTTAAAACGGAATATCGTCGTCCATTGCACCTAGTGATGCAGCATTTGAGGCTGCTGGAGTAGACTGCTCAGCCGGCTTTGAGCGGCTGTAGCTTTCGCCACCATCACCACTGCCACCAACTGGCTTACCACCGAGCATTTGCATTGTTTCTGCAACGATCTCAGTGGAATACTTTTCTTGACCACTAGCGTCAGTCCATTTACGAGTACGCAAACGACCTTCAACATAAACCTGTGAACCTTTTTTGAGGTACTGCCCAGCGATTTCTGCAAGCTTGCCAAAGAATGCAACGCGGTGCCATTCTGTGGTTTCTTTCATTTCGCCAGTTTGCTTGTCTTTGTAGCGATCAGATGTAGCTACTGAAATATTTGTAACGGCGTCGCCGCTTGGCATGTAACGAGTTTCTGGATCGCGTCCTACGTTACCTACGATGATGACTTTATTTACCGAAGCCATGTTGTCTCCCGAAGAAAAATACTGCTGTTATTACTACTAAAAATAAACTGCTCGCTTTAATTAAATTGATGAAGCTGCGGTTATGTCTTTGTGGCTACATCCTTTGATTCTGCTGCTCTCGTTGGCATTTCACCCATCGACCAAGCAATTATAAGCCAGCAAACCAAGAGCGCTGCCCCCAGCGCAAAGACTGATAAATCACCATGGCTATCCATTAAATAGCCGCCAATGGCAGCGCCTGTGAATAGGCCAATCGATTGCGTGGTGTTGTAAACGCCTAAGGCTGTGCCTTTGGATTCTTTGGCAAAGCGAGATACCAAGGATGGTTGCAAAGCCTCCAGCAAATTAAAGCCAACAAAATAAATAAGTAGTGCAGTCGCAATAGACATGACTGAAGTAGCTTGAGTGAATACTGTTTCAGCAATCAATAACAAAACAATCGCTACTAACAATACCGTCCTTAATTTCTGCCTCTTCTCGCCATAAATAATTGCAGGCGCCATGAAGACAAATGAGAGCAGTACTACAGGAAGATAAATTTCCCAGTGCGAAGAAAGTGGTAAACCTGCTTGTACCAAAAGCCTTGGTACTACCAAGAACATAGCAACTTGAGTGGCATGTAATACAAATACGCCGAGATTTAAACGCATCAACTCTGGGCGACAGAAAACCTCTTTTAAAGAAGCTTGTTGAACTTTTGCTTCTGGTTTGCTTGTTGGCAAGACGTAGTAAGTGACGAACATCGCAATAACGCCCAACACTGCCAGAACAATAAAAATTCCGCTCAGGCTAATCGCACGATAAATCGGTGCTGCAATCACTAATGACAATGCAAAGGACAGAGCAATGCTACCGCCAACTAAGGCCATTGCTCGGGTGCGAACTTGCTCGCGGGTTAAATCAGCCACCCAGGCTGAAATAGCGGCAGAGACTGCCCCCGCACCCATAATTCCACGGCCAATCGCGATCCACAGCAAATCATCCTTTGCAGCACAGATCAGGGCGCCAGCCACAAATAAGGATAGCCCCCATAAAACTACCGGTTTACGCCCAATTCGGTCCGATAAGCGGCCTAGAGGGATATAAAAACAAGCCTGAACAATATTGAATATCCCGAGAGTCAAGCCCACCCAAAGGGCATGCTCACCACCCGGCAAGCCTCGCGCATGAATGCTGAAGATGGGTAATAGCAGAAATAAGCCCAACATACGGAGGCCAAAGATGCCTGCTAAGGCCAGAGTGGAGCGAAGTTCAGAAGGATTCATGGGAAAGAGCTATATTAACAAGTTACGCTAAAAAATCATGAATAACGAAATCAAGATCCGCGGTGCCCGCACCCACAACCTCAAAAACATCAATCTAGACATCCCTAGAGAGAAATTAGTCGTCCTCACTGGTTTATCCGGTTCAGGCAAAAGCTCATTGGCTTTCGACACCCTTTATGCAGAGGGCCAGCGCCGATATGTTGAGTCTCTCTCGGCTTACGCACGTCAGTTTTTGCAACTTATGGAAAAACCAGACGTTGACACGATTGAAGGGTTGTCGCCAGCGATTTCGATTGAGCAAAAAGCGACCAGCCACAATCCGCGCTCAACCGTTGGTACCGTCACTGAAATTCATGACTACTTACGTTTGTTATTTGCACGTGCTGGAACGCCGCATTGCCCAGATCATGATCTTCCTTTGGAAGCACAAAGCGTTTCACAAATGGTCGACACCGTGTTGTCGATGCCTGAAGATACGAAGTTGATGATTCTGGCTCCTGTTGTAAGTGAGCGTAAAGGCGAATTCGTTGACCTCTTCCAAGACCTGCAGGCACAAGGCTTTGTGCGCTTTCGTATTCGCTCTGGCGGCGGTACAGCTAACGCTGCTAAGGCAGAGATCTTTGAAGTTGATCAACTACCAACACTGAAGAAAAACGATAAGCACTCAATTGAAGTGGTGGTTGATCGCATCAAAGTGCGCCCCGATATTCAGCAACGTTTAGCGGAGTCTTTTGAGACAGCGCTTCGTTTAGCAGATGGCAAAGCCATGATCGTGGATATGGATTCAGGCAAAGAGATGATTTTCTCGAGTAAGTTTGCTTGCCCAGTATGTTCATATTCATTGCAAGAATTAGAGCCTCGCCTCTTCTCCTTTAATAATCCGATGGGCGCCTGTCCATCGTGTGACGGCCTTGGCCACCAGTCCTTCTTTGATCCAAAAAGAATTGTTGCTCATCCCGATTTATCGCTGGCATCAGGAGCCATTAAAGGCTGGGATCGCCGCAATCAGTTCTATTTCAAGCTACTGCAGACATTGGCTAAGCATGGCGGCTTCGATGTAGAAAAACCATTTGAAACACTAAACAAGAAACAGCAGGACTTGATTCTGTTGGGCTCTGGCGATGTCACCATTCCTTTTGAGTACATCAACGAGCGCGGTAAAAATAGTATTCGTGAACATGCTTTCGAAGGAATTGTTGCCAACTTCGAAAGACGCTATCGCGAAACAGATTCAATGACAGTCCGCGAAGAATTGTCGCGTTATCAAAATGTGCAAACCTGCCCAGAATGTAACGGTAGTCGTTTACGCAAAGAAGCACGATTTGTAAAAGTAGGTGAGAAAAAACAATCGCGCGCTATTTATGAAATCAGTGCACTTCCACTAAAAGAAGCGAAAGAATATTTTGAGGCGCTTGAACTTAAAGGTGCTAAACGAGAAATCGCCGATAAGATTGTTAAGGAGATTAGTGCCCGTCTGCGCTTCTTAAATGACGTTGGTCTTGATTACCTTTCTCTTGAGCGTAGTGCCGATACTCTCTCAGGCGGTGAAGCCCAGCGTATCCGCCTAGCAAGTCAAATCGGCTCTGGCTTAACAGGTGTGATGTATGTTTTAGATGAGCCATCTATTGGATTGCATCAACGCGATAACGATCGACTGATTGGCACCCTCAAGCACTTACGTGATTTAGGTAATAGCGTCTTGGTAGTTGAGCATGATGAAGATATGATTCGTGCCTCTGACTGGGTGATTGACATTGGCCCAGGCGCTGGCGTTCATGGCGGTGAAATTGTTGCTCAAGGCACTCCGGCAGAAGTGGAGGCAAACACAAACTCTCTAACTGGCGCCTACCTCTCAGGTCGCGAAGCAATCGCGGTTCCAGAAAAACGTATCCCAGTAAATGATCGTTTCTTAGAAATCATCGGTGCACGCGGTAATAATTTGCAATCGGTTCATGCAAAGATTCCCGTTGGCTTATTAACCTGCGTTACCGGGGTATCAGGATCTGGTAAATCCACCTTAATTAATGACACCTTACATCATGCTGTAGCCCAGCATCTATACGGATCTAATGCAGAGCCAGCAGCACATGATGCGATCAAAGGTTTAGAGCATTTTGATAAGGTGATTAGCGTTGATCAATCTCCGATCGGTAGAACCCCACGCTCTAACCCGGCGACCTACACCGGACTATTTACTCCGATAAGGGAGCTCTTTGCGGGCGTTCCTGCTGCACGCGAACGCGGATATGAGGCGGGTCGTTTCTCCTTTAACGTGAAAGGTGGTCGCTGCGATTCTTGCGAAGGCGACGGCGTTCTCAAAGTAGAAATGCATTTCTTGCCAGACGTCTACGTTCCATGTGATGTATGTCATGGCAAACGCTATAACCGTGAGACTTTAGATATTCGCTACAAAGGCAAGAATATTCATGAAGTATTATCGATGACCATCGAACAAGCTCATGAGTTCTTTGAAGCGGTGCCGGTGGTTAAACGCAAACTCAAAACACTGCTTGATGTTGGTTTGGGATATGTGAAGCTTGGGCAAAGTGCAACCACCTTATCTGGTGGCGAAGCGCAACGCGTCAAACTATCTCTAGAGCTTTCTAAACGCGACACCGGCAGAACCCTGTATATCTTGGATGAACCAACCACCGGATTGCATTTTCATGATATTCAGTTATTGCTAACCGTGATCCAAACACTCAAGAAACAAGGCAACACAATTGTCATCATTGAGCACAACCTTGATGTCATTAAGACTGCTGATTGGATTATTGACTTAGGGCCTAAGGGTGGCGCTGGCGGTGGACAGATCATTGCCACCGGTACGCCAGAAGATGTGGTCAAAAATGAATTGAGTTTTACAGGCCACTACTTAGCACCATTACTAACGCGCAAAACACCTGTAGCGAGCAAAAAGAAAAAGTAAATCGCTGTCAGATCTCAGAGTAATTTAGCTTCAGCTAAATCCGTTGCTTCTGAATTACCTGAGATCACCAAAATATCATTTGCCTGAAGTTGTAAGTCAGGGTTAGGCTCTAACTTCACATAATCAGCATTTTGACCTTTGCGACGCACTGCCTGGACATTGACACCATCATCTTCTAGGCAAAGCTGGCCCAAGGTTTTACCAATCGCCTGTGAGTGCGGCAATAACGTAATCGCATGTAAGCGCCAAGACTCGTTCGAGCCAAAATCATCGTCTGCAGAACCTCGGAAGTACCCTCTCAATAAGCTATAGCGCTCTTCACGTGCTGTGGTGATGCGTCGAACTACCTTACGCATGGGCACACCCATGATCAGCAGAACATGTGAGGCAATCATCAAACTACCTTCAATAAGCTCTGGAACCACCTCTGTTGCGCCGGCCGCCTGCAACTTGGCAATATCCGCATCATCTCTAGTGCGCACCAACACAGTCATCCCTGGGCGCAAGTGTTCTACTTGACGTAGAACGCGCATACTTGCGGCAGTATCCGCATAGGTAATCACAACTGCCTTAGCTCTGGAAAGGCCTGCAGCCACTAAATAATTTTCACGGCTTGCATCTCCATAAACTACATTGTCACCAGCTGCCGCAGCTTCTTTAACGCGATCAGGATCTAAATCTAAAGCAATGTATGGAATTTTTTCTTGGTCTAGCATGCGTGCCAAGCTTTGACCCGAACGTCCAAACCCACAAATCACAACATGATTTTCATTGCGGACGCTTTTAGAGGCAACACGTGTCAATGCAAGAGATTGCAAGAGCCATTCGTTACTAGAGAAGCGCATTGCAATGCGATCGCTATATTCAATTAGAAATGGTGCGCAGAACATCGAGATCAACATGGCTGCTAATACTGCTTGACTCAAGGTGGGATCAATCAAATCTAAACCATCAATTTGGTTGAGTAACACGAAACCGAATTCACCAGCCTGAGCCAAACACAAACCCGTTCTAATCGAGATGCCAGGGCTTGAACCAAATGCCCTAGACAGCAAAGCAATTAGGCCGAACTTAAAGAGCAAGGGGCCAATTAGCAAAACTAAAACCAGCAACCATTGCTCACGAATCACATTGAAATCAAGTAACATGCCAATCGTAATAAAGAAGAGCCCTAGCAAGACATCGCGGAATGGTTTGACATCTTCTTCCACCTGATGACGATAAGGTGTTTCAGAAATCAACATGCCTGCCAAGAATGCTCCGAGCGCCAGAGACAAGCCAAAGTGCTCAGTTAATCCGGCCATACCCAGCACAATCAATAACAGATTGAGCATAAATAATTCTTGTGAACGCAGTTTGGCAACCAACCTAAACCAGCGACTCATGAGCGTTTGGCCAATGAAGAAAATTAACACCAAAGCAATGGTGATTTTGATTGAGGCCGTTGTCAGCGCAACAAATAAGTCTGAAGGATTCTTGCCAAGTGATGGCAATAAGATCAAAAGAAAAACAACTGCCAAATCTTGGAATAACAAAATACCAACAACATTACGACCATGTTCGGTTTCTATTTCGGCGCGATCTGAAATCAATTTGGTCACGATCGCTGTTGAAGACATCGCCAATGCGCCGCCCAAAGCAATAGCGGCATGCCATGAAATAGGATAAATCCAATTGATTAATAAGCTAGCGGGTATCGCTAACAACATTGTCAGAATGACTTGGCTGCCACCCAGGCCAAATACGATAGTTCTCATTGCCCGTAATTTATGGAGGTTAAATTCCAGACCGATCGAGAACATCAAGAAAACCACCCCAAATTCAGCTAAATACTTGACCGTGGCTGAGTCGTTTGCCAAACCAAAGGCATGAGGGCCAATCAACACGCCAATGGCTAAATAGCCCAAAATAGGGGGCAAGCCAAAATAGCGGAAAATAACTACTCCGGCCACACCCGAGGCCAGGAGAATGAGAGTTAATTGAAGGACTGACGGCATATACTTACTCGATGATAGCTAAGACTCGTGAACGTACCCTAAAGCTTGCTCGCGACACCCTCACTATTGAGGCTGCTGCACTGCAAACAATGCGCGACCGCCTGAAAGGTGTCAATGCTGACGCCCTTGTGTTGGCGGTTGAACTTTTACACGGCTGCAAAGGCCGAATCGTGGTGTCCGGAATTGGTAAATCCGGCCATATCGCCCGCAAAATTGCCGCCACCTTTGCATCTACTGGCTCCCCTGCCTTTTTTGTACACCCTGCTGAAGCCAGTCATGGTGATCTAGGCATGGTGACTAGAGACGATGTTTTTGTAGCACTTTCCAATTCTGGTGAGACGGACGAACTTCTGACCATCGTGCCGATTGTGAAGCGCACCGGCGCAAAACTCATTGCTCTGACTGGCGCACCAAATTCTTCGCTTGCCAAATTGGCAGATGCTCACTTAGATACCAGTGTTGAAAAAGAAGCTTGTCCCTTAAATCTTGCGCCCACTACTAGCACTACTGCAGCATTAGCAATGGGTGATGCTTTAGCAGTTGCTTTACTTGACGCCAGAGGATTTGAAGCTGAAGATTTCATTCGGTCTCATCCAGGTGGCAGACTAGGCCGCAAGCAGCTTATGCATGTGAGTGAAGTGATGCGCAATCTTGCGGACACACCGAAGATTTCTATTAACGCTTCACTGCAAGAAGCTCTGTTAGAGATGACGGCAAAACGGATGGGCATGGTGGTCATCTTGGATGACAAACAAAAAGTATTTGGCATCTTGACTGATGGCGACTTACGTCGCTTATTGGAAAAGACAACCAATCTGGATGGCATCAAACTGGAAAGTGTAACCACTGCGGATCCGCGCACTATTCCAGCAGAATTGTTGGCGGAAGAAGCGATCGAAATGATGGAAAAGCACCGCATTAACCATTTAGTTGTTACCGACAACAATGGCCACTTACTAGGCGCCCTAAATCTGCATGATTTATTTGCAGCCAAAGTGATTTAACTTATTTAGTAATCGAACACATTCATGCCTAGCGCTTTTAATACTCACAATACCAACCCTTTAGCCCAATACCCACAAGCCTGGGAGCGCGCAGGCAAAGTGAAGCTCTTGGTTCTGGATGTAGATGGTGTCCTCACGAATGGTCAAGTTTGGATTGGCGCAGATGGCAAAGAATCCTTAAAAGCTTTTGATATACAAGATGGATTAGGAATAAAGCTACTAGAGCAATGCGGCATTCCAACCGCCATCATCACCGGCAGAAATTCCAAAATGGTTCTAGCGCGCTGCGAAGAACTCGGAATTAAACATGTACATATGGGTGTTGATAACAAAGCAATTGCATTGGCAGAGGTGACTAAATCTCTGGGGCTTGCTGCGGCAGATTGCGCCGTCATGGGTGATGACTGGCCAGACATGCAAATGATGAAGCAGGCTGGCTTAAGAATTTGCCCAGCACAAGGTCATGAAGCAGTTAAAGAATTTGCGCACTTAGTTACTACCCGCAACGGAGGCAATAGTGCTGTTCGTGAAGTATGTGATCTGATTCTCAAGGCGCAGAATCGCTACGAAGAATTGCTCACTAAGGCTCGTAACTAGGCAATGCAACTGAATACCCAAAAAATCAAGCTAGGCATTGGTCGCACCTTATTGCGACTCTTGCCATTGATTTTGATGGGAGCACTAACGCTGGCTACTTTTTGGTTAGTGAAAAAGAATACCCCACCAGAAAAATCCCCTTTAGAACGCGTACGCCTTCATGAGCCCGACTACACAATTAAAAATGGCGCGCTATCCGCTTTAAATGAATTAGGCAGTACTAAATATCGAATCCTGGGCGTCAAAGTTACGCACTATGATGACGATGCATCGATCGACATCCTCACGCCCCGTATGCGCTTATTTCAACCCCAAAAGGCGCCAGTTACTGTTAAATCCGATACCGGACATCTTGATGGCGACCTCACTATTTTGGACTTGTACGACAACGCCTCTATTTTTCGCCCCGCCCAAGAAGCCACAGCTACACAGCCAGCTACCCTAAGAATGCAAGCCAGCTCAAGCTACTTCAAAGTACTAATCAACGACGACATTATTGAAACAAATCGTCCGATTACCTTGGAGCAAGGGATGTCGATCATGCACTCGACCGATGGTGGAATATTTAACAATATTGAACAAAGCATGGCGCTGAGTGGTCAAGTGAAAGGGCGCATTGAGCGCGCCCCGCGGAGCAACCCATAAAATGCCGCCATTAAATTACTTGCTAGCTCGCACTTCTGTATTGGGCTGTTTTGTCTTGGGACTCTCCATGACAAATCTAGCCAATGCCGAAAAAGCAGACCAAGATAAGCCCGTCATTCTGGAAGCAGAGAAGGTTTCCGTAAACGACGTTAAGCAAATATACGACCTCAATGGTCAAGTCCTTCTAATCAAAGGCAGCATTATTGTTACTGGTGAAGATGGGCACATTACAGTCGACCCTCAAGGTTATGAATTTGTTGATGTCATCGGTAGTCCGAATGAAGTAGCCAGCTTTAGACAGCGTCGCGAAGGACCTGCAGATGAGTTCATGCAAGGGCGCGGCACCCAGGTTACTTATGATGCCAAAACAGAGTTTCTAACAATCACTGGTGATGCTACCTTGAAACGCTTACTCAATATGCAAATGCTCGATCAATTAAAGGGCTGGAAAATTGAGTACGATGATGTAAAGCAGTACTATCGAGTCATTCCCCCCAAAGATGCAAAGCCGGAAGATCTACCCTTAGCAAGAGCAATCCTTTCACCAAGACGAAAAGCAACACTAGAGAAATGACATCGGATTTAACCCAAGCCAGTAATGTGCCTACTCTCAGCGCCCATAACCTTCAAAAACGTTATGGCTCAAGAACCGTGGTTCGCGATGTGTCTGTTCAAGTCAAGTGTGGCGAAGTAGTAGGGTTGCTTGGCCCTAATGGAGCAGGCAAAACAACCTCTTTCTACATGATTGTTGGCCTTGTCCCATTAGACGGCGGAAATATTGTTTTAGATGGTGCCGATATCACGCACCTACCGATTCACGAAAGAGCCCGAATGGGTCTTTCTTATTTGCCGCAGGAAGCTTCTGTATTCAGAAAGCTCAACGTCGCTGAAAATATCCAAGCCGTCCTTGAACTGCAAGTTCAAGGTGGCAAACCCCTTAGTAAAGCCGAGATTGCTAGCCGCCTAGATGAGCTATTGGGCGAACTCCAGATTAGCCATCTTCGCAATAACCCAGCCCTCTCCCTGTCAGGTGGCGAGCGTAGACGCGTGGAAATTGCTAGGGCTCTAGCTTCCCAGCCTAAATTTATCCTGCTAGATGAGCCCTTTGCCGGCGTTGACCCTATTGCTGTTGGGGAAATTCAACGAATTGTGCGCTTCTTGAGAGATCGTGAAATTGGGGTTCTGATTACCGACCACAATGTCCGTGAAACCCTAGGCATCTGCGACCACGCTTACATCATCAGTGAAGGCAGCGTGTTAGCCGAAGGGAAACCAGACCAGATCATTCAGAACGATGCCGTTAGAAGAGTCTATCTAGGCGAAAACTTCCGGATGTAAGCCCAGTAAGGCTTCCCCCTTTTTAAGTAATAAAAATTGCTCCACCCTCTTGGTTTTCAGCAAATTCGCTGATACGCTGGAGGCTCATGGTTTATTTTTCCAAAAAAAACAGCTCAAAAAATTCAGGGGCCTGCTGCGCACCCCAGGCATCAGTATGCGCATGCATCAATAGTGTCTTTACAAGGAGTTGCTAATGAATTTAAAAATTAATAGCCGTCATGTAGAAGTTACACCCGCAATGCGTTCACACCTTGAGGCAGGGCTAGCCAAAATTCGTAAGCACTTTGACCATGTGATTGATGCCTCCGCCTTCCTGATAGTAGACAAGGCCAAAGAAAAGGATCTTCGTCAAAGCGCCGAAATCACTATTCACCTAAAGGGGAAGGATTTGTTCGCTGAAGCACACAATGCCGATCTCTACCACGCCATGGATGCAGTGGTTGATAAACTTGAGCGTCAGGTTGTCAAACACAAAGAAAAAATCCAGGATCACCATCACGAAAAGCATTTTGAGTGATCTATTGCGTCAGGACACCTATAATCAATTCACATGAATGCCCTGACCCATCTTTTTACTCCCGACTGCATTGCATTAGATGTTCCCGCTAAAAGCAGGGCTGATGCATTTGCAGCCGCTGGAGATCTATTTGCCAAGCAAACAGGTATCGATGCAAATTCTGTAGTCGAATTCCTTAATGCCCGTGAAGCTTTAGGATCTACCGCCTTAGGTGCTGGTGTAGCCATTCCTCACGGACGAGTTAAAGGACTGAAGCTGCCGAGCGCCGCATTTATGCGACTACAAAACCCAATTGAGTTTGCAGCCCCAGATGGCGAGGCAGTATCAATCTTGATTTTTTTATTGGTGCCTGAAAAAGCCACACAACAACATTTAGAAATCCTATCCTCAATTGCTCAACTGCTCTCTGATGCGGATGCACGCCAGACATTGCTTTCATCATCAGACTCCTCAACAGTTTGTGACCTTCTCCAGCGCTGGGGCACGGCAAAATGACTCAGCCATTACTCCTAGACGGCGTAACCGCTCAGCAGATTTTTGATGACAATGTTTCGGATTTAAAACTATCTTGGATTGGTGGCCTTGAAGGTGCTGACCGCACTTTTCCACCGGAGGCCGTAAAGGCCGCTGCTGCGAGTTCAGACTTGGTAGGCCATTTAAACCTAATTCACCCAAGCCGTATTCAAATCTTTGGGGAACAGGAAGTCGACTATCACGCTGTCCTGGAGCCAAAACAAAGACAAGATCAAATTGCGAGCTTAATTTCTAAGACACCACCTTGTGTCATCGTAGCTGATGGCAAGAGTGCAGATCCTGACTTGCAACTTTTCTGCCAGCGCTCCTCAACACCTTTGTTTACTACTGCAATTTCTGCAGCCGAGGTGATTGATCATTTGCGCACTTACTTAACCAAAATTGGTGCGCCTCAAATAACGATGCATGGTGTCTTTATGGACATCTTAGGCCTAGGCGTCCTCCTCACTGGTGAATCCGGTCTTGGCAAGAGTGAATTGGGTCTTGAGTTGATCTCACGTGGCCATGGCCTGGTTGCCGATGATGCAGTGGACTTTGCGCGGCTTGGACCTGATTACATTGAGGGTCGCTGCCCCGTTATCTTGCGTAACTTACTCGAAGTTCGTGGATTGGGTTTATTGGATATCCGTACGATCTTCGGTGAAACAGCCGTTCGTCGCAAATTAAAACTGCGCCTAATTGTTCAGCTTGTACGCAGAACTGATGGTGAATTCGAACGCCTACCTCTCGAAGCTCAACATATTGATGTCTTGGGCATTCCAATCCGCACCGTCAAAATTCAAGTTGCAGCTGGCCGCAACTTAGCCGTACTCGTTGAAGCTGCTGTGCGTAATACGATTTTGCAATTGCGTGGCATTGATACCTTAAAAGAATTTATTGAGCGCCAACGCCTGCAGATGAATGCTGAGGCAGACTCCATTAAGTCACAGGGCCGCTTACTTTAAGTTATGCAAATTAATCTGATTACCGGAATCTCAGGCTCAGGTAAATCAGTAGCCCTGAGGGCGTTTGAAGATGCGGGCTATGACTGCGTCGACAACCTTCCTGTTTCTCTTTTAGATAATCTCATCACCACTCTAGAAAAAGAGCAGTGCGAACGAGTTGCAGTTGCGATAGATGCGCGTCGCGGACAATCTATTGCTGACCTGCCATCCACTCTTGAGAATTTACGCAAAAATCATCAGGTCCGAGTTGTTTTTCTAAATGCAGACACCAATACTTTGGTTCAGCGCTTTTCAGAAACTCGCCGTCGCCACCCCTTATCAACCAATGCCAAGCAGTCCCAATCCGCAACGCTTATCGAGGCAATTGATAAAGAACGTAACCTGCTAGAGCCCTTGCGCGCCCAAGCCCATAGCATTGATACCAGCAACATTCCTGCTCATGCGCTGCGCTCCTGGATTCAGGACCTACTCAAAGACAAGCCCGTCGGTCTCACTGTGGTGTTTGAATCGTTTGGCTTTAAAAAAGGTGTTCCTAGCGAGGCAGATCTTGTTTTTGATGTGCGCTGCCTACCAAACCCCCACTATGACAAAGTTCTAAGGCCGCTGACTGGCAATGATAAACCTGTAAAAGAATTCTTAGAGAAAATTCCAGAGGTAGTAAACATGGAAGCGGACATCACACAATTCATTCACCGCTGGCTACCTCATTACATTGCTGACGGACGCAGTTATTTAACGGTGGCTATTGGCTGTACTGGGGGTCAACATCGTTCGGTCTATTTAGTCAACCGCTTAAGTGAGCACTTTAGAAATCAAAAAGACTTTAGTAACTTGCAGCTTAATTTTTTAGATCGCCACCGCGAACTAGACTCAATTCCTGCAGCAAAACCTTAATTGGCTGCGGTAGGCCATAGCGCCCTAACTGACTTAAGGATACCCACTTTAGATCTGGATTTGCAAACGGCAATTCCTTTGAGCAGCTTGCTTGCCATATATGCATCCATAAACGCCTATGGGTAAAGACATGCTTTATCTCATCTAGCTTTACAAAAGATTTACAAGCCTTTGCAATGGTCGCAATGCTTTCTTGTGGCAATGCAGCTTTCAGTAAATCTTGTGGGCTTAAATTAACGTCTTTGGCGCTCTGCACCTTCGCCACCCATGGTGACTCAGGTAAAGACCAGAGGCCGCCCCATATCGCTTTGCTGGGGCGCTTTTGCAACAAAACTGAATTGCCTGAACGTATCAACAACATATTGCAATCAAATTCAGGGGATTTTGTCTTCTTGGCTTTCTGAGGCAGTAAAAGTACCTGATCACTTAGATTAGCCTGACAGTCTTTTGCGAATGGGCATTTTTTTTCAGAGCCTAAACAGACCGGTTTGCGCGATGTGCACCAAGTAGCTCCGAAGTCCATTAAGGCCTGCGTATACACCGGCATATCAGCAGGCTTTATTGGTAGCAAGTCTGCAGACAGCTTCCAAAGTCGATCATTTACTAACTTATCTTGAATAGCTACATCCACCGCAAATAAGCGCGCCAGGATGCGTTTGACATTTGCATCCAAAATCGGCGCGCGCTCATGAAAAGCAAAAGCTGCGATCGCACCAGCTGTAGAGCGTCCAATTCCTTTTAATTGCTCAAGCAAAACGGGATCACTGGGAAACTTGCCCCCAAATTCAGCCATGACTTGCTGCGCACATGAATGTAAATTTCTAGCGCGAGAGTAATAACCTAAACCAGCCCATTCTGCTAAAACTTCATCAATATCTGCAGCAGCTAATTTTTTAACCATTGGAAAGCGCTTCATAAAACGTGGGTAGCGCTCAAGTACTGTAGCAACCTGAGTTTGTTGCAACATAATTTCTGAGATCCAAACTGCATATGGATCTCGATTGCCTTGCCAGGGCAAGCCCGAACGTCCACTGACCCCATGCCAAGCAATTAACTTGGGAGCAAAGGTATTGATCAGCGTTTTTGACATTGAGAACAAAAGTAGGTTGAGCGCTGACCCTGCACTATCTGACTAATGGGTGTTTTGCATACCTTGCATGGCAAGCCCTTGCGATCATAGACTTTGGTTTGCACCATGAAATGTCCGGGATCACCATCACTATTGACAAAATCTTTTAATGAGCTGCCGCCTGCATCAATGGCTTTTTTCAGTATTAATCGGACGGCCTTTGCAAGACGAGAGCATTGCGGTCTAGTCAGCTTGCCTGCTGCCTTAGTAGGATGTATGCCGGCCTCAAATAAACTTTCAGAGCAATAAATATTACCAACACCAACAACAGCTTGCCCCGCTAAAAGAAATTGTTTGACTGCAACGCTACGCTTACGCGATGCTTTATACAAAATCTCCGTACCCAATTCACCTGAAAACTCTTCAGAAAATGGCTCAACGCCCAGCTTTTGCAAAAGCGTAAATTTTTCAATGGGGCCTTTAGTTTTTGGGTGCCATAAAACAGCCCCAAATTTTCGGGGATCATGCAAACGCAAGCTCAACTTACCAAACTCCAGTGTTACGCGATCATGCGTCTTCAGAGATTCTGAACTTGGTAACACTCTCAAGGTTCCCGTCATGCCTAAATGAATCAGTAAGTAACCTGTATCCATTTCCAATAAAAGATACTTGCCGCGCCGCTCTATATTGCTGATCTTTTGCCCAGGCAAGGTTTTGACTAGACTGGTAGGCACGGGCCAACGCAAGCGCCCATCAATAATTTTGACGGCGGTGACTTTGCGACCCTCAAGGTGGGGTGCGATTCCTAATCGGGTAACTTCTACTTCTGGAAGTTCTGGCATAAATGGATTGTAGATTCGCGGATTAGAATGTGCTTATGATTAAATTTGCACTAAGACCTTTATTAAAGGGTTTATTCCTGGCAGCCTTGACTAGTGGAGTCGTTTCACACGTCTACGCACAGCCACAGCCAAATGGATTGCAAACGGGCGAAGCGATCTTTGAGGTGCTTGCCTCCGAAATTGCCCTTCAGCGGGGCGAGGCTGGCTTGGCTTACAACACCTATCTGGAGATGGCGCGCCAATATAAAGACCCAAGGCTGGCTCAAAGAGCAATGGAAATAGCCATTGCGGGTGGATCTCCAGATTTAGCTATGCAGGCAGCTAAGACCTGGGATGAGCTATCTCCAGCCTCAGAAACAAAACCCAAAGAAGTATTGGTGACTCTGCTGATCCTCAGCAATCGTTGGTCAGATGCCGTCAAGCCAGCGATTGCTTTGCTACGCCAACAAACTCCTGCTCAACAAGAAAATACTCTCTTGCAGTTACAAGCATTGCTTGCTAAAGCAAAAGATGAGTCTGAAGCGCTACGCGCCTTTTATGAAATTGCCTCCACCGTCAAAATAGCCCCCAAAGATCCAGGCTTGCTGTACACCTACGCTATGTCTGCCGAGAAAGCGGGACGCATTGATGTAATGGAAAAAACCTTGCGCGATATTCTGCGCAAAAATCCAAATGATGCGAATACATTAAACGCTCTTGGATATTCTTTGGCGGATCGGAACGAGAAGCTACCGGAAGCATTTGCACTCATCAGCAAAGCACACCAACTGTCTCCGAAAGACAGTTTTATTTTAGATAGTCTAGGTTGGGTGAATTTTCGTCTTGGGAAAAACACACTTGCATTAGAGCAACTACAGCAAGCATTTGCTATGAAACCAGAGGCAGATATTGCGGCTCATGTTGGTGAAGTACTGTGGGTCATGAATCGCCATACTGAAGCAGAAGAGATGTGGCGACAAGGTCAAAAATTGGATGCCAATAATCCAACCCTGAAAGAAACCTTAAAACGTTTTAAACCTGATTGGACAAGGGATGATCAAGCTGCCAAGGGTGCATGGGACGGGCGCTTCGCCGTCAAAGTAATAGGCTTAACAGAGGCTCAAAATCAAGGTGGTTCTGGTGGTTTTACCTTAACCCAAGACGCACTAATAGATACCTTAGAGATACGCAATCCTATGGGTGGATCTATTGCAAAAATAATTATCAGGCCAGGTGAAGCAAGCTTGGAGAGTGATGGCAAGGTAGTAACAGCAGTAGATGCAGATACCTTGGTGCAAAACACACTGGGACTGCCACTCCCAGCACGGGGGCTGTCAAACTGGTTAAGGGGTGAGGTGCGTGCCGGTAGTGAAGCGAGCGTTGATAGAAATGCTAATGGCCAGGTGAATAAAATTAGTCAGGATGGCTGGGACTTAGTCTATACATGGAGCAATACCGGTCGCCTAGAGAAACTCACTATGACACGCAGCTCGAATATTGGTTCAATTGATATTCGTCTTGTATTTGACAGACCGAATGATTAAGCAAGAAGAATATGGTGAGTCTCAATTCTTTATCTATTCGCTCGCCAGCTAAGCTCAATCTTTTTTTACATATTGTTGGGCGCAGAGAAGATGGTTATCACCTACTTCAATCCGTCTTTCAACTCATCGACTGGTGTGACACGCTCCACTTAAAACGCATTCCTGAAAATGAAGTGCGCCGAGTAAATCCCATTCCTGGAGTTGCACCCGAACAAGATTTAGTAGTGCGCGCCGCAAACTTGCTGAAAGATTTTTGTAAGTTTGAAGGTGGAGTAGAGATTGATCTACAAAAAGAAATTCCGATGGGTGCAGGCATGGGAGGCGGCTCCTCCGATGCGGCAAGTACATTGATTGGGCTGGATGCTTTATGGAATCTCAACCTATCAAAGGAAATGCTTTGCTCCTTAGGCTTAAAGCTAGGAGCGGATGTCCCATTCTTTATTTTTGGCAAAAATGCCTTTGTTGAAGGTGTTGGGGAGAAAATTCAAGAAGTTTCCCTTGAAACCCCTCATTTTTTGGTCGTCTTCCCCAGTCAGGCAATTGCAACCGCTAGCATTTTTCAAGACCCGGAATTGACCCGAGATCATGCTCAGATTACAATTGATGGCTTTCTTGCATCGCCATTGTTGTACCAATCGAACGATTGCCAGGCGGTAGCGATGCGGATTTGCCCAGAAGTGAAGCAAGCTTTGGATTGGATTACCCAGGCAGTACCGGGCTCACAGCCCCGAATGTCTGGTTCTGGTAGTAGCGTTTTTACAGTTTTAGACTCTAGGACTGACACCGCAAAACTAGAAAATCTTCTTCAAAATCTTCCTAAAGGGTGGGTAGGTCGGGTTGTTCGGGGGCTAAATAAAAATCCCGCTTACAATTTGATTTCTTCAGATTGACCTGTAGGGGAATCGCCAAGCTGGTTAAGGCACTGGATTTTGATTCCAGCATGCGAAGGTTCGAATCCTTCTTCCCCTGCCAAAGACTGTAGAAACGACAAAGAAAACCTTTTGACCCCACAAAACCCTTAAGACTATGTCCTCCATAAACGCAGATTTATTGACTCTTTTCACAGGCAACGCAAATCCCGTTTTGGCCGAGGCTGTAGCCAAAGAACTCAATCTCCCAATGGGAAAAGCCTTTGTAGGCCGCTTCTCAGATGGTGAGATTCAAGTAGAAATTCAAGAAAACGTTCGCGGCAAAAATGTCGTAGTGATCCAATCAACCTGTGCGCCTACAAACGACAGCTTGATGGAACTCATGATCATGATTGATGCCCTGAAACGAGCATCTGCCAGTCGCATAACCGCAGTGATTCCTTACTTCGGTTATGCCCGTCAAGACCGTCGCCCACGCTCTGCCCGCGTCGCCATCTCTGCTCGTATTGTGGCCAACATGCTTCAGTCCGTTGCTGGCATTGAGCGCGTTTTAACCATGGACCTCCATGCTGACCAGATTCAGGGCTTCTTTGATATCCCCGTCGATAACATTTATGCCTCCCCAGTCCTTTTGGCAGACCTGGAAGCCCAGAAGACCAAAAAAGATCTCATCATTGTGTCTCCCGACATTGGTGGTGTAGTTCGTGCCCGCGCAATGGCCAAACAATTAGGTACAGATTTGGCGATTATTGATAAACGTCGCCCTAAGGCCAATGTATCCGAAGTGATGCACCTCATTGGCGAAGTAGAAGGCCGCCACTGCGTCATCATGGATGACATCATTGATACCGGCGGAACCCTCTGTAAAGCCGCTGAGGCGCTAAAAGAGCGTGGCGCTAAGGGCGTTACCGCCTACTGTACTCATGCCGTGCTCTCAGGCGGTGCTGTGGCCCGTATTGCTGCATCTGAACTAGATGAGTTAGTTGTTACTGACACCATCCCGCTGACCCCAGAGGCAATGAAAGTAGGAAAAATTCGTCAATTGAGCGTTGCTCCGATCCTCGCTGAAACCCTTTCCCGCATTAGCAAAGGTGATTCAGTGATGTCCATGTTTGCCGAATAAGCCAAAAAAACGCTGTTTTACCCCGTTTTTTGGCAGTTTTGAGCCTTTTGTAGGCAAAAACATCCTTTCCCACGATATAATCGAAGGCTTTTCTGTTTGGTCGCGAACGGAAATTAACCTTAACTAGGGAATTTAATATGAAAGTTGTAGCCTTTGAAAGAAGCGTACAGGGAACGGGTGCGAGCCGCCGTCTGCGCAATTCCGGAAAAACTCCGGGAATCGTTTACGGTAGTAAAGATCCAGCCTTGGTCATCGAGTTAGACCACAATGCGTTGTTCCATGCTCTCCGTAAAGAAGCATTTCACTCATCCATTTTGGATTTGGAAATTGGTGGCAAGACACAAAAAGTGTTATTGCGCGATTACCAAATGCATCCATTTAAGCCATTGGTATTGCACATTGACTTCCAGCGCGTATCTGCGACTGAGAAAGTTCACATGCGTGTTCCATTGCACTTCACAAACGCTGACACTTCAGCTGCCGTGAAATTGCAAGGTGCTGTTATCAGCCACATCCTTACTGAACTCGAAGTTTCTTGCTTACCAGCAGACTTGCCAGAGTTCATTGAAGTGGACTTGGCTAAGATTGAAGTTGGTCACGGCGTTCATGCTAAAGACATTCCATTACCAAAAGGCGTTACCCTGGTATTGCATGTTGAGCAAGAAAATCCAGTGCTTGCTAACGCACGTATCCCAGCAGTTAAAGCTGCTGAGCCTACCGATGCGCCTGCTGCACCAGCTGCTGCAGCTCCTGCTGCTGAAGCGCCAAAGGATAAAGCTTAATCACATAGCTCAATCGCTTGTACAAGAAGGCCCGCGCAAGCGGGCTTTCTTTTTTCTACCCCCGGGTTTGCAATTCTTTTTGGCGAAATACTTTTATATCTTTAAACTCTGTGCATGACTAAATTAATTGTTGGCCTAGGAAACCCTGGAGATGAGCACGAAGAAGATCGGCATAATGCTGGCTTCTGGTTTGTCGACGCCCTAGCAAAACAATTAGGAGTTCGTTTCGAATCTGAGAAACGTTTTCATGGGAAAGTGGCAAAGGCAAAATGGGAAGGCGAAGATCTCTTTCTGCTAAAGCCGAGCACGTATATGAATCTGAGTGGTCAAGCTGTTGGGGCGCTATGTCGCTTTCATAAAATTACCCCTGCAGATATTTTGGTAGTGCAAGATGAACTGGATCTCAAGCCCGGAACTGCGCGCTTGAAGCTAGGCGGAGGCACTGGCGGACACAATGGTTTAAAAGATATTCAGGCACATTTAAGTACCCCAGATTATTGGCGCCTACGCTTGGGTATCGGCCACCCTAGAGATGTAGCGGGTGATGGTCGCCCTATGGATGTTGCTGATTATGTATTGCGTAGACCGCAATTAGCCGAGCAGAAACTCATCGCTGCCAGCATCGAAAATGGCCTACAAATTTTGTCACTATTTTTAAAAGGCGATGCCCAAAACGCCATGATGGAATTGCACTCTAAAGGCTAGTCAGCAAATCTAGGCTGAATTCACCTTTTTACTGGCAGTTAATAATTTGAACTTCACCATTAACTGCTCTTGAGATTCAACAACCTCAGGGTTGAACGGAATGCAATCTACTGGGCACACTTGGCGGCATTGAGGTGCATCGTAGTGCCCGACACATTCTGTGCATTTACTAGGGTCAATTTCGTAAATCTCCAGACCCATATAAATCGCGTCATTTGGACATTCTGGCTCACACACATCGCAATTAATGCATTCGTCCGTGATCATTAGAGCCATAGCTTACTCGTCGATCCTCATTCTTTATTTTGAGTGCCAGAAGCAATCTTTTGGACGAGCCATTTTTCCACTGATGGGAAAACAAACTTACTCACATCTCCGCCCATCGAAGCAATTTCGCGCACGAAGGTGCCAGAAATAAATTGATATTGATCGGATGGCGTCAAAAACAAAGTCTCAACGTCAGGCAATAAGTAGCGGTTCATACCCGCCATTTGGAATTCGTACTCGAAATCGGATACAGCACGTAAACCACGCACAATCACTCGTGCATTGTGCTCACGCGCAAAATCTTTTAATAAGCCTTTAAAGCCAACAACTTTTACATTGGGATAGTGGCCAAGCACTTCCTTCGCAATATCAATCCGCTCTTGTAATGTAAAGAATGGACGCTTGCTACGGCTATCAGCGACACCCACAATCAACTCAGTAAAAATGCTAGATGCGCGGCGCACCAAATCCTCGTGACCACGAGTAAATGGATCAAATGTTCCAGGGTAAACAGCAACAGTCATATTATTCCTAAGGCTTTATCGGCTACAGGCAAGAGTTTAGCCTCTTCCGCCCCGAAATAGACAGGCTTTTACCTGTCCCGCCTCTAAGTATTTTCCACAATGCCAGTCCGGCAGTAAGGCCTCTATCTCTTCACGAGGACGGCTAGATGGAAATTCGACATAAATACCACCCCCAGATGCGTCATCACACACTCTTCCCGCCTCAACCACTGTTCGATCTAATAAGCTCGAATCCTGAAAAGGTGGATCAATAAAAATCAGATTACTGGAGCGGTCTACTTGTTGTTTCAAAAACTCTAGGCTATCTCGTTGCAAGATTTCTACAACTCCTGAGACTGGTGATGACTGTAATAAAGCAAAATTAGTATTTAAGTTTGAGTGGGCCTTTTTATCCTTCTCCAACAAAATCACCAATGATGCCCCTCTTGATGCCGCTTCAAAACCTAAGGCACCGGTGCCCGCAAAAAGATCTAGGCAACGCAAACCTGTTAAATCCTGCCCCAACCAATTAAATAGAGTCTCTCGAATACGATCCGTCGTAGGACGCAAGCCCGGTAAATCTAAAACCGTTAATAAGCGGCTTCTCCAGTTGCCGCCAATGATTCGAACCTTCTTAGGCGGCTCTGCCTTCAAAGGCTTATTCGCTTTATTGGACTTATTTATTTTTTGCTCCCAATACAACAATCTTCATGCGATCCATTGCAAGGTATTTTTGGAATGAAGCTTTAACTTGCTCTAATGTCACTGCCTCAACTTGTTTAGTCCAAATTTCCATCGTATCGAGCGGCAAATCATTCCAAGCAATGGAAGAAACGTTATCCAATAATTTACGGTTGTTATCTATCCGTAGTGGATAGCCATTGATTAAGTTTGATTTAGCGGCTTCGAGTTCTGATGGGGTGGGGCCATCGGCAATAAATTGAGCGATAGTGGTGCTCATCACATCTAAAGCTAGAGCGGCCTGATCATTCTTGGTTTGCAAGCCGGCCTGAAAAATGCCATTTTCCTTGCCAGGTGCAAAGTAACTAAAGACGCTATAGGCTAAGCCACGCTTCTCGCGCACTTCAGACATCAAGCGCGACACAAAACCGCCTCCACCCAAGATGTAATTACCAACCAGCAAGGGGAAATAATCGGGGTTGTTACGTGCTACAGCAGTCATCCCCATTGCAATATGGGCCTGCTGGGAATCAAACGGAATTTGAATCTCCCGTTGAGCCAAAGTTTCAATTGGGGAACGCTGTAGATCAGGCAATTTAGCAATAGGCTGACCTGACTGAGGAATCTGCTTTAACAAAGTCTGCACGATTTCAGCAGCTTGAGCGCGATCTACATCTCCGACAATACTCACAATCATACGATCACCACGATAGAACTGCTTATGAAATTGCCTGAGGTCACTTGCATTTACAGCGCCAACTGACTGAACCGTTGGTGAATTAGCTAAAGGATAGTTTCCATAAACTGATTTTTTAAATCTTCGCTCTAAAACAAACTCTGGCTTTGTTTCAGCTTCGCGCAAACTCGTAATCGTTCTTTGCTTTTCACGTTCAATAATTTTGGGGTCATACGTTGGAGCACTCAACATAGCTGCAGCTAATTGCACCGCTCTATCACGCAAGTCTTTTCTACTAAGGCTGCGAATGCGCAAAATTGCTCTTTCGCCACCCACCGACAAACCAATATTGGCGCCTAAGTCGGCAATTTCATCGGCGATTTGAGCTTCTGTTAGTAAGCCCTTGTCACCTCTAGCGCCATAATTCATCAGGCCCGCAACCATATCAGCCACACCGCTTTTGCCGGCAGGGTCATAGCGATCACCTGCATCAATACTGACCTCAATATCGACCATGGGCAATGCTTTGGTCTGGACCAAATAGGCTTGGGCGCCCTTGTAAGAATCCAACTTCTCAATCGGCAATATTGCGTAAGAATGACTCAGGAAACCAAAGCTTAAAAGACAGGCTGAAATTATTCTCCAGAAGGTGTTCATTCTTTACCCCCCTTATCCGCCGATTTACGAGCCTGCGGATCCAGAACCGCAATCGTCAAACCTTCATCAATCAAATATTTTTTTGCAACCGCCTGAACCTGTTCTGGGGTGATGGTCTGCATTTTCTCCAACATGTAATTAATGTCTTTCCAGGAAAAACCTGCCATCTCAGTAGTGCCGATTTCCATTGCCTGACCAAAAATAGAGTCACGCTTATAAATTTGATCGGACAAAATACGCACCTTAATTCTTTTGAGCTCGGACTCTAATATTCCTTTTTGCTTTACCTCTTCAAGTGACTTGCGAATACTTGCCTGAGCCTGCTCTACTGTCTTACCTTTGGCCATCGTTGCACCAATTAAAAATAACTCTGGTCCGCGAGAGATCATGTCGTAACCAATGCCAACATCATTAACCACTTTTTCTTGCTTAACGAGAGTGCGATTTAGACGGGCATTGTCATAACCATCCAGAACAGCTGTTAGCAGCTCTAATGCATATGGCTCAACATCATCAAGCTTCCCAGGCTCAAGGCGGGGCACCTTCCAGGCCATAGCTAGCTGAGCATTATCTGCCGGTGCTTTTACCTGAACCTGCTTAATCCCTTTTTGAGGTGGCTCAATTTGAGGTTTGCGAACTGGCAGTTCGTGAGCAGCAGCTGCGCCGTAATATTTCTCCACCATAGCCAGAACTTGTTTTGCATGCACATCACCAGCTACCACCACGGTTGCATTATTTGGCGCGTACCAGCTGCGATACCAATCTCGTACATCTACTGGCTTCATATTTTGTAAATCATTCATCCAACCAATCACAGGGTGACGATACGGCGAACTCATGTAAGCGGTTGCCATCAGTGACTCATTAAGCAAGCTAATTGGATTATCTTCAGTACGTAAGCGACGCTCTTCCATGACAACTTGAATTTCTTTTAAAAACTCTGCGTCGTCAAAATTGAGATTGGACATACGATCAGCCTCAAGCTTGATCACGTTTTCTAGCTTTGATTTTTCAACTTGCTGAAAGTATGCAGTGTAGTCACGGGATGTAAATGCATTTTCGCGCCCGCCTACAGCCGCTACCAAGCGTGAAAACTCTCCAGACTTCACTTTATGAGTACCTTTAAACATCATGTGCTCAAGCACGTGAGCAACGCCAGTCTTACCATTCACCTCATCCATAGAGCCAGCCCGATACCAAACCATATGGGCTACCGTAGGCGCACGGTGATCTTCTCTAACAATTAATTTAAGACCATTACTCAACTGATATTCGTACGTATCAGGCGATTGAAGGCTGCTAGCCCATCCTATTTGTGTATACAGGATGAATATGAAGGAAATTCGAAGTAAATTGGAAAGCATCTGCTAAATCACCATACCTTAAGAATTAAATTGATAAGATGCATGTTTTAAATTGTATCGATTATGTTCGGCTTACGTAAAACCCTAGGATCCCTTTTCAAATCAAGCAAGGTTGATGAATCTTGGTTTGATACTTTGGAAGAATCACTCATACAAAGTGATGTGGGTCTTCCTACGACCGAACAACTCATCAGCAAACTACGTAAAGCAGCAAAATCAGAGAAGGCTTCCAGCCCCGAAGAGTTACAAGCGCTACTTATTCAAGAAGTCAGCACATTACTCACTGCTATTGAGCCTTCACTTAATCCACTCTTTACTGGCGATAAGCCTAACACTCCAGAGGTATGGTTGGTTGTAGGGGTAAACGGTGCTGGCAAGACTACAACTATTGGCAAACTCTGCCGACTCTTTCAGTCTCAAGGTAAATCCGTTCTCCTGGCCGCAGGCGATACCTTCAGGGCTGCTGCACGCAACCAACTTCAAGAATGGGGCGGACGCAATCAAGTGGATGTTATTACTCAAGAAGGTGGTGACGCTGCCGCGGTTGCGCATGACGCGATTCATGCGGCCATCTCACGTAAGAGCGATATTCTGATCATTGATACAGCAGGCCGCTTAGCCACTCAAGACCATCTGATGGAAGAGCTCAAGAAGGTAAAGCGCGTCATCGGTAAAGCCCTTCCTGGGGCGCCACACCATACCCTACTCGTCCTAGATGGCAACACAGGCCAAAATGGCTTAAGCCAAGTAAAAGCGTTTCATGCAGCCTTGGGGCTGACTGGAATCATCGTGACTAAGCTTGATGGCACCGCTAAAGGCGGCGTGATCTGCGCCCTTGCCCATACCCTACAAGAAGGCCCAAAACCCGCTGTTCTAGCCCTAGGCAAAGGTGAGGGAATTGATGATTTAGCCCCCTTCACAGCAGGGCAATATTCCTCTGAATTATTCAATTAAATCAGTAACTTATAGAGTTAAAAAACCATTAGCACTCTCTTGACAAGAGTGCTAAAATAGTACTCTATAAACACCTCATATCTATAAGAAAAATGGTTCAAAAGAAATCTGACAAACCGAATTTGCAAACGCTGCCAGTCGCGCAGACTGCGGCGGCGTCTGCATTTCCAATGCTGCCAACTCTTGGGGTTGGCACTCTCGATTCATACATTGCGTACGTTAATCGCGTACCGATGCTCAGCGCTGCGGAAGAGTTACATCTTGCGCAGGAATTTCGTCGCACAGAAAATGTTGATGCTGCTAAAACTTTAGTGCTATCACATTTGCGTTTAGTGGTTTCTGTTGCTCGTCAATATCTTGGCTATGGCATTCCACACGCAGACTTAATTCAAGAAGGCAATATTGGCTTGATGAAAGCAGTAAAGCGCTACGACCCAAACAATGGTGCTCGCTTAGTGTCTTACGCGATTCATTGGATCAAAGCAGAAATTCATGAGTACATTCTCAAGAACTGGCGCCTGGTTAAAACTGCGACCACTAAAGCACAACGTAAATTGTTCTTTAACTTGCGCAGCAATAAACCCACCTTAAGCGCTCTGACTCCGAGCGAAGTGGATGCTTTGGCTAAAGCACTTGATGTCAAAGGTTCTGACGTTAAAGAAATGGAAATGCGGCTTGCTGGCGGCGATGTTGCGCTTGAAGGCGATGACAGTGACGAGGAATCCGCTTATGCCCCTATTCAATGGCTAGCAGATAACTCCCAAGAGCCGACTGCTCGCATTGCCAGTGCTGAAGCAGATGCCCTGCAGGGTCCTAAATTAGATCAAGCACTGATGGCTTTAGATGAGCGCAGTCGCAATATTGTGCAATCTCGCTGGTTGGCGATGGATGCTGAAGGTAACGGCACCAAGACATTGCATGATCTTGCTGATGAGTACGGCATATCTGCTGAACGCGTTCGCCAAATCGAAACTGCAGCACTCAAAAAGATGCGTGGATTACTCCAGGCAGCCTAAATAAAAAAGGGTTCGATTAAGAACCCTTTTCATTTCTTACTTCAGTAGTTCTTTCAAATCATGCGCTAAGGTCTCAGGACCTTGTGCGTGTTTGATATATAAACGTAAGCGCCCTTCTGGATCAAATGCATAGCTACCTGCTGTGTGATCCATGGTGTACGAGCCTGGCTTGGTACCCGGTACCTTCTTGTAATAAATCTTGAAGTCTTTGGTGACCTTCTCTAAAGCAGCCTCATCCGCTGGACGCAAGCCTAAGAAACGCGGATCAAATGCAGGCACATACTGCTTCAAAATCTCCGCTGTATCTCGCTCAGGATCCACCGTCACAAAAAGCACCTGGACCTTGTCTGACTGAGGTCCTAAAAGGGTCATCACTTGCTGCATTTCAGTCAAAGTGGTTGGACAAATATCAGGGCACTGCGTGTAGCCAAAGAACATCACTACCACTTTGCCCTTAAAGTCAGCCAAGGTTCTCACCTTCCCATCTGGATCCAGCAAACTAAAGTCTTTACCAAATGCAGTGCTGCCGGTGATATCAATGTTTTTAAACTCTGGCTTTGGACTGCAAGCAGTTAATACAAAACACAGAATTGCCAGAAAGCAAACACGTAGAAAATTCATATGGATCTCAGAGGAAATAGTGGTCTATTAAGAGCGCCGCAAAGAGTAGCGATAAATAGGTGATAGAAAATCGGAATGTTTTTTTAGCCAAAGCATCGCTATAAGAAATAAATAGCGCAATCACATAAGCCAAGAACATCAAGCCGAGAACAATAGCTGATATTAAATACACCATACCACTCATGCCATAGATGTAAGGCAACATCGTAGCGGCAATCAAAATCAAGGTGTAAAGCACGATATTTAACAGTGTAAAGCGCTCACCATGTGTCACCGGTAGCATTGGCAAGCCCGACTGCACATAGTCATCACGGCGATACAAAGCCAAAGCCCAGAAATGTGGTGGCGTCCAAACAAAGATGATGAGAACTAAAAGCCAAGCCTCTGCAGAAAGCGTATTCGTTACTGCTGCCCAACCAAGGGCTGGCGGCATAGCACCCGACAAGCCACCGATCACAATGTTTTGTGGTGTAGCTGGTTTCAGCAACCAGGTATAGATCACTGCATAGCCAACAAAGGTAGCGAGTGTTAGCCACATCGTTAAGGGGTTGCAGAAATTCCACAAAATAATCATTCCGAGCGAGCCCAAAATGATAGAAAAAATAATGATGTGAAATGGTGTGACTTCACCAGTAGCGGATGGACGCCATGAGGTGCGCTTCATCTTGGCATCAACAGCTTGCTCAATTAAACAGTTCACCGCAAATGCTGCGCCGGCCAAAAGCCAGATACCCACAATGCCGCCAAATAACACTGGGTAAGGAACCATACCAGGCGTAGCCAAGAACATCCCAATCACCGCACAAAATACGGCGAGCTGAGTCACTCTGGGTTTGGTTAAAACCCAATATTGACGCCAACGTGGCATTGCCACAGGCGCGCTTGTTTTAGAGTCACTCATATTTATGCCATCTTCTTTTGAATGAAAGGCTTCCATGAGGCCCAATAACTCATTCTGACTAAACAGAATACCAAAGCAGCAGAGCCTGCGGTATGCAATAGAGCGGCTAATAAAGGCCACTGAAAGATCACATTCGAAATACCAGTCACGATCTGCAGCAGAAGTACAACTAACAACAACTTAGCCACCAAACCCAGACCAGATAAGACCGGAGTTGCTAACTGAAGCGCTTTAAAGCCTAAAGCGCACAACACCACTAACACCAATACCGCAAAGAGGCGATGCGCCCAATGGATGGTTTGCAGCGCTATGGGGGAGATAAATTCACCTTGAGCATTGAGTCCTAATTGGCGCCAAAGAGTAAATCCCTCACGCCAGTTTGTTTCAGGCCATACGCTACCCATACAAGTCGGAAAATCTGGACATGCTAGAACGGCGTAATTAGTACTCACCCAAGCGCCCAGAAAGACTTGGATAAACAGAACCGCGAAGGAAAAAGCAAGCAGTTGTGCGGGTAGCGGGCGAACGCGAATTGCGCGAATCGTAGAAGATTTTTCTTCCCAAGATTGTTGCGCATACAAAGTGAGGAAGGACAATAAAACCAAGGCCAACATCAAATGAATGGTGACAATAATGGGTTGCAACTTCAGGGTCACTGTCCAAGCGCCAAAGGCACCTTGCACGCAGACCAAAACAAGTAAACCGAGACTACCCAGCAAAGGATTTTTTCCTAAAGACTTGAGCTTGCTAAAAGCAATTCCCACCTGCACCAAAATTAGGGCGCCCACCGTCATTGCCAAATACCGATGAATCATCTCGATCCAAGCTTTGATAACCGTCACAGGCCCGGTAGGCATGGCGCTCTCGGCCCGCTGAATCTCACTGAGGGCATGAAATGGATTGGAGGTGCCATAGCATCCAGGCCAATCAGGGCAGCCTAAGCCAGAGTCAGTTAGACGTGTAAATGCACCGAACACAATCAGATCAAAAGTCATAAAGACTAATACCCAATTGAGTTTTTGGAAAAAGCTATAGCCCGGCTTTCTCCAAAGATAGAGCAAAGGCAGGCCCGCAAAAATAATTGCGATAGCTCCTAACTCTAAAAATAAAATCAAGCTCGGCATTACAAATTCTCGCCCTTATGATTTAACTTCAGGAGCTTTTCTAGATCTTTCTTCATGCCAGCGAACTCTTTAGGAGAGTTTGTCACTGGGAAGTACATCATCTTTGCGGGGCTTGGATCAACTAGCTGAATCTGCTGACCCGCACCTTCTTTATTTAACCAGGCCTCAAAGTCTGATCGGAGCTTAGGATCTGATGGCAGAGAAACAATTTTGAAGCCTGCAGCTTTTTCGTCATACGCTTTGGTTACTTCTGGATCAACAGGCTGACCATCGGTATTGATCCATAAAAGTTGTAGTCGGCCACCCTCTCGTCCCATGGCCACCTTTACTTGACGCATCAAAAATAAGGCTTCAATGCATTTTTCATCTCTCGCCTTACATTCGCCAGCAGGACGAGCAATTAATAGGCTCCACTTACCTTTTGTGGGCGTATCAAGCCATGCAGTATTGAACTCTTGAGCTGGGTAAACCAAAGTCCCCAAATTGGTTTTACCGCCAGCAGGCTTAATCACGTAATACGTAAAATACGATGCGATTACTGGAGAGGCGCAAGCTAGCAATAGCAATAGCATCTGAATACGACCACGACGGGTACGCGCATTAATAGCAGCAGAATCTACCTGTGATGCCGGAATTAATAACTCTTTATCACTCACCCTTGATCCCCATTCGCAAAACCCTGACGTTTATATTGCCGCAAACCTGTAATTAACCAAAATACGAAACCAGCAAAGGCCAAAGCAAACCACTGGAATGCATAAGCATAATGGCGATCGACTCCGCTTGTCAGAGGCGGCCACTCACGTAACAAACCATCATCCGAGCCGACCTCAACCTCACGCAAAATAAATGGGGCTTGCACCCAACTATGTAAATTACCTTCAGACACTAAGTCGAAATTTTGCTCAATCCTAGGCTTACTAGTATCAATAGGATTCTTGCTGCTACCTAACTCATAAACCTTGCCAGGCTGCGCAAAAACGATGCCTTCTACATTGACTATCCGATTTGGCGTTTGCACTGGCGGCAAGGACTCGCGATTTTCATTGTTGCGTGGCGCCCAACCCCTATTAACCCAAAGAATCTCATCCTTGCCCTCTAGCCTTAAAGGCATCATCAGATAGAAACCAGATTGCGAAGTAGTACTGCCGGCAGGAGGAAGGGGTCTTGGCCGGTTATCCAGCCAAATGGCCGCTTCGGGGATATATTGCCCTCTTGCAATCATACGGCGCTCACGAGCCTCTTCTAAAGCCCAAGGACCGGTATTCGCATTCAAGATAGGCATTTGTTGGCGAGCCAACAAATTGGCAGCCAAGGCAATTTTGGTATCAGCTCTACTCAGCTGCCAAATGCCCGCTCCACAGCCAATCGCAATCACGATCAAGGCTGATACAGTAGCAACTATGCGCTTTGTAATGAGAGCGGTAAAAAGACTATTCAAGGGATTTAATAATAAGGATTTGTGATGAAGTGGATTATTCCAATTGTCCTACTAATGATTGTTTTTAGCTTAGGATCAGCTCTGTATTACATGATGAAAGATAGGGGCAATAGCTCACGCATGGTCCACTCACTCATGCTGCGCATCGGGCTATCTATCGCACTGTTTGCCGGAATTCTACTGGCCCACTACTTTGGACTCATTGAGGCCACTGGAATTAAAGTCGGTACTAATTAAGCTTCGCCATTCTTCGGGGGCTTAAAAACAAATCGGGGCTTTAGGCCCCGATTTTTGTTATTACATCCAGTAAACAGCGATGTACAGACCAAGCCAGACTACGTCAACGAAGTGCCAGTACCAAGCAGCGCCTTCAAATGCGAAATGATGCTTAGAAGTAAAGTCGCCACGAATCATACGACGCAAGACAATCGCCAACATTGTGCCGCCCAGGAAAACGTGGAAGCCGTGGAAACCAGTCAACATGAAGAATGTAGAACCATAAATGCCTGAAGTCAGCTTCAAGTTCAGCTCATGATATGCATGGTAGTACTCATAAACCTGGAAGCCCAAGAAAACGATACCCAAACCAACAGTTGCAGCCAAGCCAATAATGGCTTTCTTCATGTGGTTTTCTACTAACGCATGGTGAGCGATAGTAATCGTTACACCAGAGCTCAAGAGCAGCAATGTGTTGATTGTTGGAATTGGCCAAGGACCCATGGTGGTGAATTTCTCAACTAAACCAGCAGGACCATCATTTGGCCAAACAGCTTGGAAATTAGGCCAAAGCAATTTGCTTTCTACATCACCCATCCAAGGCATCGCAATATTGCGTGCATAGAACAAAGCTGCAAAGAATGCGCCGAAGAACATGATTTCAGAGAAAATGAACCAAGCCATCGACCAGCGATAAGAGATGTCAACGTTGACACCGTTCTTGCCAGCATTGGATTCTGCAATCGTGTCACCGAACCAGTTATAGAGAACGTAGAGAACAAACGCAACGCCTGCAAGGGTCAAAGGTCCGCCCCAAGAGGCATGATTTACCCATCCAGAAATACCAAAGCCAAAAGCAATTAAGCCAAAAGCGGCCATTGCTGGATGTCTAGATAGTCCAGGGACGAAATAGTATGGGGTTGAATTGGATGACATCTTATTCTCTCTATTCAATCAAAAAATAATCAATGGGACACAACTACTTTCACTATCAACAGGAGGACGCCCATAAAAATCAAGGCGCCAATAACACCTGCAATGATAATGTGCACAAAACTCAATGAAGCAACATCTTCCTGCAAACCAGACTTCTTACGCACCCCCAAAAAGCCCCACATCACGGCTTTCATAGACTGCATAAAACTACTTTTCTTTTTCATGATGCCAACCTTGTTTTAGGTGCTGGAGGCGTATTACCTAAGCCCAATTCAAAGAAGGTATATGACAAAGTAATTGTTTTTACATCATCCGGTAAACCTGCATCGATCACAAAGACTACCGGCATCTTTTTTGTTTCTTTTGCTGCTAGCGTTTGCTCCTGGAAGCAAAAGCACTCTAATTTAGTAAAAAACTCCGTTGCACTTTTAGGCGCATAACTCGGTATTGCTTGTGCGCGTACTGGGCGATTCTGATTATTAGTTACTTCATAAACAATCTCTGTCATTTCACCAGGGTGCACTTCTAAAAAATTCTTTACTGGTTTAAAAGTAAACGGGCCACGGCTATTCGAATCAAACTCAATAGTCACCGTACGAGCATAGTTAACTTGGGTATTGCCAACCTTATTAGGGCTAAAGGCTCTGACACCATAGTCATTCTTGCTCGTTACGACATTAATTCCGGTGACCTCACATAAGGCCTTGTACATCGGAACCAAGGCATAACCAAAACCAAACATCATCACCGCTGCAATTAAGAGCTTCAACAAAATCTGGCGGTTAAGTGCTTGAGTTGTAACCATGTCTACAAGGGGTTAACCCAACAAGCTCCGTTTAATCACAATACCAATAAAAAAGACTGCTACTACGCTCAACAGAATGAAGCCCGTCCTGCGATTGCTCGCAGCAAGGGCTTGCTTTCCTGATGAATTAAATTCCTGCTTCACGCATCTGCTCTGCGCTAGGCGGAGTTTCAAAAGTGTGATGAGGCGCTGGTGACGGTACTGTCCACTCAAGACCCTTAGCACCATCCCATGGCTTCATCGGCGCTTTTTCACCTTGACCGCGGTAAGCCGGCATCACAACGAAGAGCAAGAAGTAAACCTGTGCCAAACCGAAGCCCAATGCGCCGATCGATGCAATCGCATTGAAGTCAGCAAACTGAGTTGGGTAGTCAGCATAACGACGTGGCATACCTGCCAAGCCCAAGAAGTGCATCGGGAAGAAGGTGATGTTAAAGAAAATCATGGAAGACCAGAAATGGATCTTGCCGCGAGTTTCGTTAGCCATGTAGCCAGTCCACTTTGGACACCAGTAGTAGAAGCCTGCAAACATCGCAAACAATGAGCCTGCTACCAATACATAGTGGAAGTGAGCAACAACGTAGTAAGTATCTTGAACACCAATATCAATTGGCGCCATTGCCAAGATCAGGCCCGTAAATCCACCCATGGTGAAAACGAAGATAAAGCCGATAGCCCACAACATTGGAGTTTCAAAGGTCATTGAACCTTTCCACATGGTTGCTACCCAGTTAAAAATCTTCACGCCAGTTGGAACGGCGATCAACATGGTTGCGTACATGAAGAACAGTTGACCTGTTACTGGCATACCAGTTGCAAACATGTGGTGAGCCCAAACGATGAACGACAAGATCGCGATGGATGCAGTTGCATAAACCATTGAACTGTAACCAAACAATGTCTTTCTGGAGAATGCTGGAACGATTTCACTGATGATTCCGAATGCTGGAAGAATCATGATGTAAACCTCAGGGTGACCAAAGAACCAGAAAATATGCTGGAACATGATTGGGTCGCCACCGCCAACAGCGGAGAAGAATGAAGTACCGAAATGACGGTCAGTAAGAACCATCGTGATTGCACCAGCCAATACAGGCATCACAGCAATCAACAAGTAAGCAGTAATTAACCAAGTCCAGCAGAACATTGGCATCTTCATTAATGTCATGCCAGGAGCGCGCATGTTCAAAATAGTTACGATGATGTTGATCGAACCCATGATCGATGAGGCACCCAATAAGTGGAGTGCAAAAATCGCCATATCCATGCCAGGGCCCATTTGTGAAGTCAATGGAGCATAGATAGTCCAGCCACCTGATGGAGCGCCACCAGGAACGAGGAATGAGCTCAACAATAATGTTGCTGCTACTGGAAGAATCCAGAAGCTAAAGTTGTTCATACGGGCAAATGCCATATCAGACGCACCGATTTGCAAAGGCACCATCCAGTTAGCAAAGCCAACGAAGGCCGGCATAATTGCACCGAACACCATCACCAAACCGTGCATGGTTGTGAGCTGATTGAAAAACTCTGGGCGCAAGAACTGCAAACCAGGCTGGAACAATTCCAAACGAATTCCCAAGGCCATCACACCGCCAGCTAGCAAGCTAACGAATGAGAAGATCAAATACATCGTACCGATGTCTTTGTGGTTGGTTGCGAACAACCAACGACGCCAACCATGTGGTGTGTGATCGTCGTGCGCATGGTCATGCGCGTGGTCGTGTGCGTGATCGTGGGTAGTAGAGACTGTGCTCATGAATTACTCCGGTTTCGTTTTTATCTGTATTTGTTAATCTGAATTAATTGCCGCGTGCAGTAATAATGTCTTGGGTCTGAATCACTTCACCCGTCTTATTGCCCCATGCGTTACGTGTGTAAGTCATTACTGAAGCGATATCGCCATCAGAAATCACGCCAGCCCATTTCGGCATTGCGCCCTTACCGTTAATGAGGATGTTGTATTGGCCAGCTTTAGGACCCATTACCACCTTGCTACCATCCAATGCAGGGAAAGCGCCCGCACCTTTGCCGTTAGGTTGATGACAAGCTGCGCAGTTTGCTGCGTAAACTTTTGCACCACGCTCTTTTTGCTCATCCAAGGTGTAAACCTTAGATGGATCATCACCAGCAGCGCCCATTTCTTTTTTCTTCTGAGCAACCCAAGCGGTGTAGTCATCTTGTGAAACTACACGCACAACGATAGGCATAAAAGCGTGCTCAGCACCACAAAGCTCAGAACACTGACCGCGGAATGTACCAATAGTCTCAGCTCTAAACCAGGTGTCACGCACGAAGCCAGGGATCGCATCTTGCTTTACGCCAAACGCTGGGATAGTCCAAGCATGGATAACGTCATTAGCAGTGGTAATCAAACGGATCTTTTTACCAACTGGCACAACCATTTCATTGTCAACTTCCATCAAGTAAGTGTTTGATTTCGGTGCCAAGTTATTGATTGCTTCGCGTGAAGTAGACAAAGTAGATAGAAAGCTAATGCCTTCACCTTCACCTTTGATGTAGTCGTAACCCCACTTCCACTGGTATCCAGTGGTCTTAATAGTGATATCGGAGTTAGTAGTGTCTTTCATTGCCACAACAGTTTTTGTTGCAGGCAAAGCCATACCGATAACGATGAGCAATGGAATCACTGTCCAAATAATCTCAACAGTTGTGCTCTCGTGGAAAGAGGCTGATTTATGACCCAATGATTTACGGTGCTTCAAAATGGAATAGAACATCACTCCAAAAACACCCACAAAAATTAAGGCGCAAATGACCAACATCATCCAATGCAACCAATGGATCTCTTGCATGATTTTGGTTGCAGCAGGCGCGAAATTTAGCTGATTGACAGCTGGGCCACCAGGCATGTTCTCTGCTGCATGAGCAAAAGCAGTGCCAAAAGCTACTGCGAAATAGAGCGAAGCCCTAGTGACTTTTCCAAATAAATTCATCTTATTCTCTGTTTATTGTCGTGAGCAAAGCAACAAAAATGCCGCGAATTGCCCAAAAAACGGTCTCAAGCCAATACATCCTGCCGTGATTATAGGGTTAATTAGGCGCAACAACAAACCGGGATAACCCAGCCTGATCCAATCTTGACCAAGGTTTAAATGATAGTAAGCACTTACACTTAAGCAGAATCTGGCCTAGTCTTGCGTCCAATTTGATTTAGATCAATATAGGCCACACTGTCTTTAGCCTTCGCAAGATGCTTTCCAATAGCCCAAGCATGCCCATAAACCACCTCTAGGGTGAGTTTTTGCGGCAAAACTTGCGTTTCTGGGGCCTTAAAAGGGGTGGGATCAATGAGGTTTAGAGCGGCAATATCGACCAACAAAAGACTCTCGCTCTCATAGTCCAGGGTCAAGTACTCCATATCCATTACTGGATCAGAAAATCTCTCTGCTAGCAGGGCATCCCCCATGTCGTGCATATCCCAGGGGCTCAACAGATTTTTAAGTCTTAACTCGGGAAGGGTTGGCGAACGCAATTCTTTTCCAGTATCAGGTCCCAAATAACTAAATGCGATTAAACCGCCCTCGCGCAGAACGCGCCAACACTCTTGTAGAAAGTGCTTTGGGTCTTCCAGATCCTGCAACAGAAGATCGCTAAAAACTAAATCAACAGAATTGTCTGGAATATCAAATCTTCCAGATGATAAGTAGCTTGCCAATGAAGCAGTACGACTCCCGAATATGGATCGCCAATTACTGATAGCTTTAGCACGCCACAGTTGAAACGCAGAAACACTTTTGTCCGAAAGACTCCAAATGCGCGCCTTTGGATACCGCCTTGCAAACGTATGCAGATGTTTTCCGGCGAAGTCTGGAACTATCAAAATATCTTTTACATCGAGCTTAACAATGTCCAACTTTTGCAGCATGCGATCTGCAATTTCGTCTTGTAACCATCTGATGGGCTGGGTCATTGGCTCAGTATACTCAGCGCCCCATGCGATTTCCAGAGAACATTTTCCAAACAATTTTTGAACAACTTTTGCCAACTGGATGCATTGTTTGTCAAAAATTCCAGAAATACTCCATTTGCAACTACTGCCTGGATATTGTGAGCAATGAGGGGATATTTAATTATCAAAGTTGCGATCAATGCGGTCTCGCACTCCGACCTGAGGAAATGGCCTTGCAATGTTGTGCGTCATGCCAATTATCCAACCCCTACTTTGATGAAACCTACTGTTTAGATCGGTACACAGGGATTCTTCAAGTGCCATTGCATGAATTTAAATATCAAAAGCGGATTGCTTTTGGGTGCGCACTTAGCGACGTGTGGAACAAACTTCTGTCATGGCAACTTAAAGATATTGATGCAAGTTATTTATTGCCCGTACCACTCAGCACTCAAAAGTTAGCGCAACGTGGTTTTAACCAAAGCTGGGAAATTGCCAAACGAATTCATTGCGGTAGGCACATTCAAAAATCACCTTACATGCTTTGGCGTCATCATTATTCAGAACATCAAGCTGGTAGCAATCTTGAAAACCGATACCTATCAACTAGAGGTATGTTTTATGTTCAGCCAAAGCACATTGAGCAACTACAAAATAAAACGGTCATTGTTTTTGATGATGTTATGACTAGCGGGGCAACTCTTAATGAAATTGCCCGCATTCTGAAGGACAATGGCGTATCTCGTGTTATCAACTGGGTACTTCTCAGAGCTGTACGACCAATCTAAAGAGTGCGACATGTTTAATATTGTTTTGTTCGAACCAGAAATTCCCCCCAATACTGGCAACATCATTCGCCTCTGTGCAAATACCGGTGCAAAGTTGCATTTAATAGAGCCTCTTGGATTTCCAATGGAAGATGCAAAGCTACGCAGGGCTGGTTTGGACTATCACGAGTTCGCAAGTGTAAAAGTTCATCAAAATTGGGCGCAGTTTTTAAAAGATGAGAAGCCAGATCCTGAGCATCTCTTTGCGTTGACTACCAAAGGATCAGGAAAGTTTCATGAAGGCAAATATTCCCTTAATGATTACTTTGTATTTGGCTCAGAAACCAAAGGTATTACTGATGAAGTGAGAGATTCCATTCCTTCAAGTAATCGCATGCGCTTAGCAATGCAAGATAGCAGCCGTAGCTTGAACTTATCAAATACTGTAGCAATAGTGGTTTATGAAGCATGGCGCCAAAATGGGCTTACTGGCGGTCAATAAAACAGCTTAACTAGTAAAGCTTACGATTCGATTTTTGGATCGCGTCCCATCAGTTTTTTAACGGCCTCATGCGGCATCAGCTTTCCAGATAACACTTCGCCCATCATGGCTGTAATGGGCATTTCCACACCCAGACGCTTAGCAAGATCTCCAACAGCTTGGGCGCATAGAACACCCTCAGCAACGTGACCAAGACTAGCCAGTATTTCTGGCAATGATTTGCCAGCAGCTAACTCGAGACCAACACGGCGGTTGCGAGATAGGTCACCTGTGGCGGTCAAGATTAAATCTCCAACACCAGTAAGACCCATACAAGTTTCAGATTTACCGCCAGCAGCTTTTACTAAGCGCATCATTTCTGCCAGGCCACGTGTTAGCACTGCAGCACGAGCATTCAAACCTAAATCTAGGCCATCACCAATGCCAGCTGCTATGGCAAGAACATTCTTAACAGCGCCACCCAACTCAACACCCACCAAATCATCGCTTGAGTAAACGCGCATATTTCCATGATGGAAAGCGGCTTGGACTATCTCACAAAGCTTGGTGTTTTTGCTTGCAACGGTTAGCGCGCAAGGCATGCCTGCACCAACTTCACGAGCAAAACTTGGGCCAGACAAGGCGCCATACGAATGCGTTAAGCCATGTGAGTGAAGCTTGCTTTCACGTTCGACAACCTGATGGGGCAATAAAGCAGTATTGGGCTCTAGGCCTTTACATAACCAAATAATATTGAGTGGATGCTCAGCAACCTTCAGCACTTGAGCCATCGTTTCAGAAAGACCTGACATTGGCGTAGCAATGACTAAAAGGTCATCACTAGAAAGCCTTTGAATCGCAGCAGAAAAATCGCTCTCAAACGTTAGCCCTTTGGGCAATTGAACGCCTGAAAGATAGTCACGGTTCTCACCGCTCTTTTGAATATCTTGTAATTGGTCTTTGCTGCGAGACCATAAACATACATCTCCCTCTTGGAGGTGGCGGGTGGCTTGCGCAGCCATCGCCGTCCCCCATGCACCAGCACCAAGAAGCGTTACTTTCATGATCTGAGTGCTTACTGAATAAGACTAGTGAGGAAGAATGATTTTGCTCTCATCAGCAGCATCATCCTTCTTTTCTGATGCTGCTTGTTGAGCCTGCATCAAGCGATGCTCATACATGCCATGGAAATTAATCTCATTCAAATGTATCGGCTGGAAACCTGCACGACTAATAGCATCGGCAATGTTGGAGCGCAAATAAGGATACAAAATGGTTGGGCATGTAATGCCTAGCATTGGATCAACTTGCTCAACGGGAATATTGTTGAACTCAAAAATACCAGCTTGCTTTGCCTCAACTAAGAACAACACCTTTCCCTCAACTTTTGCAGTGACAGTTGAGCTCAGGGAGACCTCAAAAATCTCGCTGCTGACAGGAATAACTGAAATGTCGACCATGACCTCTACTTGAGGCTCGGCTTGAACTAATAAAATTTGTGGCGAATTTGGCTGCTCTAGAGACAAATCTTTCAAATAAATGCGTTGAATACGAAATGACGGCTCTTTTGAGCTATCAATACCTTCTTGAGGTGCGGAAGATTGTTCAGTCATTGCTAACTTTCTGTTGTATTGAATTTATTAAACTAAAAGTGGATCGAGCTTGCCTGCTCTATCTAAGGCAACCAAGTCGTCATAGCCACCTACATGTGTATCACCAATATAAATTTGGGGAACTGTGCGGCGTCCAGTGCGAGCCATCATGGCCTCACGCTGGGATGGGTCACGATCAATCAAGATCTTTTCTAAGTTGGCAACACCTTTTTTGATCAATAGCTTTTCTGCCATGACGCAATATGGGCAAACCTGAGTGCTATACATTGTTACTGGAGGCATTAATTTCTCCTTACTTCACTAGAGGAAGAGCTGCTTCTTTCCAAGCCTGAACACCGCCATCCAATACACCTACTTCAACAAAACCCAGTTTTCGAGCTTCAGCAAGGTGCTTGCGGGAATGGGCGCCAGTTTCACAAACCAAGACAACTGGAAGCTTACGGTCTAACTTAAGCTTTTCAATGGCAGCAGTCAAACCAGATTCATTAACAAATTTGGCACCAGGCAGATGTCCGGCCTTAAAGAGCTCTGCAGTGCGCAAATCGAGCACATAAGCTTTGCGACGGTTAATCCAAATCGTTGCCTCAGTAGGCGACAAGCCTTTTCCGCCAATAAGCGTAGATAATGTAGGTAGGAAAAGCGCTGCGCCCGAAACCAACAGAAGGGCAATAAGCGCTAAATTATCAATTTGCGTGAGAAAGTTCATCACCGGATTATAGAATGGCTCTATGAAACAACTTGTCCTTATTCGTCATGGCGAATCCGCCTGGAACCTTGAAAACCGCTTCACTGGCTGGGCGGACGTTGACTTAACCCCAAAAGGTGCAGAACAGGCCCTAGCGGCAGGTGCAAACCTCAAAAAAGCAGGTTACGAATTTGATATCGCCTACACCTCGGTTTTAAGGCGTGCGATTCGCACTCTCTGGAACGTCCAAGACACCATGGATTTGATGTGGCTGCCCGTTGTGCATAGCTGGCGTCTCAATGAGCGTCACTATGGAGCGCTCACCGGACTCAATAAAGCAGAAACTGCAACAAAATATGGCGATGAACAAGTTCATATTTGGCGACGCTCATATGATGTACGTCCACCATTGCTCGAACATGAGGATGAGCGCAACCCCAAAAACGACCCTCGTTATTCAAAACTAAATCCTTCTGATATTCCATTAGGTGAGTGCCTGAAAGACAACGTTGATCGTGTATTGCCATTGTGGAATGAATCTATTGCGCCCGCACTGAAAGCAGGCAAGCGTGTTCTCTTAGTAGCACACGGTAATAGTATTCGCTCACTAATTAAATATTTAGATCAAATGTCTGATGAAGCAATTATGGAAGTCAATGTTCCTAATGGTGTGCCACTAGTTTACGAATTAGATGATGACCTCAAACCTATTCAACACTTTTATTTGGATTAAAGCAAAGAGCTATGCGCCAATTTCTAAAGAATTTTGCACTGATCGCCGTTGGTCTTATTGCTGGTGTAGCAGCCACGATCCAGCTTTCTGCGACCGCCCAGCAAGGCTCTCAGCTCCCGCTGGATGAGCTGCGTACACTTTCTAACGTCTTTGCGCAGATCAAGCGTGAGTATGTTGAACCGATTGAAGATAAGCAATTATTGACAGATGCAGTCAAGGGAATGGTGAGCAGTCTTGATCCACACTCCACCTTCTTAGACAAAAAAGATTTTTCAGAAATGCAGGAGCAAACCACCGGAAAGTTTGCTGGCCTTGGAATTGAAATTACCTCCGAAGATGGAGTAGTAAAAGTATTAAATCCCATTGAAGATAGTCCTGCTGCACGCGCAGGTCTCCAAGCGGGAGATTTAATTACACGTCTCGATGACAAACCAGTGCGAGGTATGTCTCTCGACAAAGCAGTCCGTACTATGCGCGGTACACCAGGAACCAAAATTACATTGACAGTGTTTCGTAAGAGTGAAGAACGTAGCTTTCCAGTAACCATCACTCGCGCAGAAATTAAAGTTCAATCTGTCAAAACCAAAATTCTCGACAACGATATTGCTTGGGTACGTATCACGAGCTTTCAAGAGCGCACCGTTCCTGATCTTGCTAAGAAATTAACCGATATCGCCAACCAAGATCCAAAACTCAAGGGCATCATTCTTGACCTTCGTAACAATGGTGGCGGCCTATTACAAGGCGCCGTAGGAGTCGCAGCTGCATTCTTACCCGCCGATGCCATTATTGTGTCCACTAAAGGCCAGTCCCCTGATTCGAAGCAAGTATTCAATGCCACGCCAGCTATGTACCGTCTCAATGAGCCAGGCGACCCCCTAGCTGGAGTCCCGGCGATATTTAAAAAGCTTCCAATGGTAGTTTTGGTAAATGCCTATTCCGCTTCCGCTTCTGAGATTGTGGCTGGCGCACTCCAAGACTACAAACGTGCAACCATCATTGGAAAAACCACTTTTGGTAAGGGCTCAGTACAGACTGTTCGCCCCCTAACGAATGATTCAGCACTCAAAATTACTACCGCTTACTACTACACCCCGAGCGGTAAGTCGATTCAGGCTTTTGGCGTTAAACCAGATATTCCAGTAGATCAAAATAAGGATGGCGATCCAGATGATGTATTGATCACCCGTGAAATTGATAGCGAGAAGCACCTGCGTAATAAGCAATCTGCTGAAGACAAACTGATCAAAGATCGTGAGCAACGCCGCCTCGAAGAGCTACAACGTATTGAAGAAAAAAATGCCAAGAAAACTCCTGAGGAAAAAGAGAAAGACAAAAATAAGAAGCCCACTGAACTTGGTAGTGCAGATGACTTCATGCTTTCTCAAGCAGTGGCCTTTATTAATGGTCAGCCTGTAAAACGCTCATCATCCAAACTCGAATAATCTTAACGCGCATGAATGATGAGCAGTTACTTCGCTACTCAAGGCATTTACTGCTAGAGGAAATTGATGTTGCTGGCCAAGAAAAACTGCTGGGCTCGCATGTATTGGTCATTGGCGCAGGCGGCCTAGGTAGCGCTGCTGCACCTTACTTAGCGGCTGCAGGAGTAGGTCACATCACCCTAATGGATCATGATGCAGTAGAGCTTACGAATTTGCAGCGCCAAATCATGCATGTCGAAAGTAGTATTGGCAAAAGTAAAGTTGCCTCTGGAAAAGAGTTTCTAGAGCGCCTAAATTCCACCATTCAAATTGAAGCTATTCAAGCTAAAGCGACTAATTCCCTCCTGGATGAGTTATTGCCGAGTGTGGATGTAGTGTTAGATTGCACAGATAATTTTTCAACAAGGCACCTCATTAATGCTGCCTGCGTTAAAAACCAAACCCCATTGGTTTCAGGGTCAGCGCTTAAATTTGATGGTCAAGTGAGCGTCTTTGATCCACGCAACCCAAGCTCACCTTGCTATGCCTGCATATTTTCTCCAGATGAGCAATTTGAAGAAGTTAGCTGCTCAAGCATGGGCATCTTCTCACCACTGGTCGGAATTATTGGTGCTATGCAAGCAGCTCAAGCTTTACAAGTTTTGATTGGTTTCGGTGAAACCTTGATGGGGCGTATGTTGCTTTGGAATGGGCGGACAACCCAGATTGATGAAATCCGCATTAGCCGCAATGCCGAATGTTCGGTGTGCGGCACGGCACACTAAACCCCTAGGACAGCAATCGCTCTAAAGCCTTGGCTTGTTCTTCGGGCTCATAAGCTCTTAAGACCCTGCCTATGCGGGCTTTTAGTAAACCTACATTAGCTTGCAAAATCTCGCGCTTCACCAATAGCAGCTGACTAAAGTGCATTGAAAAATCGGTCAGGCCCAGCGCCAACAATAGCCTTGTTAACGCAGGATCGCCAGCCATCTCACCGCAAACTGCCACGGGTACATTGGCGCGTTTAGCTTGCTCAATGATGTTTGCCAATAAATTCAATATCGCTGGATGCAGCGGATCATATAAATGTGCAACCGCGTGATCTGCCCGATCGATCGCCAAGGTGTACTGGATTAAATCGTTAGTGCCGATAGATAGAAAATCAAAGCGATTAATAAATAATGGCAACACTAATGCGGCAGCCGGAATTTCAATCATGGCACCAACTTGAATATTGGGATTGAATGCTTTGCCACGTTGATGTAATTGTTGCTTTGCTTTTTCAATCAATCTAAATGTTTCATCGATTTCTTTAGCATGCGCCAACATCGGAATCATGATGCGAGCTTGACCATGCGCTGACGCACGCAAG
Source organism: Polynucleobacter sp. KF022 (assembly GCF_027924105.1). NCBI lineage: Bacteria > Pseudomonadati > Pseudomonadota > Betaproteobacteria > Burkholderiales > Burkholderiaceae > Polynucleobacter > Polynucleobacter sp. KF022. The sequence goes on from NZ_AP026972.1 coordinate 1,756,709, forward strand.
ATCGCTCTCAGCTGCGTTAAGAATATTTCAGGCTCAGTAAGGGACCAACGAATCGCCCGCAAACCCAGTGGTGACGTGCCAGTTTGAGAAATATCGCCACTGCCACCTAAAGCTTTATCAGCGCCAACGTCAATCGTTCTGATATTGACGGGTAAGCCGTGCATTAAATCAACGACACGGCGATATTCTTGGTACTGTTGTTCTTCATCAGGTAAAGCTTGCTTGCGATCCATGAATAAGAATTCAGAGCGAAATAGACCAACACCTACAGCACCCAACTTCACAGCCTGAATAGCATCTTCTGGTAATTCGATATTGGCAAATAACTCAATCTCTACACGATCAGCTGTTTCAGTTTTTGCATGCTTTAACTGCTGAAGCTTACGAGCCTCTTTTAAAACTTGAGTTTGTAGCTTGCGATATTCAGACAAGAGTTGCTCATCAGGAGCAACTACAACAACGCCACGCTCGCCATCCAATACCAGCCAGTCGCCGTGACGGATCATTTCACTCGCGTGGCGAACTCCTACTACTGCAGGAATCTCCATGCTACGAGCCACAATGGCAGTGTGCGAGGTCTTACCACCAAGATCTGTTACAAACCCTGTAAAGGCATGCTCTTTAAAACGCAACATATCGTGCGGAGCAATATCGTGAGCAACAATAATGGACTCCACACCGATTTCACTGCCAGGCAAGAAATCAGAGTCATTCAAAGAGTCTTTTTTCTGCGCATTTAACGCTTTAATAACACGCTCAGCAACCTGCCGTATATCGTTAGCGCGCTCTTTTAAATACGTATCTTCAATATCTGCAAATTGCTCCAATAGATCATTGAGTTCAGTCGTTAAAGCCCAAGCGGCATTTAATCTTTGAGTACGAATTAACTTAATTGGCTTCTCAGCTAAAGCAGGATCAGCCAAGATCATGCCGTGTACATCTAAAAATGCTGCCATCTCTTGTGGCGCATCCTTTGGCAAACCCTGACGTAGTTGCTCCAGCTCTAGACGCACTTGATCAAATGCATCTAATAATTTTTGGGCCTCAGCCTCTTCTTTGCCAGCCTCAACCAAATGATGGCTAACTTCTAATGCTGCGCGCGAAATCAGTACGGCCTTGCCAATGGCAATGCCTTTCGATACTGGAATTCCGTGCAAAGCAAATGTCATGCTAATTACTCACCTTCACCAAAACGATCATTAATTAATGCTGTAAGGGCCTGCATTGCCTCATCTTCCTTTTCGCCAACAGTCTCAAGAGTCACAGTGCTGCCAATACCTGCTGCCAACATCATGACACCCATGATGCTCTTAGCATTAATTTGACGCCCATTACGTGACAAGAATATTTCACAAGGAAACTGCGCAGCCAACTGAGATAGCTTTGCGGAGGCGCGAGCATGTAAACCCAATTTATTAATGATTTCGATTTCTGCAATAGGCATTGTGGGATGAGCCCTTTTTAATCTTGGTTTACTTTTGAACCCAGGCGCAAGATTCCATGCTGCCCGCCAACTAATGCCTTTTGTGCAAGCTCTTCTAGACTCTCGCCGCGATGAGAGATGCAGCGCATCAACATCGGAAGGTTAAGTCCCGCCAACACAATCACTGGGGCATTTAATCCTGATAAGGGACCCAAAGCCTCTAACTTAGATGCAACATTGGCAGGGGTGGCTCCCATGACGTCTGTCAGGATGAGTACACCATTGCCGGTATTGACACCATAAGCAGCCTTCAGCACGCGATCAAAGCTAACCTTGGTGTCCTCGTGCGGAGGAATATCTACCGCACGCACTCTTTCAGGTACTACACCAAAGGTATGCTCTGCAAATCCCAACATTGCGCTCGCAACAGGTGTGTGAGCAACGATGACAATTCCAGCCATATTTATGCCAATGCTTTCTCTAGTATTGCCAACCAAAATTTTGGAACATCAAAATTACTTTGGTCGGTAATTTCAACAAAACAAGTCGGACTAGTCACATTAATTTCAGTGAGGTAGCCGCCAATTAAATCCAATCCAACTAAGAATAATCCACGCTGATTAAGTATTGGCGCCAATTTTTCAGCAACCTTTATTTCAGTCTCAGTTAAAGGCATTGCAACGCCTTTGCCACCAGCCGCTAAATTTCCGCGGATTTCACTACCTTGAGGAATACGGGCCAATGCAAAAGGCACTACCTCGCCACCAATTAATAAAACGCGTTTATCGCCCTGGGCAATCTCCGGAAGAAAACGTTGAACCATCAGCGTTCTCGCGCCATTTTCACCAAGCGTTTCCACGATACTAGCGAGATTAAGCCCATCGGCGCCTACCCTAAATACGCCCATACCACCCATACCATCCAAGGGTTTGATGACGATATCTCGATGAATTTGATGAAAACGTTCTACAGCATCCAATTCACGCGTCACTAAAGTAGGTGGAATAAGCTCTGGAAACTCAGTGATAGAGAGTTTCTCTGAGTGATCACGAACCGCACTTGGCTCGTTAAATACTTTTGCACCTTGACGAACTGCTGCTGACAGCAACCAAGTTGTATTGAGGTATTCAATATCAAATGGTGGATCTGTACGCATGAGCACTGCTGAAAAAGATTTCAGTGCTCGAGACTCAATATCGCCCAAATCATACCAATTAGTAGAACTAGGTTTGATTGCCAAAGATTGGCAATCAGCTACAACCAAGTTATCTCTCCACAAAACATTGCTGCTTTGACAAAACCACAATTGATGTCCTGCCTCTTGCGCAACGCGCATCATTGCAAGCGTGGAATCTTTTTGAATCTTGAAAGATTCAAGAGGGTCTGCAATAAAAAGAAGGTCCATTTTTGCTATTGAGAGATTAGCGTTTCATTTATGCAGCTTCAGCATCTGGATCAGTGCGCTCTAATTCCAATGATGCGGCAAGGAGAGCCAAACGGGCAACCACGCCATATAGATAAAAGCGATTAGGCGCTGCACTACCTGGCTTAGCACCTAAATCAGGCATAGAGTTTTGCTCAAATGCCAACGGTACAAAGTGCATGCCAGGGGCATTGAGATTTTCATCTGGGCCACGATCGGTATGTACTCGATAGAAGCCGCCAATGACGTAACGATCAATCATATAAACAACTGGCTCAGCAACGGCTTCATTTACTTTTTCGAAGGTATAGACACCCTCTTGAATCAATACATCGCTGACTTCAAGGCCTTCCTTAACCACACTCATCTTATTGCGGTCTTTGCGGTTCAAACCCTTTAACTGCGCAGGATCATTCACCACCATGATGCCCATACCGTAAGTCCCAGCATCTGCCTTCACTACAACATAAGGCTTTTCTTTAATGCCATATTCGCGGTATTTCTTCGCAGTCTTTTTCAATACCTGCTCAACTGCAGTTTGCAACTCATCTTCGCCCTTGCGCTCGTGGAAATTAATATTTGAGCAACTTGAGAAATATGGATTGATCATCCATGGATCAATATCAACTACTTTGGCAAATTTCTTTGCTACCTCTTCGTAAGCAGCAAAGTGATTGGATTTACGACGAACGTGCCAGCCCGCATGCAGGCCTGGCAATAGATATTGCTCGTAAATATTCTCCAGAATCGGAGGTATACCTGCTGATAAATCGTTATTCAACAAAATGGAGCAAGGATCAAAATCTTTTAAGCCTAAGCGCTGCTTCTTGAGTCCCAAGCGCGATAGAGGCTCCATTAATAAACGATTCCCATCAGGCAACTCAATCCAAGTAGGCTTCTTAATTTCTTCGGAGAAAGTGCCGAGGCGAACGTTCAATCCAGCTTGACGCAAAATGGAAGACAAGCGAGCAATATTTTGCAAATAGAAAGTATTGCGAGTATGACGCTCAGGAATTAACAATAAGTTTTTGGCTTCTGGACAAATCTTCTCGATTGCGGCCATTGCAGCTTGCACAGCTAAAGGCAACATCTGCGGAGATAGGTTATTAAACCCACCTGGAAATAGATTGGTATCTACCGGAGCCAGCTTAAAGCCAGAATTACGCAAATCCACCGAACAGTAAAACGGCGGAGTATGTTCTTGCCATTCCAGCCTGAACCAACGCTCAATGGTTGGGGTCGCTTCTAGAACCTTTGACTCTAATTCGAGCAAAGGGCCGCTGAGTGCAGTAATGAGATGTGGAACCATTCCACCATTGTAAGATTATTAAAAGAAAGACGCGGGATCCGAGGATCCCGCGCTTAAAACTAGGCAGCCAACCAAGGCCGCCTAGTGAGGGGTAATCTACTAATTAAGACTCGTAAGCAGACTCACCGTGTGAGCTGATATCCAAGCCTTCGCGCTCTTGATCTTCCTTAACGCGTAAACCAATCACGATATCGACTAATTTGAAGGCAATATATGAAACTACGCCTGACCAAATTAAAGTCACAATCACGCCTTGGCTTTGGATCCAAAGCTGGCTAGCGATAGAGTAATCAGGGGCAACAGCATTTGCTACATAGTCCCAGATACCTGTTCCGCCGAGCGCTGGATCAGCAAATACGCCGGTTAACAAAGCGCCCAAGATACCGCCAACGCCATGCACACCAAATACGTCCAAGCTGTCGTCTGAACCCAATATTCTCTTGAGACCAGAAACACCCCACAAGCAAACTACACCAGCAGCAGCACCGATAGCGAGAGCACCCATTGGACCAACAAAGCCAGCAGCAGGAGTAACAGCAACCAAACCAGCTACGCAACCAGATGCAGCGCCCAACATGGAAGGCTTGCCTTTTGTAATCCACTCAGCAAATGACCAACCCAATACTGCAGCGGCAGTTGCCAACAATGTATTTACGAAAGCTAATACTGCACTGCCATTTGCTTCGAGAGCTGAGCCAGCATTGAAGCCAAACCAACCAAACCACAAGAGTGATGCGCCAATCATGACGAATACCAAGTTGTGTGGCTTCATTGCTTCTTTGCCGTAACCCAAACGCTTGCCAACTACGTATGAACCCACCAAGCCTGCGATCGCAGCATTGATGTGAACAACAGTACCGCCAGCAAAGTCGAGAACACCCTTCTGCCACAACCAGCCAGCACGCGCTGTAATTGCTTCGAGTGATGCAGCATCTTTGATGTCATCTGGACCAGGCCAGAACCAGACCATGTGAGCGATTGGCAAATAGCTGAAAGTAAACCAAAGAATCACAAACAAAATGATCGCGGAGAACTTCGCACGCTCAGCAAATGCACCAACGATCAAGCAGCAAGTAATTGTTGCGAATGCAGCCTGGAAAGCCATAAATACAAACTCAGGAATAACAACGCCCTTACTAAAGGTGGCCGCTACTGAATCAGGATTCATGCCTTGCAAGAACAAACGATCTAATCCACCAATAAACGCCCCGCCTTCGCTAAACGCAAAGCTATAGCCATAAAGAGACCATAGAACCGTTACTAATGAAAAGATAAACATACACTGTACGAGTACAGACAGAATGTTTTTGCTACGTGTTAAACCGCCGTAGAACAAAGCCAAACCAGGCAGAGTCATCAAAATTACTAATGCGGTACACACTAGCAACCAAGCTGTATCTGCTTTATTGCACTTTTCAGAGCAAAGGACTGGAGCAGGCTCTGCAGCAGCAGGCGTTGCAGCAGGAGCTGTTACAGCTGGCTTTTTAACTTCATCAGCATGCGCTGGCGAAGTAACCATCACACCAGTAGCGCCAATAGCCAAGGCCATAGCACCACTAGCAACGAGTCGTTTCATCCAAGTTAACATTTTGAACCTCTCTTTAAAGTGCTGACGCGCCGGTTTCACCGGTACGAATACGAATGACGTGCTCAACTGGTGAGACAAAAATCTTGCCGTCACCAATCTTGCCAGTACGCGCAGATTTTTCAATTGCTTCAATCGCGCGCTCCAAGATGCCATCTTCAACAGCAGCTTCAATTTTTACTTTAGGCAAAAAGTCGACAACATACTCAGCACCGCGATACAACTCAGTGTGACCTTTTTGACGACCAAAGCCTTTAACCTCAGTGACGGTAATGCCCGAAACTCCAACTTCTGAGAGAGCTTCGCGCACTTCGTCAAGCTTGAATGGCTTGATGATTGCGGTAATTAATTTCATACGTTTCTCCGTTCAGAGGAAATAATTAAAATACTTTTGTGAGAGAAACTACAGCACCTGGACGACCTGCAGAACTAGTCATAACTCCAGTTGTTGTGCTTGACCATGTGTTCCACCAGACTGGATTTGCATTGGTGCTTACATAAGCAGCTGAAAGAGATAAGCCTCCCCCAAAGTCTTTAGTTGCGCCAACCTTAAAGTCTGTATAGCTAAGATTGTTTTGGCCTTGCAACAATGGACCGCTTGTAACAGGCTGACCAGCAACGTATTGATAGCCAATGTGTCCATTCAAGCTAATACCCCAAATGCCAGTGTCATAGTTTGCTGTGAGATCTGGATAAACAGAACCTGTACTATTTGGGATACCAAAGATGTTTGTTAATGAATAGTTCACCTTAACAAAACCAGTAACCGGGCCAAACGTAAAGTTTTGAGCGGCGTACAGTTCTGTTGTATTTGGATTCAACATCATGGCGTTATAGTTGCCGCCAGTTTGTGGATAGTAGTACTGCAATACACCAAAGTCAGAAGCAAAACCTTCAGCAATTAACTCTTTCTTAAAACCACCGTAGAAGTCCATTTCAATCGGCGCTTTAACTCCGTTATTTGTAGTATTAGCCACCCAGTTAATTGTGCTGTTCCAGTTGCCGATATAGAAACCACTCTCATGGGCATAATCAAAGCCACCCTGAATTGCTGGTTGATAGTTTGTTTGAGAAATACCACGGTAGCGATAGTCATTAGTGATCGACACGTTTGCTGTAACCGGGCTCACTTCTGGAGCCTCCGCTGCAGGAGCAGTTTGCGCAAATGCTGCGGTTGCAAATAAACCAGAGGCTGCTAGAGCGATGGCTGTCTTTTGAATTGTTTTCATTTAAAACTCCTAAGTGATCATGAAAAGGGAAAAATGCTTATTGCATGGAGTGATCATGAAGGTCGGCCCTTTTTTGAATTTCTGCAGATTCACCTAATTAATGCTTATGCACTTTTTTGGTGCTTACTATTGCACCTGATGAGTGAATTTGGGCCATTTATCGGGTTTTGAGCCCCTTTTGGGCATTTTTAGCCATACAACTTAAAATAGAGATCTGTATCTTTTCTGCAACTCTCAATAGAACTGCGAATCTCCATCATGCAAAAACCCGGTGAAATTCTCGAGCAAATCCAACGTATCGCCAGCGATATGCAAAACAAGGTTGGTGATGCAATCCGTAATTCTCCAGCTCAAGAGATTGAAAAGAATGTGCGCGCCATGATGAACCAGGGATTTCAGAAAATGGACTTGGTCACACGTGAGGAGTTTGAACTTCAGAGCAAGGTACTTGCTAAAACACGTGAAAAACTAGAGGCACTTGAAGCTAAAGTGGCGGCACTGGAAAAACAATCATAGCCAGCAGCTACCTCAAGTTAAATTAGTCAGGCTTTACTCGGGCAAAAAATCATTAAAGAAGTTTTCATATTCCTCTTTAGCAAAAAAAGTTTTTGCATTTTCTGAGCTTGCCTTTGCATGTAGCACTGAGATCTGATAGACCCAACTGTCTCCATTGGGTGCCACCCGATTAATCCAGCGTACGCGCATGAGCTGCTGTGTTTTGTCATTCGACTTCAAATCAAGAAAATAATCTTTAGTCGATAAACGTTGTCGGTCTAGGGTTTTATAAAAAGCATCTTCAATCACAACATTACCGCCAGACGACTTTGTCCTCTCAATTAAATTAGTCTGCAACTGGGAAAGCAACTTATTTAGTGATGATGCTTGATTGGCTGGCAACTGAATAGTGCTGACCGAATAAATATCATCGTCAATTTTTACGGCTTCGAGTGTTTGAGAAAGCTCCTGCTCCCCATAGGGAATCTTGCGCTCCAGTTTATCTGGCTTACCCGGAAATAAAGCGGTATATCTTTCTTGTGGCGACTGGACTGTACGCCAATCTAATTTGGGGCTACACCCAACCAGAAAAACTAAAGCCGCTAAAAAAATAACGGCTTTATAAACTTTTCTAAACAACCCCGGCTCCATGCGCCTGTTGATCTGCGTGATAGCTTGAGCGCACCATAGCCCCGACTGCCGCATGAGAGAAGCCCATTTCATAAGCCTTTTCTTCAAACATTTTGAAGACATCGGGATGTACATAACGCGTCACCGGCAAATGATGGCCTGAAGGAGCAAGATACTGGCCGATCGTGAGCATGTCGATATTGTGCTCACGCATATCACGCATAACTTCTAAAATTTCTTCATCCGTTTCACCAAGACCAACCATCAAACCACTTTTAGTGGGTACATGTGGAAAGCGCTCTTTGAAGTCTTTGAGGAGCTTTAATGAATGTAAGTAGTCAGCACCAGGTCTAGCTTGTTTATACAAACGAGGTACTGTCTCTAGGTTGTGATTCATTACATCAGGCAAACCACTCGGCGCATGATCAGCAAAAATATCTAAAGCCTTATCAAGGCGGCCACGAAAATCTGGCACCAATACTTCGATGCGGGTGTTGGGCGAAAGAGTACGTGATTGAGAAATGCAATCCACATAATGCATTGCACCCCCATCTCGTAGATCATCACGATCCACGCTAGTAATAACAACATAGTTCAACTTCAGGGCAGCAATAGTGCGCGCTAGATTGGCCGGCTCTTTTGTATCCAAAGGATCTGGTCTGCCGTGCCCTACATCGCAGAATGGGCAACGACGTGTACATTTGTCACCCATGATCATGAATGTTGCCGTGCCTTTACCGAAGCATTCACCAATATTTGGACAACTTGCCTCTTCACAAACTGTTACCAATTCGTTCTCGCGCAGAATCTTTTTAATTTCAGAAAAGCGTGAATTGTTGGAAGCAGCTTTAACTCTGATCCAATCTGGCTTTTTAAGAACCTGTTCTAGTGGAACAATCTTAATTGGAATGCGCGCAGTCTTCTCGCTTGATTTTTGCTTACGTGATGCGTCGTAATTAAGGTCTTGGCGACCCTCAAGAGGTGTGTTGGTGTCAGGCTTATTTATTGTCATGATGGCATCAGTTGCTTTTGTAAATGCTGCAAAAGCCTTTGGCTAATAGTGTCTATATTGTCCTTGATCCCAAGGGTTTGCATATCAACCGTCTTTAAACCCTCATAACCACAAGGGTGGATACGCTTGAAAGCTTCTAAATCTGTAGCCACATTCAGGGCAACGCCATGATAGGAGCAGCCTTTAGAGACTTTAAGGCCTAGGGCTGCAATCTTCGCGCCAATCCATTCTGGAGGCACTCCTGACTGCTGTGAGACGTAAATTCCTGGGGCACCTGGGTGTCTTTCGGCCTGAATGCCGAAATCGGCCAGGGCATCAATCACCGCTTGCTCTATTCGAGAGACCAGCTCCTTGACGAAAATTCCAAGGCGCCTGAGATCCAACAGAAGATAAACAACGATTTGACCTGGCCCGTGATAAGTAATCTCGCCTCCACGATCGACCTGCACCAAAGGAATTTGATTACTCGGCGAATGTAAATTTCCCGCATCGCCTGCTAGACCCAAAGTAAAAACCGGGGGATGCTCTAAGACCCAAATCTCATCAGGCGTATCACTGGTGCGCGCTTTAGTAAATGCTTGCATCGCTTCATACGTCGCTGCGTAATCCGCCAATCCAAGCTGTTTGACTAAAGCTAACATTAATTAATTAGAGAACCACGCTAACCAATGGATGGGTAGATAAAGTTCTATAAAGCTCATCCAACTGTTCACGACTAGTCGCAGTAATTGGCAAAGTAATGCCAAGGTAATTTCCGTCCTTAGATGGACGTTGTTCTACTTTGCTCTCATCAAATGTAGGATCAAGTTGCTTAGCAATATGAATGATCGCAGGGAGATATTCAGGGTTTGTTTTACCCATCACCTTGATTGGAAACATTGAGGGGTACTCAATTAAAGACTTTTCTTCAGCCATGCTTGACTCTCTATATCTAGTTCGATTTGTAATTATTTGCGATGATCTGGCATACCTAGCCAAGCACCGGTAATGATATTGCGAATGCAATGTAAACGGCGATGGAAAAAATGATCCGCACCAGGAACTACTTGCACTGTTAATTCTTGAGGGCGCGCCCAATCCAAAACATCAATCAAGGGAATGGTTTCATCCAATTCACCGTGAATCAAAATCGTATCGGTAGGAACTTGAGCCAGCGTCCATTTGCCAGCAGCACTACCCACCATGACAAGGCGTTCTGCTGGGCGCCCCAGGTCTGAAAGCCTTTGCACTAAATGACTGCCCACAAAGCTTCCGAATGAAAAACCCGATATAACCAACGGCAAAGTATTAGCATTGACCACCCAAGATTGATTTGCGGTTGCCTCAAATGCACCCCAACTAGAAGGTGTGCGCATCCAATCAGTCACGTGGAGTAGATCATCTAATTCACCAACACCATCATCATGAACGCCTTCAGTGCCGCCTACACCGCGAAAGTTTGGGCGCACACTGACATAACCCAATTGATTAAATGCACGCGCCATTGTTTGGGCGACCTTGTTATCCATTGTTCCGCCCATCAAAGGGTGTGGATGAGCAACGAGCGCTAAGCCGCGAATGGCAAAGTTAGGGTCATTCTTTAATTCATCAGGAAGATCAATAGACATCTCCATTGATCCAACAATACCTTCAATATGAATTACTTTTGTACGGCTATTCATAAAACACTTTCAATCATTTGAAATCTCTAAGTCAACTGCAAACGCTCCACTGGACGACCTGCAATCAAATGGGATTGGATAATCTCTTCAATATCATCAACATCAACGAAGGTATACCAAACACCTTGTGGATAAACGACCATGACAGGACCATCAGCACAGCGATCTAAACACCCAGCTTTATTGACGCGAATCTTTCCTGATCCTGCAAGACCGAGCTCTTTAACCCTTTTCTTTGCGTAATCAAATAATGCAAAGGCATTGTGCTGATCACAGCATGCTTCACCATTACTGCGTTGGTTTAAACAAAAGAATAGATGGTGTGAAAAGCTCATAGAAAAATTATATTCATCAATGTTTTGATTTAAATTCCTTAGCGCTACGAAGCATCCAAATCAGTGCCAGAGGTAACCATACTACTGAAACCCACTGCATGAGCTCATTAAAGTGCAATAAACGCCCCTGATACCAATGTCTTAGCGTCAGAATGAAATAGGGATTATCGGGTAAAACGTTAACCGCTATTGTTGTGCCAACTAAACAAATCAAGGCCAACCAAAATTTCTGCTCAGGCTCTAGCCTTAAGGTCCTCCTCAATAAGATGCTGCCCAGCACCATTCCCCAAATAGCCCCTGCAGTTAGCCAATTCAAACTCAATTCCGCCCCAAACTGAAGTGCTGTAAACAGGATCTTGATTGTGACTGTCAAACCTAAAAGCCCATTGAGGATGCGCCACTGAGGAGCTTTGGCACGCATACCTAGCGATAACAATAAAGCAACACCTAACCAACAGAGCGATGTAATCACCGCCTCTTGAATGACGTGATTAATCACTAAGGTACCCCAGTCTACTGATGCGAATATGGCATGCCCCCAAACTCCAGTGCCCAACCAAGAGCTTTGCGGATAAATTTGCGACCACGGAAATAACAAGAACAGGGCACAAGCCGCCCAATTTAAACCAAACCATTGGTCAAAGCGCCGACGAATTGCACTTCCAGAAAGCCATTGTGGGCCCAAGGGAATAGCCAATAAACCTCCCAAGAGACCGCCTAAGACATTAGCCCACCAATCCATCTGACTGGGTATGCGTGTAGGCAACCAAGATTGCAACGTTTCTACACCTAGGGCTAATGCAGCGCTCAAACCAAGAGCAACGCCCAGCGCCACAAAGTTACGCCATCGTGGATAGGCGGCGAACATCACCAAAAATCCCAAAGGGATATAAGCAAGAATATTGACCGCCACATCAAATAAAGTAATAAAACGCGGCAGGGGGGCATTTAACCAGGCGCCAGCGGATATTCCATTGTGGAAATCAAAATCAAAGGGATTCAGGCTGACATAGAGAATCAAGAGCGCATAGCTTAGGCTCATGGCTCTGGCCAATGGCATAGCCTGCAAAGGCCATACCAACTTCCGAGGTCGTTGATCTTTTTGATCCATCCCACAATTCTAGGTCAGACCTTTCTACAATGGCGGAATGACTGCAAATTGCATCCTTGAGCGTATTACCGAGACCAAATCAACCAATGACGATCTTTTGGTGCGCTGGCGCGCGGGTCAGTTAATTGACCCAATAGCACGCATTGCCCACAAACAAACAGCAGGCAAAGGAAGGGCCGGTCGATCATGGCTAGCCAATCCGGAAGATTCTCTTTGCTTCTCCTTAGCCTTTCCGTTTAAAAGAACTCCTGCAGAACTGAGTGGTTTGAGTTTGTTGGTTGGTCTAGCAGTCATATCTGGGATTGCACAAGCTTGCGACCTCAATGAATCAAAACTTCACGAATTAGGTCTTCGCCTAAAGTGGCCAAACGATTTGTTGCTCAATGGATGCAAACTCGCTGGCATTCTGATTGAAGGTGGTCAAGCAAAAGCAGGGGATGCTACTTGGATGATTATTGGCATTGGCATCAACTTACGCAATGCGGAGGCAATTGAAGCAAATCTAGGTAATGGATTGAAAGCAAGCTCAATTCAGCAGATTACAAACTCACCGCCTGATGTCGAATACCTTTGGCTGAAATTAATCGCCTCGCTTGAGCATCATCTCGCAGAATTTGATCAACATGGATTTAAGCCTTGCATGGGGTCCTGGATGAAATGGGATGCTTATCGAGATCATGCCGTTTGCATTTCTGGTGCGGGAAAAGATGCTGTTAATGGTATTGCTAAAGGCGTCGATGAATTTGGAGCATTACTATTGCAACAAGAAAACAAAACAATCGCCATTCACGCAGGTGATGTTTCATTGCGGATTCAATCATGAGCCTTTATTTATTCTTTGATGTTGGTAATACACGCCTCAAATGGGCTGCCGTGGAATCCAATCAAAACCCAAGTGCCCAACAAAAAAAGTTGTGGGCTTACTCAGGCTCTATTAGTAGCAAGTCTTTGCAGTCTGAAGAACATCGTGCTGAATTAGCAGACTATATTTCTAAGACACTTCCAAAACCAGATGCCATTGGTTTTAGCTGTGTTGCCGGCGAAGAGGCTATCTCCAATCTCAAATCTCTGTTTCCACAATGGAGTGATTTGAACTGGAAGCAATTACAAGGTGACAGTACCTACTCGGGTATGCGTAGCCTATACCAAGACCAGAGCAAGTTAGGAGCTGATCGCTGGGCGGCCCTCATCGGAGCTCGCGCCCTATCTACTCATAACACCTTAATCGTCAATGCTGGCACTGCTACTACGATTGACTTGCTTGGCTCTAATGGAGTTCATTACGGCGGGTGGATTCTGCCCGGTCTTGGACTGATGCAAGAAAGCCTGCAGAGCAAAACCGCGCAACTCCCTTTAGCAATTCGTGAAGAATCTCAGCAAGAATTTGGAATCACTACGAATGAAGCCATTATTGGCGGATGTGATGCAGCGCAAATTGGTGCTATTCACTACGCATTACTACAAGCTAAAAAATTAAATCATCCTGTCGAACGAATTTGGCTTGATGGTGGCAATGCAAAAGTTCTTCTTACTCAAATAAAAAAATCTGACTTGCAGAGTTGGCCGATTGAGCAAACTGAGGGCTTAGTACTTCGCGGCATTTGGGCGTGGTTACTCCAAAATCTTTAAGAACGGATTTTGCCTAAAAGACTGGTAGTAGAGCGTTCATATAAAAACGGTATAGCAACCGCTTTCCCGCCCCAACTTTTTACAAGATGGGTCTCCGCTAAAGTATCGATTTCATAATCTCCACCCTTGACATAAATATCGGGGCGAATTTTTTCAATTAAGTTGACAGGGGTTTGTTCGGTAAACAACACTGCCATGTCTACGCTCTCCAATGCAGCCAATAAGGCCTGGCGATCAGCCTCAGTATTAATGGGTCTGTCATCGCCTTTGCCCAGCATCTTTACAGAGGCATCTGAATTCACGCCCACTATCAAACTAGCACCTAAAGCACGTGCTTGGGCTAAATAACTAGCATGTCCGCGGTGCAAGATATCGAAGACGCCATTTGTAAAGACTAATGGCCTAGGAAGCTTTGCTAAGCGAGCCGCAAGTTCATCCGGCGGACATACTTTGGCTTCGAAAGAGGGTGGTGGCAACTTACTCATGGCTCAATATTAATGGCAATTTTGCAATGCCAGCGATATTGCTGAGAATGTCTTAGACTTGGCCTCTATCAAGCGAAATTTAAAGGCGCAATATGCACCGCAATTTAATGAATTGGCTCCTTCCCTTCTTATTTCTCCTGCCCGGAGTTCAGGTGGCCAATGCAGCAAACAGCTGTAGCCCACTACTTTCTCATACCTTCCCCCGCCTGCAGGACGAGACGCCACAAAATCTATGTCAATACCAAGGCAAAGTCATTCTGGTCGTAAATACTGCCAGCTTCTGCGGCTTTACGAGCCAATATGAGGGTCTTGAGAAGATTTATGCCAAATATAAAGACCAAGGATTTGTAGTGCTTGGCTTTCCATCTAACGACTTCGGACAACAAGAGCCTGGCAGCAACAAAGACATTGCTGACTTCTGCAAAAACACTTACGACGTAAAATTCCCGATGTTTTCTAAAAGTTCGATCTCAGGCAGTAACCCAAACCCGCTGTTTAAGATGTTAATTACAAAAACTGGTACAACACCCAAATGGAACTTTTATAAGTACCTAATAGATCGAAATGGCAATGTGGTTGATTCCTATGGAAGTATGACTAAACCTACCAGCAGTAGCATTACCAATCAAATTGAAAAGCTTTTAGGAGAGAAGGTCCAGTGAGTCAAAAACGGATTGCCATTATTGGCGCAGGCATCTCTGGATTGGGTTGTGCATACGCCTTAAGACAACACCCTGAATTTGAAATTACCTTATACGAAGCCGGTGGCCACATTGGCGGCCATAGCAACACAGTAGATTTCACTTGCAATCTCAATGGTAAAGAAATCACACATGGTGTCGATACTGGATTTTTAGTTTTCAATCGAAAAACTTATCCCCGTCTTGTGCGACTATTTGAGGAAATACAAGCGCCTGTAGCCCCCTCAGAAATGTCCTTCTCTGTTTCGATTGATGCCTCTTTAAAGTCAGGCTCCAGCAAAAAGATTGAGTGGGCAGGCAA
Source organism: Polynucleobacter sp. KF022 (assembly GCF_027924105.1). Classification (NCBI taxonomy): domain Bacteria; kingdom Pseudomonadati; phylum Pseudomonadota; class Betaproteobacteria; order Burkholderiales; family Burkholderiaceae; genus Polynucleobacter; species Polynucleobacter sp. KF022. The sequence goes on from NZ_AP026972.1 coordinate 1,772,038, forward strand.
TGACATTAACTCATTTTTTGGTCAGCGCTCCAACCTTCTGTCCCCCTCTTTTTGGCATATGGCTTATGACATATTGCGCTTTAATCGTCTAGCAACCCAGCTAGCTCATGAGCAAATTGATGCCGGTCATCAATACAAAGAACCAGATGAAAAAATTGCTGATTTTTTAATGCGCCATCGCTTTAGTCAAAGCTTTAAAGAAAATTATTTTCTGCCGATGATCGGCGCAATTTGGTCATGCTCAGTTGAGCAAATGCTTGAATTTCCAATTCAAACTATGGTGCGCTTCTGCCATAACCATGGTCTTTTACAGATTCAAAATCGCCCTCAATGGTTAACCATCAAAGGCGGATCGCGCGAGTATGTAAAACGCATTGTTGCTGCGATAGAAAAGCATGGGGCAGTCATTAAACGTGATTGTGTTCTGCGAGTAAATACCAGTCATGATGGCGGTCAAGCAGAGGTTATTAGTCAAGCTGGGTCAAGCTATTTTGATGAAGTCATCATGGCTTGTCACAGCGATCAAGCGCTAGATTTAGTTCACGGCATTGATCAAGAGGCCAGAAATATTTTGGCGGCTATTCCTTATCAAAAAAATCGGGCCATTCTTCACACTGACACTCGCTTCTTGCCTGAGGCTAAGCGTTGTTGGGCTGCCTGGAATTACACTGCTAAGTCTGGCGACAAGCCAAATGCAAAACAGCATGTCAGCGTTAACTATTTAATTAATCGCTTGCAGCCACTTCCAGATCAACTGAAAAATACACAAATTATTGTTAGCTTAAATCCCTCTGAAGAGCCAGATCCAAAGCTAGTGCATCAGGAGATTCACTATTCGCATCCCGTCTTTGACATGAGTGCAATACAAGCGCAGAAAGAGCTGCCTTTGATTCAAGGCCTATCATCCATTTGGTATTGCGGCGCCTGGACTGGCTTTGGGTTTCATGAAGATGGCCTACGTTCCGGCGAACTAGTTGCAGAAGCCTTAATTGAAAGCGTTCGTCAGCCCATCAAAGCAAAACAAGATAGTTAATGGCGCAAACAAAGATTAACTTTGGAGTAGTCAAGCACCAGCGCATGCGGCCGGCTAAAAATGCTTTTGGGTATGGGGTATTTACCATCTCCGTTCCGATGCGTGCCCGCCAAGCAAACCCAAATTTACTAAATGATTACGGCTTAAGCGATAACCGCTGGGGAATTTGTGCCTTTTTTGACAAAGACCACGGCCTAGGCGAACCTAATAGTCTTGCCTGGATCGAGAAGATTCTTGCTGATAACCAAATACCTCATGTTGATGGAGAAATCTGGTTACAAACTTTTCCAAGGGTATTGGGCTACGTTTTTAATCCGGTGAGTTTCTGGATCTGCACTCGGGCGGATGGCCAAGTACAGGCAGTGTTAGCTGAGGTAAATAATACTTTTGGTGAGCGTCACTGCTATTTACTATTTAAAGATTCAGGTGAAGTACTGCACTCCGGCGAAACACTCACCAGCAAGAAAGTATTTCATGTATCGCCATTTTGCGAGGTACGAGGTGAATACCATTTTCGCTTTTTATTTCCGCAAGATAGCAGTAGCGGCAAAAACAGTGTCTATCGTATTGAGCTGCATGAGGACGGTCTACCCCTCATCAATACCAGTATTAGTGGCGCCAGCCGCCCTCTAAGCCGCGCTAATGTTTATCTGGCATTGCTTCGCTACCCCCTCATGAGTTTAGGTGTGATTTTCCGAATTCACTGGCAGGCATTGAAATTATGGATAAAAGGTGTACCCTTTCACTCAAAGCCTAAACCACCAGAACTAGAAGTCAGCAGATGAATCGCCCTGGACAATCACTTCTCTCGAGACTCAACTTTTCTCGCCCTCAAGAGCGAGCTTACTCTTCACATAAGCATCAACTCAGCGCTAAGACACTTTTAACGCTCTTAACTCAACTTAGTAGTGGTTACTTGAAGTTGACGCTTCCAGATGGAGAGAAGCGAGAGTTTGGAAATCATGGCGATCAGTTGCATGCCGAAATCCACATACTAGAGTGGTCTGTTTTTAAAGAAATCATGTCTCATGGAGATATCGGTTTTGCTGAGAGCTATATACAGGGTAAATGGAATACCCCAGATCTCAAAGCTCTACTTGAGCTGGCTATTCGTAACCGAACCATTTTAGAAAAAGCCATCTATGGCAACTGGTATGGATCAATCTTTTATCGCCTGAAACACTGGTTAAGAGATAACAGCAAAACCGGTAGCCGTAAAAATATTCATGCTCACTACGACCTAGGAAATGCTTTCTACACCCTGTGGCTCGACCCCACTATGAGCTACTCCAGCGCCTGGTTCTCAGAGGGAGATAAGCAAGAATTGGCCGATGCTCAACGTGCAAAAATTAGACGCATTCTGGAATCTCTTCAGACAAAACCAGGGGATCATGTTTTAGAAATTGGTTGCGGTTGGGGTGGAGTAATGGAAGAATCACTGCGTACCAATAGAGCAATTACCGGCCTCACTTTATCTACAGAACAAAAAGCTTTTGCTGAAAGCCGCCTTTTAGCAGTGCAGTCCCAAATGACAAATCCAGCTTCATTTGAAGTGCGATTGCAAGACTATCGCGATTGCCAAGAAAAATTTGACGGTATTGCCTCAGTTGAAATGTTTGAGGCGGTTGGTGAAAAACATTGGCCGGAGTATTTTGAAACGGTTGCCAAATGTTTAAAAGCTGGTGGCAAGGCCTGCATTCAAACCATTGTTATTGCCGAAGATCTATTTGAGCGCTATCGACGTAATACCGACTTTATTCAGCAATACGTTTTTCCTGGCGGTATGCTGCCATCGCGGGCAAGCTTTAAGGCTAGCGCTGCTAAGGCTGGGCTGAAAATCGAACAAGAGTTTGCCTTTGGTGCGGACTACGCAAAAACACTGTGTCTCTGGAGAGATGGTTTTAATCACAAACTTCAAGAAGTGCGCCAACTAGGATTTGACGAAGCATTTATTCGACTCTGGAACTTCTACTTAATGTATTGTGCAGCCGGCTTTACTGAGCGCAACATTGATGTAGTGCAATTCACACTCAGCCACCAACCATCGACAGCATCTTCCGATGCGCTGAGCGTATGAAGCAATCAGGCATTGAACAATTTGTAGGAAAAAGAGTTTGGGTCATTGGGGCCTCGAGTGGTATTGGGGAAGCTTGCGTGAAAGCCTTGCTGGCCCAAGGCGCCAAGGTAGCGCTTTCTAGCCGTAGGGTTGAGCGCCTCAATCAAATTGCCCTTAATAGCGATACAAATCAAACTCTCGTTATTCCACTGGATGTTACTCGTAACGAACAGTTAAAAGAGGGATATAAGACCATACTCAATGCATGGGGCGGCATTGATCTTTTGCTTTTTGTTTCTGGCGTATATACGCCTCTCAGAGCGGATAACTTTGATATTCAAATAGCCGAGAAAACAATTGATGCTAATCTTTTGGGGCCTATGAGGGCGGTTGCATTAGTAACCCCCGAGATGCTTAAAGCCCATTCTGGACACATCGCCATCGTTGGCAGTGTGGCAGGCTATAGTGGCCTACCAAAAGCCTTGGCCTATGGCCCTAGTAAAGCCGCCATCATCAATTTTTGTGAGAATTTATATTACGATCTACTGCCAACAGGAGTCAGTGTCCATATGATCTCGCCAGGATTCGTTGCCACTGAGGCAACAGCCCAGAATGACTTTGAGATGCCGGCACTCATTAGCGCTGAAGAAGCGGCCCAAGAAATTTTGGCAGGTATTCAGAAGGGGGAATTTGATATTCATTTCCCTAAGCGATTCTCGAGATTTTTAAAGTTCCTCAGAATCTTGCCTTATCCCATCTACTTTTGGATTGTGCGCCGCTTCGTCAAAATTTAAGCAGCGCCAGAGCAATACTTTAAAGCTATTGCTTGTACTTATCCTTGCGGATTTTGTCCTCTAAAAAATCCATTACTGCAATTGCCTTAGCTTTAGTGCCAGCAATAGAGGGCGATGTCACATATTTGCCCTGCATCACAATAGTAGGCACGCCATCAATTCGATAAGCTTCAGCCATTTGTTTTGCCGCACGAGCTTTCGAAATGACAGCAAAAGAACGATAAGTCGCCAAGAAAGTATTGCGATCTATTCCTTGTGAAGCAACCCAATCAGCAATCTCCGACTCCGTTAAAAGACGTTTATTTTCTTTATGCATGGCATACATGACTTTTTCATTGAGAGCGTCACCTTTGCCCATTGCTTCAAGGGCATAAAACAATTGGCTATGTGGCATGAAATCATCACGAAAAGCTACGGGAACCCTTTTAAAAGCGACGTCTTTAGGCTGGCGCTTAACCCAGCTGCTGAGCTCAGGCTCAAAGTCATAGCAATGCGGGCAACCGTACCAAAAGAACTCAATAACTTCAACCTTCCCTTTAGTCTCTACCGGCTGCGCAATCGGCAATATGCGGTAATCAAAACCCTCTTCAATTTTTTGACTTTGAGCGCTAGCAATGCCACTTAAAGCAAGAAATACAAATAATGTAATTACTCTTTTGCTCAATGAAATCATGATTTACTGGATTTAATTAATGTTGGTTTGATGCCGATACTGCTCAATTTATCCCGAACTGGATTACTCTCTTCAACACTGTTATAAGGACCCACGCGAACACGCCATAAAGTATTGCCATCAGCCGTAACCTCACTTAACTGCGCTTGGATACCTTGAATAGCTAAAGTGGCTTTTTGCGCATCTGCATCTGCGCGCTTATTAAAGGCGCCGACTTGCAAGAAATAAATAGCGTCAGATTTAGTTGCAGTAGAAGGTGCGTCAGTAGACTTTTTGCCACCAACCAAGTCACCAATTGGATCGGCTGATGCAGGCGCAGGTGATTTACCTTGAAGCGGCTTATTTAAATCCACTGGTTCTGCAGGGGCGGCTGTTTCACCTTCAGCGGGTGCGGCAGAAGGTTTGATTGTTAATGGAAGACTGGGAGCGCGCATTCCAGGTCTTTCTTGGGGGGTATTCTTGGAAAGATAAAAAGCGATAACGAACGCGATTCCGAGACCAACACCTAAACCCAAGATAAAGCCAAGAATAGTGCCACCATATTGGGTGTTTTTACTATCCACGCGGTGCTGTACAAAGCCAGTTTTCTGATTCGGTGTTTTCATCATTTCCTCATCTTACATCTACACCCCATACCTCGCCATTACATCTTTGCTGGCGCGGATACCCCGAGTACTTTTAGGCCATTTTGCAATACTTGACGCGTTGCCGAGAGCAATGCAAGACGCGCTAACTTTAAATTTTGGTCGTCAACCAATACCCGATCGGCGTTGTAGAAGGTATGGAAATCGCCCGCTAAATCCCGTAAGTAAAAAGCCAAAGCATGAGGGGCCAACTCTTCTGCAGCTGTTGTCAGCATTTCTGGATATTCCGCTAAACGACGCAGCAAATGATCAGACGCCTTACTTTGCAAGAGGGATAAATCCGCTCCAGCTAAGTCTACCGTTTTTCCACCCCATTGCTGCAAGATTGAGCTGATTCGCGCATGTGCGTACTGCACATAGAAAACAGGGTTCTCGTCATTCTGCTGCAAGGCTAAATCAATATCAAAAACAAATTCCGTATCTGCTTTACGCGAGATTAAGAAAAAGCGCACAGCATCACGACCACGCTGCAATGCTAATTCCCGCTCTTCAGGAGTCATCTCTGAAGTAACACCACCAGACCATTCCACTAAATCTCGGACGGTGACATATGAACCGGCACGCTTAGAAATTTTGACCTCTTCGCCGTGACGCATCACCGTGACCATCTTATGCAATACGTAATCGGGATAAGTTTTAGGGATATCCCAGCCACGTTTCTGCGCTACACCCTGCAAGCCTGAGCGAACACGGGCAATTGTTCCATGATGATCGCTACCTTGCACGTTAATCACCTTCTGAAAGCCACGATTCCACTTGCTTGTGTGATATGCAACGTCTGGCACAAAATAAGTAAAGCTACCGTCGGACTTACGCATCACACGATCTTTATCATCGCCATCATCCGTAGTCTTTAACCACAATGCGCCTTCAGATTCATAGGTCTTACCTATGTTTTGTAAATCGCCAACGATTTGAGCCACACTACCGTCGGTATACAAAGAGGATTCGAGGTAATAGCAATCGAATTTGACACCGAAGGTTTTTAAATCAATATCTTGTTCATTGCGAAGATATGCAACCGCAAATTGACGAATTGCCTCAATATCATCTTTAAATTCGGGTGAGGCTTTAAATGCTGCGGCAATCTCTGCAATATATTCGCCGTTATAGGCTTGTTCAGGCCAGTTCGCGTCGCCAGGTTTTAAGCCCTTCAGGCGAGCCTGGACTGATAAGGCTAAATTTGCAATTTGTACGCCAGCGTCGTTGTAATAAAACTCGCGGTGTACTTTGATACCTTGGGTCGCCAATAAATTGGCAAGAGCATCACCTAGTGCAGCCTGCCTGCCATGACCCACATGCAGGGGGCCCGTTGGATTGGCTGAGACAAACTCAATCATGGCGCTTGAGGCCGATCCACTGCTTAATGGGGATTCACCAAAATGCGCGCCCGAGGAAAGTATCTCCTGCACTACGGCAGTTTTAGCGGCATTACTTAAACGGAAATTGATAAATCCAGGACCAGCGATCTCGCAAGAGGCAATGAGCTGATTAAAGCCCGCCTGCTGCTGGAGGCGCTCAACCAAAGCTTGCGCAAGCTCACGTGGATTCAGTTTCCAGGCTTTCGAAAGCTGGAGAGCGATATTACAGGCAACATCGCCATGATCAACAGCCTTGGGACGCTCCAAACGAGGTGCTGGGGCAGCCTCTAGGCCGCGCTCGTGAGCCAAGCCTGCCAGGGCAGCACTCAGCATTTCAATTAAGCGATTTTTATTAGTAGACAACATAGATAAGTGAGTTTATCAGGTGGTAAGCTATCGAAATGATCTATCAATTTCGCTCAAAGGCTGGTCCAGACGTCATCATGCTGGCGGATCTGACCAAACGAATTTTTGATATCTTGGAACGCCCCTTGGAGTCTCGTGGGATCCTAACGGTTGAACAACTTCCAGAACTGATCACCGCGCTAGAAACTGCCATACTCAAAGATCTTGAAGAACGGGCCAAAGTGAATGAAGATTCTGAGCATGGCGCAGAGAAACCTAAGCTGGCTGATCGCCTTGGGCAACGTGCCTACCCATTTCTAGAGCTCATGAAGCAGGCTAGAGCCAAAGACGAACCCGTTATGTGGGGCGTTTAATCGAGTAAGCTTGCCAGCTGGCGCCGGGTATCTTCAACGCTCTGACCACGGCGTTTTGCCAAATCCTCAACCTGATCATCAGACAGCTTGCCTACATTAAAGTAGCGCGCATCTGGATGAGCGAGATAGAACCCACTCACACTAGAAGCAGGGTTCATTGCCATAGACTCGGTCAGAGTCATACCAATATCTTCAGAACCGATGACTCGCAGTAAATCTTGTTTAACTTCATGTGCAGGACAGGCTGGATAGCCAGGAGCTGGGCGGATGCCGCGATACTCTTCATTGATCATTTGATCATTTGTCAAAAGCTCATCGGTTGCATAGCCCCATAAATCGGTACGCACACGATGATGCATCAACTCAGCAAAAGCTTCTGCCAATCGATCCGCTAAAGCTTTCAACATAATTGCGCTGTAGTCATCATGCTTTGCCTGAAACTCAGCAACTTTCTTTTCAACGCCATGACCAGTTGTCACAGCAAAGCAACCAAGATAGTCAGCAACGCCAGAGTCTTTTGGGGCAACGTAGTCTGCTAAACAACGATTCGGTCTGCGCACACCATCTACCACCGGACGCTCAGATTGTTGGCGCAAGTTATGCCACACAAATAAAGGATGTTGGCGTGATTCATCGCTATACAAAACAATATCGTCACCAATCGTATTGGCAGGATAAAAAGCGACTACGGCATCGGCTTGAAGCCATTGACCTTTAATCAGCTTATCAAGCAAGGCTTGGGCATCGGCATATACCTTGCGCGCCTCAACCCCCACAACCTCGTCATCCAGAATCGCTGGAAACTTGCCCGCCAGATCCCATGTTTGAAAGAATGGCGTCCAATCGATATATTTAGCAATATCGCTTAATGCAAAGTTTTTAAATACACGGCGGCCAATAAACTTTGGTTTTTCAGGAACATAAGAGGCCCAGTCCAACATTTCGCGATTCTTGCGAGCTGCAGCCAAGGAAATTGTTGGCGCAGCTTTCTTATTGGCATGTTGCTCACGAATACGGACATAGTCATCATGCAAATCTTGAATAAATTTCTTAGCGCTTTCATCGGATAGCAGACTTGAAGCAACCGATACTGAACGAGACGCATCAGGCACATAGACCACTGGGCCATCATAGTGTGGCGCAATTTTCACCGCAGTATGTACGCGAGAAGTAGTAGCCCCACCAATCATGAGTGGGATTTGGCGCTCACGGAAATAGTCATCACGCTGCATCTCCTGAGCGACGTAAGTCATCTCTTCGAGCGATGGCGTGATCAAACCAGATAAACCAACGATATCTGCATTCTCTTCCTTGGCACGCTTCAAAATTTCTGCACAAGGAACCATCACGCCCATATTAGCAACTTCAAAGTTATTACATTGCAGAACAACGGTCACAATATTTTTACCAATATCGTGTACGTCGCCCTTCACGGTAGCCATCACAATCTTGCCTTTTGCCTTAGCTTCACCACCTGCGGCAATATGTTGACGCTTTTCTTCTTCGATATATGGAATCAAGATCGCAACGGCCTGCTTCATAACACGGGCACTCTTAACCACTTGTGGCAAGAACATCTTGCCTGCACCAAATAAGTCACCAACGACGTTCATACCATCCATGAGCGGACCTTCAATGACTTCAATTGGTCTGCCGCCTGCACCCATAATTTCAGCGCGCAGTTCTTCTGTATCTTCTTCAATAAAAGTGGTGATGCCATGCACCAGAGCATGCGTTAGGCGCTCACGAACTGGACCTTCTCGCCACACCAAATTTTCAACTTGCTTAGCACCACCACCTTTAAATTGATCGGCAATATCTAACAAACGTTCTGTTGGAGTTTTGCCGTCTTTTTCTTTAAAGCGATTAAGAACAACGTCCTCTACGCGCTCGCGTAATTCAGGGTCTAGGTCAGCATAAACACCCAACTGACCGGCATTAACGATACCCATATCCATGCCAGCCTGAATGGCGTGATACAGAAACACGGTATGAATCGCTTCACGCACACGATCATTGCCACGGAAGGAGAAGCTCACATTAGAAACACCGCCGCTTACCTTGGCGCCAGGTAAATTTTCTTTAATCCAACGCGTGGCATTAATAAAGTCCACTGCATAGTTGTCATGCTCTTCAATGCCAGTAGCAATTGCAAAAATATTGGGGTCAAAAATGATGTCTTCAGCAGGAAAACCGATTTCATTGACCAAGATCTCATAGCAGCGCTGACAAATTTCAGTCTTGCGCTTAAATGTATCGGCCTGACCTACTTCATCGAAAGCCATCACCACAGAAGCGGCGCCATAACGACGAATCAAACGTGCTTGCTTTCTAAACGGCTCTTCGCCTTCTTTCAAAGAAATTGAATTGACGATTGGTTTGCCTTGAATGCACTTCAAGCCCGCCTCAATCACGCTCCACTTGGAGGAATCAATCATGATTGGTACGCGGGCAATGTCAGGCTCAGAGGCAATTAAATTTAAGAAGCGAGTCATGGCCGCTTCTGAGTCAAGCATCGCCTCATCCATATTGATGTCGATCACTTGTGCACCGTTCTCAACCTGCTGACGCGCTACCGCAAGCGCCTCATCAAATTGATTATTCAAAATCATGCGCGCAAATGCTTTAGAACCTGTAACGTTAGTGCGCTCACCAATATTTACAAAACCAACGTCGGTCGTAACATTGAAAGGTTCAAGGCCAGAAAGCTTCATTGCTGGCATGACTTTTTTCTCAATCTTGCTCATACTGCCGCCTCTGCATTCTCTTTATAGAAAGCACGTGGCTTACGTTTCGCAACCGCATTTGCAATCGCACGAATATGATCAGGCGTAGTACCGCAGCAGCCGCCAACTAAATTGACTAAACCATCTTTTGCAAAACCATCAACCAGACTTGAGGTGATTTCAGGTGTTTCATCAAAGCCGGTGTCACTCATTGGGTTAGGCAGGCCAGCATTGGGGTAGCAAGATACTGCGGCATCACAAATACGTGCCAACTCTGCAATGTAAGGACGCATCAGCGCAGCACCGAGCGCACAGTTCAAACCAAACGTCAGTGGCTTAATGTGACGCAAGCTGTTCCAAAATGCTTCAACGGTTTGCCCTGACAAAATACGACCAGACGCATCAGTTACCGTTCCGGAAATCATGACTGGTAAACGCTCGCCAGTTTCTTCAAAAAATTCATCAAGCGCAAAGAGTGCAGCCTTAGCATTGAGCGTATCGAAAATGGTTTCGACTAAAAATAAATCCACGCCACCAGCAAACAATCCTTCAATCTGTTCACGGTACGAAGCACGCAAAGCATCAAAGGTCACATTGCGTGCGCCTGGATCATTCACATCAGGTGAAATGCTTGCTGTCTTGGGTGTAGGCCCAATCGCGCCCGCAGCAAAACGTGGCTTATCTGGCGTGCTGTACTTTTCACAAGCTGCGCGAGCCAATCTGGCAGAGACTTCGTTCATCTCACGTGCTAAGCCGGCCATCTTGTAATCTTCTTGCGCAACTGAGGTGGCACCAAAAGTATTGGTTTCAATAATGTCTGCACCCGCATCCAAGTACTGCTCATGGATCTTGCTAATGATTTGAGGTTGAGTCAGTACGAGTAACTCGTTATTGCCTTTTATGTCGCCGGGATGATCGGCAAAGCGGCTGTTGCCTGGCAAGCCACGGTAGTCAACTTCAGTTAATTTATATTGCTGAATCATGGTGCCCATAGCGCCATCCAAAATCAGAATGCGCTGCTTTAAAAGCTCGGGAAGCTTTTGACCGCGGGTATAAGGCTGGGACAAACCATTAGATTGCATTGTTAAACCGGGATTAATCTCTAGAATCCCTTATTCTATTGGAAAAGCGACTTTTCATTTACCCCGGAGCCCCTATGTTTGGAACCATTCCTGAATTTAATCAAAGCCTAGATATGTTTAAGACGATGTGGGGACAAGGTGCGGCTGCTCAGGCTGGACAGTTTCCATTTACAACCGACGCATCCAAGGCTGCTGGCGGCTTTGGGGCCGCCTTTCCAGGCCTAGATGTAGATGAGCTAGAAAAACGCATTAAAGACCTTAAAAGCGTTGAAAACTGGCTCAATTTGAATCTCAACATCCTCAAGTCGACCATCCAAGGCTTAGAAGTTCAGCACGCCACCATGATGGCCCTCAAATCCTTTGGCGATGCCGTCTCTGCAGCAGGAGCAGCAGCTACAGCCCCAAAGGAAGAATCCGAGACTAAAACGACAAGTGCTAAACCGCGGAAAACCGCAACACGCCGTCGTCGCAAAGCTGGCGACGCAACTTACCTCGACGAAGTAGGTAATTCAGATGAGCAATAGCCTCACCCATCGCAAAAGTAAGTTGATGAATATCTAATTCTCGCTTAAACAAGACCGGCACAATCTCTCGAGCATGTGCCGGTTTTTTACATGCAGCTAAGGCATCAGCTAAGCGATCATCATGATGCGCTTTTAGTTGCGCAATACGCGGTCTGATACCTGTAAATGGCTTTCCGTGAGAAGGCAATACCAAAGCATCTTCTGGCAATGCTAAATATTTTTCAATAGAGTCTAAATATAGGCCCAGGGGGTCTGCATCTGGATCAGCGTCGTAAACACTGACGTTCGTAGAAATGCGAGGTAACAGCATATCTCCAGAGATCAGTACACCTAGCTTTTTACAAAATAGAGAAGCATGTTCAGGCGCATGTCCATAACCCATCATGACTTGCCAAGCATGTCCGCCAATTGAAATACTCTCACCATCAATAATGCGACGATATTGACGTGGCACTCCAGGAACCATATTGCTGTAGTAATTGGATCGTGCTCTAATTTTTTCTAAATCTTCTGGTGCCGTTAATCCATGCCTTTGAAAATGATCTGCAGAACCTCCGCTGCCGGCACGCGCACCCACTGCAGCACCACCCTCTTTGCAGCTTAACCATTGAGCAGTTAAATAATCAGTCATGGAGATCCATAAAGGCACATTCCATTTCTCACATAGCCATTGCGATAAGCCCACATGATCTGGGTGCATATGTGTCACTATGACGCGCAAGACTGGCAAGCCCTCAAGCTGAGTAGCAAAGACCTGCTCCCATGAAGCTTTTGTCTCATCATTGGCAATACCGCAATCCACAATCGTCCAACCTGAAACACCGTCGATTTCATCACGCAGCAACCATAGATTGATATGGTCCAAAGCAAACGGTAGGCGCATCCGAATCCAACGAACACCTGGTGCAACCTCAATACTGCTGCCCACTTCCGGAAGAGCCTCTCCTAATGGATAATGGATCTCAGCTTCAGCACTTGCTTTGTTTTGAGTAATCATGATTTAACGTAATTTCTTTTATCTCTAGGTTTGCTTTGACAACAGTTCCATCGCCTTGCATTAATTGGTGTGACATTAACCCTGAAAATGGTTACTGTCGTGGCTGCTATCGTACCCTTACTGAGATTGCTGATTGGTCTGATATGTCCAATCCCGAGAAGCTTGAGGTTTGGGCACAATTATCTATTCGCAAACCCCAAGCACCACAGTAAAAATAATCTTCAGCACTCTCTTTATTTGTTGACGTCGACAATTAGACGTCCACGCACATTCCCCGCCATTAATTCCTGCGCATATTTAATGGACTCTTCTAGAGAAATTTCATGGGAGATTTCGTCTAAAGTTTTTAGATCAACCAGCTTGCTGAGTTGCTCATAAGCAGCGATCCGTTTTGCACGTGGCACAGTTACGCTATTAATGCCATACAAAGTAACTCCACGCAAAATAAATGGTGCAACAGTAGATGGAAAATCCATTCCTTGCGCCAGTCCACAAGCCGCTACCGCACCATCACTCTTGGTCTGTGCGCAAGCATTGGACAAGGTATGACTGCCTACGCTATCGACTACTGCAGCCCAACGCTCTTTAGCCAATGGCTTACCAGGAACAGATAGACCGGCACGATCAATTACCTCGGCTGCACCCAACTTTTTCAGATAGCCTGCTTCTGCCATACGCCCAGTGCTAGCCACAACAGTGAAGCCCAGTTTGCTTAAGAGCGTTATTGCAAAGCTGCCTACGCCTCCTGCAGCACCTGTAACCAAAACCTCACCATCGCTTGGTTTGAGCCCATGCTTTTGTAGCGCCATGACACAAAGCATCGCGGTATAGCCTGCAGTGCCAATAGCCAATGCTTGTTTAGCGGTAAATCCTTTTGGCAATGGAATCAACCATTCGGCCTTGACGCGGGCCTGTTGCCCCAAACCACCCCAATGCCCTTCGCCCACCCCCCAGCCGTTGAGCAGCACCATATCGCCAGGCCTGAAGTCAGAACTAGTGCTCTCAATCACCTCACCTGCAAAATCGATGCCCGGCACCATTGGAAAGCTTCGTACCACTGGACCCTTACCGGTGATGGCTAAGCCATCCTTATAGTTGAGCGTGGAGTACAGCACCTTTACGCGAACATCACCCTCTGGGAGACTAGCCTCATCTACCTGAGCCAATTCTGCGCGATAACCTTGATCGTCTTTATTTACCAATATTGCTTTAAACATGTCTCATCCTTTTAGAGCGAGGTATTTCCCCGCAGCAATTGCTTAATAGGTTTATCCTAACGAGCATTGCTGATTATGGAGGTTTCCATGAAAAAAATTCTACTATTAACTACGATTTCTGGCTTATTGCTATCCGGGTGCTCTTCCACCCAAATCAATATGTCAATGGGTAACATGCGCCTCATTAGTTCAAGTGCAGCGCCACAGGATGTTATGGATTTCGCAACTAAGACCTGTAGAAATGATTTTTATGAGGGTGCCAGCTTCTTATCTAAAGCAGGCAAAGAATATCGATTTAAGTGTGTAAAAGCTGAAGAAAATGAAATCTTGATTCCTATTCCCGGCACAACCATTGCAGATTCTGCAAAAACTGAAGTTAAGTAAGCAAAGCTAATGACCCCATTTACCTCACAAGAGCTGCGCAAAGGTTTTTCATCATTTGCAACCGGGGTCACTGTCATTACCTGCCTGGATGAAGAAAATAATTCTCATGGCATCACGATTAGCTCGTTTAATACAGTCTCATTAGAGCCTCCACTGATTCTCTGGAGTCTTAAGAAACATTCACGCCTTATGCCCTGGGTTGAGCTTGGGAAAAAGCATCTCATTCATGTGCTAGAACGTTCGCAAGAAAATCTAGCCATGCATTTTGCTACAGTGAAAGTGGATCAATTTAATGGCATTGACCATAAGCTTGCAGCCAGCGGACTTACTCAAATTGAGCATTGTGTGGCGTATTACGAATGTGAAACTGTTTGCGTTCATATTGGCGGCGATCACAACATCATCGTTGCCAAAGTCATTAACTTAAAAAATCATCCAGAACGCGAGCCTCTCATTTTTGCGCGCAGTAAATTTGTTGGTCTCGATTTCACAGAAATTAAATCTAGTTAACACCAACTACCTTCGCAAGGAAATACCATGATACGTTTATGGGGTCGCAAAAGTTCTATCAACGTTCAAAAAGTATTGTGGTGTCTTGCTGAGCTAGGCCTTAAGGAAGGTAAGGATTTTGAGCGTATTGATGCTGGTCTGCACTTTGGCGTTAATAACACCCCGGAGTTTTTAAAACTCAATCCAAATAGCTTAGTACCAACGCTCGAAGATGGCGACGTTGTACTCTGGGAGTCCAATACCATCATGCGTTACTTGGCACGTCAACATGACAAAGCTGGACGCTTAACTGCAGATATCAAAACCCAATATGAATCCGAGAAATGGATGGATTGGCAATTGGGCACGATGTGGCCAGCACTACGTATTGCATTTTTGGGGCTAACCAGAACACCAGAAGCTGAACGTAATCACCAAGCGATCTTGAAGGGCTATCAAGAAACTAATCGACTACTTGGCATGCTTGATCAAACGCTAGCCAAACAAAATTACTGCTCAGGCAATCAATTTCAGATCGGCGATATCGTTCTCGCCCTCTGTGTCAGCCGCTGGATTCTGCTAAACAAAACCTTCCCACAGCAAACTGGAGAGCGTGCAGATCTCAAGAATATTGACGTATGGCTAAAACGCCTCGAAGAAGAAACTTGCCTTAACGATATTGCCGAGAAAGAACTCAATATCGTTAAGTAGTTTTTCTGATTTGTATTTTTACTGTTGCTTAAACTTTTTAGCGTGGTGATCAGCACCAATAAATAGGTACATTGCTGGCACTACAAATAGCGTAAATAGCGTACCAATAGATAGTCCGGTAAAGATCACAATGCCCATAGACTGTCTGCCCGCAGCGCCAGCCCCAGAAGCAATAACCAAAGGTAATACACCTAAGACCATCGCAGCAGTTGTCATCAAAATAGGGCGCAAACGAACACTACTGGCCTCTACGATAGCATCTAGTTTGCTGCGTCCAGCTTCTTGCAACTCATTAGCAAACTCTACGATCAAAATACCGTGCTTACTAATTAATCCCATCAATGTGACAAGGCCAACCTGGGTGTACACATTGAGAGTCGTAAATCCTAAGTTAATAAAGATTAAGGCGCCGAATAAAGCCAATGGCACAGAAACTAAGATCACAATCGGATCACGGAAGCTCTCAAACTGAGCTGCAAGCACTAAGAACACAATCAAGATCGCAAAAAACATGGTGACTAAGAAGCCGCCAGACTCTGCCATAAACTGACGTGATGGGCCGGCGTAGTCCATGCTGTAACCATTAGGAGCAACTTCTTTTAAGGTCTGACGCATGAACTCTAATAAATCCGCCTGTGAGATAAATGGCGTACTTACACCCGAGATCGTGGCTGAATTCAATTGCTGAAAGTGATTAATTGACTGAGGCACCACTCTTTGCTTAATGGTTGCAATAGTACGCGCCTGAACCATGGCGCCACTTGGAGTGCGGATGTAGTAATCCAAGATTTGATCTGGGTTTAAACGATCGACTTGTTTCACTTGTGGAATCACTCGATAAGAGCGTCCTGCTACTGAGAAATAATTCACAAAGCCGCCGCCTAAAGCTGCGGAAAGTGACGCGCCCACTTGCTGTTGAGTCATTCCAAGAGCAGCCACTTTTTCACGATCGATTTCTAAAACGTCTTGAGGCTTATCAATCTTGAGATCGGAATCTACGAAGAAGAAATTGCCGCTACGGCGCGCTTTATCAAGCACCGCCTGTGACACCTCATTTAAGGCCGAATAAGATTCAGTGGTATTGATCACCACCTGTACTGGCAAGCCTTGTGCGCCCGGTAGCGCAGGGAATTGGAAGGCTGCAACACGGGCGCCTGCAATGGTATTCCACTTCTGCTGCATATCTTCCTGGAACTTTGTAGCATTGCGATTACGCTCGCCCCAGTCTTTGAGCAAAATACCGCCAAAGCTAGAAGTTGGACTAGTGATCTGAAACGCTTGTTCATATTCTGGTTCTGCAGCCGCAATTGCATAGATTTGGTCGGCGTAAGTCTGCATTTGATTAACCGTACTATTAGGCGGTCCTGATGCTTGCATCAATACAATGCCCTGGTCTTCCGTTGGCGCCAATTCAGCGCGAGCAGTTGCATATAAATATCCAACTCCGCCTAGCAAGATTACGCCCATCACAATAATGACTTGCCACGTGCTTAATAATTCACGCAAAGTACTTTGGTAGCTGTGATGCACCTTATCAAAGATACGATCAATTTTTTGGACAAATGATGAGGCCTCTTGTTCTTCGGTAAAGATACGCGAGCACATCATTGGTGAGAGTGTTAACGCAATCAACCCGGAAACTGCCACAGCACTAGCCAAAGTAAACGCAAATTCAGTAAACAATGCGCCGGTTAAGCCGCCTTGGAAACCAATTGGGATATATACCGCAATCAGCACGACTGTCATCGCCAAAATAGGGCCGCCTAATTCACGCGCAGCGATTAATGAAGCCTCTAAAGGCGACTTACCTTCCTTCATGTGACGGTCAACGTTTTCAACCACGATGATGGCGTCATCCACCACCAAGCCAATTGCTAGCACTAAGGCCAAGAGGGTGAGTAAGTTAATGGAATAACCTAAAACCTGCATCAAGAAAAATGTGCCAATGAGAGATAAAGGCATCGCAATGACTGGAACCGCAACAGCACGAGCGCTACCCAAAAAGAGGTAGATCACTACAGTCACAATGACCAAAGCCTCTAACAACGTAGAAACTACTTCGTCAATGGAGCTGGTAATAAATTTGGTGGAGTCATACACAATCTTGCCAGTCATCCCGATTGGTAATTGCTTTTGAATATCCGGCACCACATCCCGTACACGCTGCGCTACGTCTAATAAATTAGCTTGTGGTGCAACCTTTATCGCGATAAATACCGAGCTTTTGCCACTGAAGGCAACGTTCGTGTTGTAGTCCTCGGAACCTAATGTGACGTTAGCTACCTGATCAAGGTAAACAATATTTACCCCATCTTTTTTTACAACTAACTTACGAAACTCTTCTAACGTATGTAAATCGGTTCCAGCAACCAAATCGACCGACACCATATCGCCCTTGGTGCTTCCCACGGCTGAAAGATAATTATTTGCCGATAAAGCGCTATAGACATCATCTGCACCAACGCCCAAACCAGCCATCTTTTCACGATCAAGCCAAGCGCGTAAAGCGAACTTGCGACCGCCTGTAATTTCTGCATTCTGCACGCCTTCAACAGAGTCTAGCTTTGGCTTAACTACACGCAATAAGTAATCAGTAATTGCGTTGTTGGGGATTTCATCGCTATAGAAACCCATATACATCGCAGCAGTTGATTGACCAACTTGTACCGTCAAAATCGGCTGCTGAGCTTGAGGTGGCAGCTGATTCTTAACTGCACTAATTTGAGTTTGTATCTGAGTTAATGCCGCGTTTGAGTCGTAATTTAACTTCAATGTTGCAATAATGGTTGAGACACCACTCACGCTGGCAGAAGAAAGGTAATCAATGCCCTGCGCCTGAGCTATAGAAGCCTCTAGGGGTTGCGTAATAAAGCCCGCAATGGTTTCTGGATCTGCACCATAGTAGGCTGTTGTAATGGTCACAATCGCATTTTGTGTTTGCGGATACTGATTTACTGGTAAGGATCCAATTGCCTTTAAACCAAAGATCAGTACCAGGGCGCTCACTACCATGGAGAGCACTGGCCTACGGATGAATATATCGGTCCAATTCATCTGCTATTTATTCCTGAGGCTTTGGATCGGGTGAGTTTGCTGGCAGCACTTTGTTATTAACAATCAGTGGTGTGCCATTCTTTAGCTTCAGCTGCCCACTAGTAACTACGGTTGCTCCCTCATCGATACCTTTGAGGATAGCCACTTGATCACCGCGTGTTAAACCGGTTGTGACAAATACTTGTTGCGCCTCAAGAGCGGGCTTACCTTGCTTGTCTTTTTTGCCAGTAGGTTTAGCAATAAAGACTGTGGAGCCGTAAGGGTTGTAAGTAACCGCTGTTTGAGGCAAGGTTAAGTATTTAACCTGATCACCTACCTTAATATTTACGTTAGCAAACATTCCCGGCAGAATTTTCTTATCCGGATTAGCGAGTTGAGCCTCTACCTGAATATTTCGAGTATTGGTATCTACCTTTGGGCTAACGGCAGTTATCTTGCCTGTAAAGCTGGCATCCTTAAATGCATCGGTTGTCACCACAACTTCTTGGCCAACCTGAATTTGCTCAGCATTATTTTGTGGCAAATTGAAATCCACAAAAATAGGGTCTAAGGTTTGTAGGGTTAATAACTTATCGCCCGGATTTACATACTGGCCTGGGTTAATAGCCACAATGCCGATACGCCCGCTAAATGGCGCTTTGAGATTTTTCTTCGCTACTAGAGCAGTCTGTTGCTCCACCTGGGCTTGCTTTGATTTAGCATCTGCGGCACTGGTATCAAATACGTTTTTGCTAATTGCCTGAATTGCCAGTTGCTGTCTATCACGCTCGTTGATTACTTTCGCTAAATCTGCCATTGCTTTTAATGAATTTAATTGCGCAATATCAGAGGCATCATTTAGCTTAATAAGAAGCTCGCCTTCTTTAACATCTTGCCCCGACTTAATCGGCACTGTTTGTACCAAGCCGCCAAGTTCGGTACTGAGCTCAACACCTCTAAATGCGCGCACATTACCAACGCTAGTTAATTTAGGCTGCCACTCAGATGCTGCGACCACCATCGTGGATACGGTTGCCGGAGGCAAACCCATTCCCGCGATGAAATGCTTAATCATGAATGTCTTTAACTGATTAAAAGCAAATATCAAGCCTAGCAACAGAAATACGCCGCAGAGCATGATGATCATACGACGTTTCAACGGCTCCATAGCCATCAACTTCTCATGAGTTTTGGTGTTGCGCCATTTTTGTCCCATGCGAGACCAAAATGCTTTTGCTTTTTCCCAAAGAGCAATGGCTCTCTCACGTAATTTCCATTCAATTGCTTTGCGCTGCATCCATACCCATAAGGCAAGAATCAAGGCAACGAGCTTGTTCTTAATTTGTTCCAGAAGTTTCATTTTGATCTTTGTTCGCTATGTCTTTTGGTTTAAAAGCAGGGCCTTCACGATTCCACCAGCCGCCGCCGAGCGCTGCAAATAAAGCAGCCGTATCTGAGAAACGAGTTGCTTGTGCAGAAACTGATTTCACTTTGGCTTGTTGATACTGATTTTGGTAGTAGAGCACCGCCAAATAACTAGCAGTACCCAACTTGTACTGCTGCTGTACTAAATCCAATGTTTCATAGGCATAACGCTCTGCATCTGAGGCCGCCTTCAACGCTTGAGCGCCGGTCTCTAACGCACGTAATGCATTAGCCACTTCCTGAAATGCATTTAAGACGGTTGCTTGATATTGGAAAGCAGCTTGTTCGTAGTTCGCAATCGCGCCGCGACGTTGTGCCAATAGTTGGCCGCCTTGGAAAAGCGGTTGCAATATCCCACCACCAATTGACCAAAGAGCAGAGTTCGGCCCAAATAACGCAGCGGAAGTAAGGGCTGCAGAACCAATGGACCCGGTGATATTGAATTGCGGCAATAAATTAGCGGTAGCAACGCCCACAAAGGCATTTTGGGCCTTGAGTTGAGCCTCAGCAGCACGTACGTCAGGGCGTTGGCGCACCAGGCTGGATGGCACTGAGAGCGGTAACTTCTCAGGCAAATGCAAGTTTGCTAAATCAAATTTAGCAATATTTGCATTGCTTGGAATTTCGCCCACCAATACTGCCAACTGATTACGTGCAAATGCTAAATTTCTTTCATAGTTGAAAAGATCAACTTGAGAGCTTGAAACTAATGTGCGTTGAGATGTGACGTCTACTTTTGAAACCGTGCCAATCACTAATTGCTTCTCCGTTACTTCGGCAAGATTGGTTTGGGCCTTCAGAATTTCTTCTGTAGCTTGCATTTGCGCACGCAGGGCTGCTTCTCGTACTGCGCCTGTTACCACATTAGCAGTTAAAGAAAGATAGGCACCTTCCAATTGAAACTGCGCAACTTCAGCCTGTGCACGAGCACCCTCAACCGCGCGACGTGCCCCACCAAAGACATCCAACTTATAAGTCACATTAACTGAAGTGTTGTACAGATTGTAGGTATCTGAACCATATGGAAGTCCGTAGATAGCAGATGGTTGAAGTTGACGGGTTGCTGTACCGCCAAGACCAACAGCTGGAAAGTATTGACCGCCAATTTGTGCGTTGACATTTTCTTGAGCGGCTCGTAATGCAGCATCAGCAGCACCTAAGTTTGGATTTTGTTGGAGCGCTCTCTTAATTAAGGCATCAAGCTCTGCAGACTTATAGAGCTCCCACCATTGCGCTTCAATATCAGCGCCCTCTACAAACTCTTGTTCACTACCGCCAGGCACGCCAGGCGCAGGGGTCAGTGTCTTAGATAAAGTAGTTTCAGTATAAGAAGAAGTCTTGGGTGCCTCAGGCTGTTTAAAGTCTGGTCCAACTGCGCAAGCAGAGAGAGCTCCCGCACAAATAAGCGAAAGTAAATTCAAATGTGAGAACTGTGGAATCGACAAAAACATGAGTTGCAACAAATATCCTCTTTTACAAGAGTTATTTGAACACAAAAATGCAATCAGGGCTCCGTAAAGCCCTGATTTATCTACTGAAATTTGTTCACAACTTTAGATGAATGTCAAACGGACTGGAAATTTATTCAACAGTAACACTCTTAGCCAAATTTCTTGGCTTATCGACGTCAGTACCTCGTGCGCAAGCAGTGTGATACGCCAGCAACTGAAGTGGCACCACATGAAGAATAGGTGACAAATTGCCGTAGTGCTCCGGAAGCTTAATTACGTTGATGCCCTCACTACTAGAGATATGGGTATCTTGATCAGCAAATACATAAAGCTTGCCGCCACGTGCTTTTACTTCTTGCATATTGGATTTGAGTTTTTCTAGCAACTCATCCTTTGGAGCAACCGTAACAACAGGCATCTTCTCTGTTACTAGGGCGAGCGGCCCATGCTTCAACTCACCAGCTGGATATGCCTCTGCATGAATATAAGAAATCTCTTTGAGTTTTAAAGCGCCTTCCAATGCAATAGGGTAGTGCAAACCGCGCCCTAAGAAGAGTGCATTTTCGCATTTAGCAAAAACATCGCTCCACGCAATAATTTGTGGCTCAAGAGCTAGCACTGCATGTAAAGCTTTAGGTAGGTGACGTAGCTCACGGAGTAATTCTTTTTCTTTTTCAGCAGAAATTCTGCCAGCACGTTTTGCCAATGAAACTGCTAGCAGGTATAAGGCTAAGAGCTGTGTAGTAAATGCTTTTGTTGAAGCAACGCCAATTTCTGCGCCAGCCTTAGTTAAGAAATGCCAATCTGTTTCGCGAACCATGGCGCTACTAGCCACATTGCAAATTGCTAAAGTGAATTTATGCCCCAAGCTCTTGGCATGACGTAAAGCGGCTAGGGTATCCGCTGTTTCACCCGATTGTGAAACCACCACAATTAAAGTTCTTGGATTTGGAACGGTAGTGCGATAGCGGTACTCACTTGCAATTTCAACTTGGGTTGGAATACCTGCAATATCCTCTAACCAGTATTTAGCAACACATGCAGAGTAATAACTAGTGCCACAAGCCAAGATCAAAATTTGATCAAACGATTTCCAGTCCTCAGGGTTTGCATTAAATAATCCTGGGCCAAACTCAGCAATGTTGGCAAGCGTATCGCCAATGGCTCTAGGCTGCTCAAAAATTTCTTTTTGCATGTAATGCTGATACGGACCTAAATCAACTGAATCAGCTTGCGCAGGCATTGGCTTTAATTCTCTTTGCACTGGTTTACCATCTTGGTCAACCACATCGACACTATCTGCTTTAAGAACGGCAACATCGCCCTCCTCTAAATACATCATAGAATGCGCTCGACCAGCCAAAGCAAGCGCATCTGATGCTAAAAAGTGCTCATGAGATCCAATAGCGACAACCAAAGGAGATCCAACACGAGCGCCCACTAAGGTGCTCGGATTATCTTGTGCAATAACACCGATAGCATATGCACCATGTAATTTAGGGAGCACAGCTCTCACTGACTGAGCAATATCTTTTTGTCCGTTAGCGACATATTGCCGATGAACTAAGTGTGCAATAACTTCGGTATCCGTCTCCGAAGTAAATACATAACCAGCAGCTTTCAATTCGGCACGCAGTGACTCATAGTTCTCAATAATGCCGTTATGCACAACCGCAATCAAGTTATTGGAAACATGTGGGTGAGCATTTTGTGTATCTGGCTTGCCGTGGGTTGCCCAGCGTGTGTGCGCAATGCCAAGGGTGCCAACAAAATCTTTTCCTTGCTCAGCTAACTCAGATACGCGTGCCGTAGTGCGCGCCCGCTCAATTGGATGCTTAGCATCGTTGCCGTTGATGACTGCAAAACCGCAAGAGTCATAACCACGGTACTCCAGGCGGCGTAAGCCTTCTACTAAAACATCCACGATATTTTTATGAGAGGCTGCGCCAACAATACCGCACATTATTTTTTACCTTTTGTAGTTTTCTTAACTACTTTTTTTACTGTCTTCTTAGTTGCAGTCTTCTTTACGGTTACTTTTTTAGCTACCGATTTTTTTACAGGCGCTTTTTTAGCGGGACTCTTTTTATCTTGCTTTACTGGGCGCTGCCACTGCAGGGAAATTTGCTTTGCTCTTGATACTGTCAGTTGATTTGCTGGTGCATCCTTCGTCAAGGTGGTACCGGCACCTAATGTAGCACCACGTCCTACGCGCACCGGCGCAACTAACTGTGTATCAGAACCAATAAAGACGTCATCTTCAATAATCGTTTGATGTTTATTAACACCATCGTAATTGCAAGTAATAGTACCTGCACCAATATTGACTCTTGAGCCAACAATGGAGTCGCCAACATAAGCCAAGTGATTAGCTTTGCTATTAGCAGCAATTTTGCTGTTCTTCACTTCTACGAAGTTACCGATATGCACATCGTTTGATAAATCTGCACCAGGACGTAAACGTGCATAAGGACCAATGACAGATTGACTGCCTACTTTTGCGCCATCTATATGGCTATACGCATGAATAGCTACACTCTTACCAATAACACTATTTCGAATTACGCAATACGGCCCAATCTTTGTGCCTGCATCTAAAGTAACGCAGCCTTCAAATACGCAACCTACGTCAATTGATACATCTGTGCCGCACTCTAAAGTGCCGCGTACATCAATACGCGCAGGATCCGCAAGAGAGACTCCCGTATCCATTAATTGATTGGCAATATTGATCTGATGAACGCGCTCTAAACCAGCTAGTTGATCGCGACTATTAACTCCAACAGTTTCAAACTCATCATCAGCCTGAGTGGTGCGAATAGGCACGCCATCTTTAACTGCCATAGCAATGACATCTGTCAGGTAGTACTCGCCTTGTGCATTACTTGCACGCAAAGCCTTGAGCCACTTTTTTAAAGAGTTCGTTGGCAACACCATGATGCCAGTATTAATCTCTTGAATCTGCTTTTGCGCTAGAGTTGCGTCCTTTTCCTCAACGATCTCTTTTACCGAGCCATCAACATCACGAACGATGCGGCCATAACCAGTGGGATTGCTTAAGTTTTGTGTCAGAAGTGCAAGCGCACTATCTTGACCGCGCACACCATCCGCTAACTTTGCTAATTTGGAGAGTGTCTTTTTTGTTGTCAGTGGAACATCGCCATACAAAACTAATGTGGGCTCTTGTGTATCCAATTTTGGTAGCGCCTGCAATAAGGCATGGCCTGTGCCCTTTTGCTCAGCTTGAAGTGCAGTAACTACTTTGCTGTAATCTGAGTTTTCTTTGCTTGCATTCACTAAGAATGTTTTAACGTCTGCTGCACCATGTCCCACCACAACAACAGGGCCAGTTTTTGCTTTCTTATCCTGCAGCGAAAGTGCGGTATTGAGAACGTGCTGAAGTAGCGGTTTGCCTGCCAGTATTTGCAGGACCTTGGGCAAGGCGGATTTCATCCGCTTTCCTTGCCCAGCAGCCAATATGACGATATTCATAAAGGGGGATTATAAGACCCCTGAATCATGGTTCCACAGGCTAATTCATCTAATTCAGCCTCATCAATTGCCTTATCGCCAGCAGATCTAGCAGCAATCCCAGACAGTTCGGTAGAAATCTCCAGATTTTTGAAATCAAAAGCCTCCCCATCCATTAAATGGGACGGGACGATATGGTGCATGGAGCGAAATAAGTTCTCCACTCGACCTGGATGCTTCTTTTCCCAGTCACGGAGCATCTCCTTCATGACCTGACGCTGGAGATTAGGCTGACTGCCACACAAGTCACATGGAATGATGGGGAAGTTCATGTCGGCCGCGTAACGCTCCAGCAACTTTTCAGGAACATAGGCTAAAGGGCGAATCACAATATGTTTGCCATCATCTGAGCGTAACTTTGGTGGCATACCTTTGAGCTTACCCGCATAGAACATATTGAGCATCAACGTTTCTAAGATGTCATCACGATGATGGCCTAAAGCAATCTTGGTTGCACCCAACTCATCTGCCACGCGATACAAAATTCCACGACGCAAACGTGAGCACAATCCACAAGTAGTTTTTCCTTCGGGAATTACGCGCTTCACGATGCTGTAAGTATCTTGCTCTTCAATGTGATATTGAACGCCTAAACCCTTAAAGTAATTAGGCAATATTTCAGCAGGAAAGTTAGGCTGCTTTTGATCTAAGTTCACGGCAACGATTTCAAAATTGATTGGTGCACGTTCCCGCAACTTCATCAATATGTCGAGCATGGCATAACTATCTTTACCGCCAGATACGCATACCATCACTTTATCGCCATCTTCAATCATGCCAAAGTCGCCAATGGCTTGACCAACCAAGCGACAGAGTTTTTTCTCTAGCTTGTTTTCTTCGAAGACAACTTTACGTATATCGCCCATAACTATTGTGTTCTTTTCTAAACTCTTTTCCTAAGCGGTCTTAATGCGAAATACCTCAACACCTACCGAATGGCAATCCGGGTAGACATCGGGCTTAGCCGTGCTCACCCGTGCAGCCAATACCTTAGGGTGCAACAACATTGCTGTCACGATGTCATCACAGAAGGTTTCCTGTAAATGAATATGGCCCTGGGAGGCTCTAGCCTTAATGGTTTCACGCATAAAGTCATAATCCACCACCTCATCCAACTGGTCTTGAGTTGGCGTATTCATTGCCAAGGGAATATATAGATCTACATTAAGAATGACACGTTGTTCTGCTTTTTTCTCAAAGTCATGCACACCGATGTTGATATAGATTTCATAGTCACGTAGAAACAAACGTCGACAGTCAATAAGGGCGGGATGAGAGAGAATGGCATGCATGAATGTTTGCTTTTTAAAAAATACTTAATTGGTTTTAAACATGACATCACGTGTGGATGGCAATAAATGCTGTCCACCATCGACATATAAAGTCGTGCCAGTAATGGCATTAGACTCAGCAAGAAATACTGCTGCTTTTGCGATATCTGCTGGGGTTGAAGATTTTCCTAATGGCGTCATCTGATGCGCCTTTGTAAAACCTTCATTTGTTTGATTGCCTGATGGAAGGGAGATTCCGGGCGCCAACCCCACAACTCGAAGATGTGGAGCAAAATCCATTGCTAGCAACTCAACAGACGAGAGAAGCGCAGCCTTTGATAGCGTGTAAGACAGATAATCTGGATTGAGATTAATGAGTTTTTGATCCAGCAATTGAATGACTACTGGGACCACGTCGGATTTATTTGATTTACTCTTTTGGTACTCAAACATCAGCTGGGCTAGCAAAATTGGTGCAGCTAAATTAACCTGCATGTGAGCTTGCAAGCCTTTTCCACTTAAAGGACTATTGGAGTTAGCGCGATCGTATTCAAAGATAGATGCACTGTTAACCAAACAACTTAAATTAGGGAAGGCATTGCTAACAGCCTTAAAAAGATCTTGGGTTGCCGCTTCATCAGCCAAATCCGCCTGAAAAGCTTCAGCCTGAACCCCTAACCCACGAATTTCCTCGACAGTTTTGCTAGCTTCTTGGGCTGATCGCCCATAATGAACAGCAACATCCCAGCCCTGACGGGCAAACTGCAAAGCAATTTCTCGACCGAGGCGCTTCGCAGCGCCCGTCACCAAAACTGCCTTTACTTGCTGGGATTGGGGTGTTGAACTAGGGTTCAATTAAATTCTCTTAGACTAGCGAGCTATGGATATTACCTTGACCAGCCTTGAAACGGAGCATAGTGCGCTTCTGAAGGCCAAAATAGCCTCTCAGATCGCCTCGCAAGGCGGCTGGCTGCCCTTTTCTCGCTTTATGGAGATGGCCTTATACGAGCCCGGAATGGGCTATTACAGCGCCGGAGCCCACAAACTGGGCGCAGGCGGCGATTTCACCACTGCCCCTGAATTAAGCCCCCTTTTTGGCGCTGCTATCTGCTCAACTCTTTTACCAGTTCTTGAAGGCCTCAAAGAAAAGGGTTTGCCCACTCAAATTTTGGAGTTTGGCGCAGGCACTGGAAAGCTAGCCACATCCATACTGACTCGCCTTAATGACCTTGGCTTTCAATTGGATCATTACGACATTATTGAAATTTCGCCAGATTTAGCTGAGCGCCAACAGGAAAGAATTGGCGGCACTATTAAGCAACTCAATTTCAAAACTCAGTCCCGTTGGCTTACTGAACTACCAAAAAATTTCAAAGGGGTCATTCTTGCTAATGAAGTAATTGATGCCATTCCTTGTGATGCCATCATTTATCAAAATGGATTTTGGTATTGGCATGGCGTTTCTTTTGAAAACGAAAAACTCGTTTGGAAGACGGGCTCTCCAGTAGAGCAAAAATTACTTCCAGAAAGTTTATTAAGTAGCAACTTCTCAGAGGGATATGTCACTGAACTTCACACACCAGCAAATGCTTGGATGCGACAAGTTGCTCGGCATTTAGATGCTGGCTTATTTCTTACATTTGATTATGGATTTCCAGAAGGTGAGTACTATCACCCTCAAAGACTTGAAGGTACTCTGATGGCTCACCATCGCCATCATGCAATTCAAGATCCATTTCATCTTCCCGGTCTTTGTGACTTAACTACGCACGTTGAATGGTCTCAAATTGCTCGCAGCGCATTATCCGAAAATGCAGATGATGTCTATCTCACCAATCAGGCAGCCTACTTACTAGATGCCGGTATTGGTGATGTTGCTTTGGAGATTGGCGATCCAAGTGATCCAGAAACGTTTCTTCCAATTTCTAACTCTTTACAGAAGTTATTGTCTGAGGCAGAGATGGGCGAACTCT
The DNA here is from genome assembly GCF_027924105.1 of Polynucleobacter sp. KF022. Lineage (NCBI taxonomy): Bacteria > Pseudomonadati > Pseudomonadota > Betaproteobacteria > Burkholderiales > Burkholderiaceae > Polynucleobacter > Polynucleobacter sp. KF022. The sequence goes on from NZ_AP026972.1 coordinate 1,800,132, forward strand.
TTAAAGCCTTTGCATTTTCTAAAAACTTAGAAAGTTTGCTGCCAGGCTATGTACTTGAAGATCTGCCAGGTCTACGCGGCAGAAATCGGCTGTAGCTTTTCGCCTAAGCCTCTAGGGCTGTAGTGATTGCTGCCAATCTGGCAGACTCGAACGCGCTACCTATCCGCTCGCCATTGGAGCGGTCTTCAGCTGCCACGCCAGAAATAATTTCTGCGGTATTGATTGTTTGGGTGCTCCTCATTGCATTTAACAAGGGCAAGACATTCATTCCCAGATTGTCAGCAAGATTCAAAATCGCCTGCACACGATCTGGCTTGCGCCAAAGATCTGCGCGATTAAACCAAGCCAGAATATCTACTGCCTGATAGGAATGGTTAAGGCATTTATTTGCCAAAACTTTCAGGTCACTAAATATTTCTGCGAAATCTCGTACTTCGATTGGCATGCGTACACAATCGGCCCACGAGCGAATTTCCATGGCGGGTAAATCCATCAGGATAATTGCGCAACGCTCATCCAAACTATTGCCGGCACATGAGAAATGCGCAATTAACGCCTCGCGAAAAGACTCTTCGGATAACTTGGTGACCAATGTCGACGGCAATAGCGTACTAGCGGCACCCGTATTCAATAAGACCTGAAATAAATGTAAGGGCTTAGCAGCAACCATACCTCTTGCGAGTTCTTGCCAAATACGCTCAGCCGATAAGGCCTTCAATTCACCTGACTGAACAATGGCTTTTAAGGCTGCCAGAGTTTCATTGGCTACGCTAAATTCCGGGAAACGTGCTGAGAATCGAGCGATACGTAATAGACGTAATGGGTCTTCTGCAAATGCATCAGACACATGCCGAAATATTTTGGCAGCCAAATCTTCCTGGCCGTTATAAGGATCAATAATCGGACCAAACTGTTTTCCATCTGAGCCTACTTCTTGCGCCATTGCATTAATTGTTAAATCACGTCGCTCTAAATCTTGCTCCAAGGTGACGGAGGGATCGGCATAAAAATGAAATCCTTTATAGCCCTGACCAGTCTTGCGCTCAGTGCGTGCAAGCGCATATTCAGCCTGTGTCTCTGGATGCAGAAATACAGGAAAATCTTTTCCTACAGGACGATAGCCCTTAGCAATCATCTCCTCTACGCTAGAGCCGACCACAACATAATCAATGTCGTGCACAGGCAAGCCCATCAGGGTATCCCGTATAGCTCCGCCTACTGCATAGACTTTCATTACTGCATGCCTTCCAAACTACGACGACTCATTTTGAATATGTCCGTCAACGCATCAACGCCTTTTTCAGGTAACGTATTGGGCAATTGCATAGAGGCAATATTGTCACGCGACATTAGGGTTGGCCCGGGCAAAAATTCAAATGCGAGAGCCTGTAAATAGCCAACAAAGGCAGGCACCGGAATAATGGTGCAACTGGTTTTTGCCTTACGAGCCGCAAACTCAACGATTTCCTTCATCGTATAAACGGTTGGGCCGACTAAGTCATAGGACTGATGAATCGTTTGAGGCATTGATAGAGATTTCACAAAAGCAGATGCAACATCATCTACGTTCACCGGCTGAAACTGAGCCTGATGATTCGCTAAGGGCATAGCAGGAAACAACTTCGTTAACTTAGAAAATAAATTAATGAATTGATCTTGCGCTCCAAAAATGACCGATGGCCTAAAAATAGTCCAATCCAAATTGCTTGCCTTCACAGCTGCCTCGCCATCACCTTTACTACGCTGATACATAGAAGGGCCACTAGAATCAGCTCCTAATGCACTCATGTGTAAATAGCGCTTTAGGCTATGCAACTGCATCGCCGTAATAATATTTTTTGGCAAATCTACATGGGCCGCCTTGAATACTTTTCCATAAGGCTGAGCCGGTTTGTCATGTAAGACGCCAACCAAATTGATCACTGCTCCATTTGCTTTAATGCGTCCACAAAGCCCCTGTAATTCATCAAATTCATGAATATCAGCTTCTTCTACGTGAACTTTCGGCAACATACGCAATTCACGTGCCGCAGCCAAATGGCCAGTTGGAATCAATACAGAATAGCCCGCAAGCTGAAGTTGTGCTGCAATGACCCGCCCTACAAAACCATTACCACCAATCAGAAGGATGTCGTATTTCATATGAGACTTTCTTTACCCAATAAGGTAACTGCTCGTTTAAGGAAGCTCAGATTGAGTTGCAGCCTTCGGTGCAATAACACCCAATCGTTGCTTTAAAGATTGTGTCTGGCCGTTCATTACAGATGAATAGTAATTTGCATTAGAGAGTACGTTCTTCACATATACACGTGTCTCAGTAAATGGGATGGTTTCTGCAAAGATAGCGCCCTCTGTAGGGCCAGATAATTTTTCACGCCACGCCTTTGAACGTGAAGGTCCCGCGTTATATGCTGCCGAGGCCAAGACCCAAGAACCATCTAGATCTACTAGAACCATATTCAAATAGTTACTACCCAGAGTCAAATTCGTATTGGTATCGCTCAGCTTGTCATTGGTATAATTTGTCATGCCGATTTTTTTAGCGACATACTTTGCCGTATTAGGCATCACCTGCATCAAGCCGGATGCACCGACAGAGGATGAAGCATTCATAATGAAGCGCGACTCCTGACGAATCAAGCCATATGCCCAAGCAAGATTCAGATCAATTTGGCGTGCAATGGGGGATAGCTCTTCTTTAAATGGTGTTGGGTAACGCAAACTAAAGTCATGCTCTTGTTTTGTGCGGTCAGCAGTATTGACGACACGGTCATATAAGTTAATGCGCTTCGCATACTCAGCCGCAGCCAATAACTGCTTATCAGTCATATTGCGCAATTCCCAATTCCACTCGCGATTACCTTCAAAGCGCAAGTTCATGGCATATAAGCGCTCACCACGAATAAACCCTTTACGGCTCGCCATTGCGTCAATTTCTTGCTCAGTTACCTTGGTCTTGGCGGGAGCATGATTGGATTTGCCCAACTCTTCACGCGCCAGTTGACCATAAAAGTTGTATTGATCGGCAATCAACTCAAAACTATCTTTGGCTTTAGCATCCTGGCCTTCCGCTTTTAATGCGCGACCATACCAATACGTCCATGCGGGATCTTTAGCGCGCACCGCTGGATTCATGCCATCAATCGCATTCTTCACTAGAACCCAATCCTTAGCGCGTAAGCCAGCTCGTACTTTCCATTCTTGTGATTCAACTGAAAGGAGTTCGTTGTAACCAAGCTCCTGCTGGAAACGATAAGCATCATCCGCATTCGGATCTAACTTCTTAGCTAAAAACTGTCCAATAACACCCCATGCGACCGCTTGATTCTCTTTGCTGTAACGCGGTGCATTTTGAGAAAAGTCACGATAGGCTTTTGCTGGATCGGCTTTAGCGGCTTTTACAATATCTGCTATCGGATCTTCGCCGCCAAGGCGACGCGCCATGGTGTCAAAACCTCTTTCACTTGCAGCGCGACCAATTGCCTTAGCTTCACTTGGAGTCATTCCTCCGGCTGCAACTAACGATGGCACCAATTCTTGACATGCCTGCCCAAAGTAACTTGGGTCCAATAGAACCGATCGCGAATCAATTGCTAGCTTGGTTGGATTTTCGCCTTGCAATAACTTAGATAACAGGGAGTAGCACTTCACTTGTGTGTCGTCATCCAATACAAATTTTGCGTACTCTGCATCAAAGCGCGCCCAATCTCTTCGCTTGCCCAAAACCAAAAGCCAGTCATTACGCATCCGGTCTGCCAAAGCTGTACCTTGATATTGATTTAAAAAAGCAACCACTTGGGCATCAGCGCTATAGTCATTACGCGCACCGCCAGCACTATCGAATAATTGTGGCTTAATGCGGAAATAGGCTACGTAATCATCAAATGGATAATTTGCCAAAGCAGAAGAGAGTTGCTGTGTCCGAAACACATCATTCTTTTTTGCAGCCTCACGCAGATCGATAAACATCCGATCAGTATCGGTAACCTCCGCGGACGCAGCTTTGCTCTCGTAGGACTTTGGCAGGCTTGGCTTTTTAAGCTTTTCTGCAAAGCTACTAGACATGCTCAGCGCTAGGCCCAAGATCATAATCTTGGTCATCCAAAGGTGCTTGCTACTAAATATTGCGGACTTCATTCTTGCGATCTAACCCTATATGTATTTGCACGGCTGCAACCGGACAACAACTTGATTACTATATCTTCTAATTTTCGCCTGATAATGGTCGATATGCACGGTAATTCACCAAAAACTCTTCGCCAGGATTTATTAAAACAACGCAAAGAATTTGCTTTGGGGGATGGGTATGCCACTGCGGAAACAAACTTGATCGCAAATCTGAGCCAATTTTTAGCAGGGGCTGGAAAATCCATTCGATCGATAGCGCTTTATTGGCCCATTCAGAACGAAATAGATTTGCGCCCTCATTTATTGACCTGGGCGAAAAATGACAATCAATGCCGACTTGCGCTCCCATTTGCACGCCCTGATCAGCATCTTGATTTCTTTGAGTGGCAAGAGGGTGATGAATTACTTCCAAGTCAGCATGGCGTTCCTGAGCCCAGGCCAGAGAATGTTTTAAGACCACAACTCATTCCTGACTGCATCCTTATTCCTTGCGTGGGTTGGTCTAGCTCAGCGGTGGATGGCAAAGCGCAGTACTGGCGCCTGGGCTACGGCGGCGGTTACTTCGATCGGACCCTAGCGGATCTCAGACAGAAAAATCCCAAGCTTGTTTGCATTGGGATTGGATTTGATTGGCAAAAACTAGATGATTCCCAATGGGGCCCTCAAACACATGATGAGCCCCTGGATATGCTCCTAACAGAGTCTGGCTTGTACAGCTAGATTACTTCGTTAAGTCTAAGTTATCGGCAATCGCCAAAACAGCATCAGCCTGATTTAGCGAATAGAAATGGATTCCAGGTGCACCAGCAGTTAGCAGCTGATCGCACAAATCCGTGACCACCTCTTCACCAAATGCACGAATAGAGGCAATGTCATCGCCATAGGATTGAAGGCGCAAACGAATCCATCGTGGGATTTCTGCACCGCAGGCATCGGAGAATCTTAATAACTGGCTACTGTTTGTGATTGGCATGATTCCAGCAATGATGGGTTGAGTAACGCCCAAGTCATATGCCTCATCCACAAAGCGGAAGTACGCATCGCTGTTATAAAAATACTGTGTAACAGCGGAGTTCGCACCCGCTTTCATTTTTTGCACAAAGAAATCAACATCACTAGCAGGTGACTTGGCCTGAGGATGCGTCTCTGGGTAAGCAGCTACATCAATATGAAACCAATCGCCTGTCTCTGCGCGAATAAATTCTACTAATTCATTGGCATGATGAAACTCGCCATACTGGCCCATACCAGAAGGTAAGTCACCGCGCAAAGCCACAATTCGCTTTACGCCTAAGGCTTGATATTGCTTCAACATTTCGCGCACGCTTTCACGTGAGCTGCCAACACAAGATAAGTGTGGGGCAACTGCTGCACCAGCAGCATGTATGTCGCTTACCACTTTTAATGTGCCAGACTGTGTAGAGCCACCAGCGCCAAAAGTCACGGAATAAAACGCAGGCTTGAGTGTTTCACTGAAACGCTCGCGCACAAGATGTAACTTACTCTCACCTTCAGGTGTTTTTGGAGGAAAGAATTCAACGCTTAATTCCATGATTTTGGGCCTAGGTATCTATTGAATGTTAATTGGATTAATAGCGATAGTGGTCAGCCTTGTACGGGCCTTCCTTCGTTACACCAATATAAGAAGCTTGCTGATCTGACAACACAGTCAACTCTGCATTGAGAGTCTTGAGTTGTAAGCGTGCAACCTTCTCATCCAAATGCTTAGGCAAGGTGTAAACACCGATTGGGTATTTATCTGTACCAACTGCATTCCACAATTCAATTTGAGCAATCACTTGGTTTGCAAATGAAGAGCTCATCACGTAAGAAGGGTGCCCCGTACCGCAACCAAGATTAACTAAACGTCCTTTAGCCAAAATGATGATGCGCTTCTCAGGCTTGCCATTGGCAGCCGGGAAAATCACATGGTCAACTTGTGGCTTGATCTCTTCCCACTTGTATTTTTCAATACCAGCAACATCGATCTCATTATCAAAGTGGCCGATATTACAAACGATGGCTTGGTTCTTCATCTTTGCCATATGGTCATGCGTAATCACATGGTAGTTGCCTGTTGCAGAAACAAAGATATCTGCTTTGTCAGCAGCGTAATCCATAGTTACAACACGGTAACCTTCCATTGCAGCTTGCAATGCACAAATTGGGTCAACTTCTGTTACCCACACTTGAGCAGATAAAGCACGCAATGCTTGTGCAGAACCTTTGCCCACGTCGCCGTAGCCGCAAACTACTGCAACCTTACCAGCAACCATCACGTCAGTAGCGCGCTTAATCGCATCAACTAAAGATTCGCGGCAACCGTACAGGTTGTCGAATTTGCTCTTAGTAACGGAGTCGTTTACGTTGATTGCTGGGAACTTCAAATCACCCTTGGCAAACATTTGATACAAACGGTGTACGCCTGTAGTGGTTTCCTCTGTAACGCCTTTTACTTTTTCCAAGCGTGTTGAGTACCAAGTAGGATCTTGCGCCAATTTCTTTTTAATGGCCGCAAACAAAATAGTTTCTTCTTCGCTAGTTGGGTGATTCAAGCAGGCTTGATCTTTTTCAGCGCGAGCACCAAGGTGCAATAACAAAGTAGCGTCGCCACCGTCATCCAAAATCATGTTGGTGTAGCCGCCATCCGCCCACTCAAAAATACGATGGGTAAAGTCCCAGTACTGCTCAAGGGTTTCGCCTTTGATAGCAAACACAGGAGTGCCGTTAGCAGCAATTGCAGCAGCAGCATGATCTTGTGTAGAGAAAATATTGCATGAAGCCCATTGCACTTCAGCACCAAGTGCCTCCAGAGTTTCAATCAGCACAGCTGTTTGAATAGTCATATGCAATGAACCAGTAATGCGTGCGCCACGGAGTGGCTGCTGTGCAGCAAACTCATCACGAATTGCGATCAAGCCAGGCATCTCCGTTTCAGCAATCGCAATTTCTTTTCGACCAAAGTCAGCCAAAGTGATATCAGCAATTGCGCAACGAGTTGCTACAAAGTTATTTAAATCAGAAACGGTATTCATTAATGCTCCAGCTAAATACGATCCAATGCTGGAGTAGAAACTCGCTAGCCATTGAATCATGGGTTAGCGAGCGCGGTTGCAATTAGCAAACTCCGTTTAGGAATCCACTCCCTTCAAGCCTGGGGAAGTACTGGGTCTCAGCATTCCTTGCAACGCTCCTTGAAGGTATGCAGTAATTGTAAACAATTACTGCATATTTCGCCTCAATACGCCTACAAACTGCGTATTTCCTACTTACAGACCTGCTGCGGCACGTAATGCAGCCGCTTTGTCTGTTTGCTCCCAAGTAAATTCTGGTTCCTCACGACCAAAGTGGCCGTAAGCAGCAGTCTTCTTATAAATTGGGCGCAAGAGGTTGAGCATCTTCACAATGCCTTTTGGACGCAAGTCAAAATGCTCGGAAACCAATTGAGCAATCTTCTCATCTGAAATCTTGCCTGTGCCAAATGTGCTCACCATTACTGAAGTTGGTTTCGCAACACCAATCGCGTAAGAAATCTGAATCAAACACTTGCTTGCCAAGCCAGCAGCAACCACGTTCTTCGCAACATAACGGCCAGCGTATGCAGCAGAACGGTCAACCTTGGATGGATCTTTGCCAGAGAAAGCGCCGCCGCCGTGGGGGGCTGCACCGCCGTAGGTATCCACAATAATTTTGCGACCAGTTAAACCGCAATCGCCTTGTGGACCGCCGATAACAAAACGACCTGTTGGGTTAACCAAAAAGTTGATAGCACCTTTGATCAAATGTTTAGGCAATACTGGCTTGATGATTTCTTCAATGACTGCTTCACGCAATTTCTCGAGAGAAATATTTTCATCGTGCTGAGTAGACAGTACAACGGTATCAATAGAGTCGGGCTTGCCATCCACATAACGCAAGGTGACCTGTGACTTAGCATCAGGGCGCAACCAATTCAAACGACCATCACGACGCAACTGGGATTGACGCTCAACCAGTCGGTGTGAAAGGTGAATTGGCAAAGGCATCAACTCTGCAGTCTCGTCACAAGCGTAACCAAACATTAAGCCTTGGTCGCCAGCGCCTTGATCCAAGCCGTCATCATGAGCTTTATCAACGCCTTGAGCAATGTCAGGGCTTTGCTTGTCGTAGGCAACTAATACTGCACAACCTTTGTAGTCGATACCGTAGTCAGTGTTGTCGTATCCAATTTCGCGCAAGGTATTGCGTGCAACTTGGATGTAATCAACGTTAGCGTTCGTAGTGATCTCGCCGGCCAAAACTACCAAGCCGGTGTTGCACAAAGTTTCTGCCGCAACACGTGCGGTTGGATCTTGAGCCAAGATGGCATCGAGAATCGAATCAGAGATTTGGTCTGCTACTTTATCGGGGTGACCTTCAGAGACTGATTCTGAGGTAAAGAAGTAATCATTTGCCATTGCATATTCCTTATTTAATTAACACATCATTTGGACAACTCGACGTGCCAGGAACTACAACGGCGACGCTTTAGCAGAATTTATGAATCGCTCTGCAAGTTGTCTTAACTCAGCGATGAATGGATTTTATCCGAAAAACGTCCAATCCATCAAGGAAGGCCAAAATCCACACACTGAGAGCGGCATTGAATATCATTAGGGTGTGCGAAAACTCTTACTTAAGCTCTGCCTCAATACGATTGCCGTGCTTCCCCTTGCTCTAGTACAGCTGATTGGGGCTTTTTTAGGCATGCTTGCTTATGTCGGCTCCAAGCAATACCGCTCTCTCTTTCGGCCGCAGTATGAGGCTGTGGTGAATGATCGAGGCCTTCCCTTCCGGCTTTGGGGGGCAGTTAGGGCCTCTGGCATGCTGTTCTCAGACAGTCTGTGGATTTGGCGCAATCCAGAAAAAGCTCTTAAATTAGTTGAGGTTCATAACTGGGATGTCGTTGAAGCAGCAATCAGCGAAGGTCATGGTTTGGTAATGCTCACCCCTCACTTGGGTGGCTTTGAAATTATTCCTCGCGTGTTAGCCCAACATTTTCCTGCAACCATTCTCTATCGACCATCACGCCAAGAATGGCTTAACGAAGTAGTTGAAGAGGGTCGCGCCTATCCCAATATGCATTTTGTTCCGACCAACCTTAATGGCGTTCGTCAAATGACTCGGGCACTGACTAGAGGCGAGGCCATTGGCATTCTTCCAGATCAAGTGCCTAGCGGTGGCGAAGGTGTATGGGTGCCATTCTTTGGGCGTCCTGCTTATACAACCCCGTTGCCAGCTCGTCTTGCTAACCGCAACAACACGCCAGTAGTGATGTTTACCGCTAAACGCAAAGGTATTGGGGCTGGCTGGTTAATGCAAGCAACACGTCTTGCGCCCTTGTCCGAGAATGCCGACATAGCAGCTGCGGAGCTTAATGTTGCAATTGAAAATGCAGTGCTTATTGCACCCGAGCAATTCATTTGGTCATATAACCGCTACAAGCATCCCGCCGGTGCAGAATTGCCCCCAAGCAATTAAATAAATTCGTTATTATTTCTGGAATGACCTGGTTACAAAACCTCTTCAATTTCTTGGCGCTCAGTCTTCTGCGCCTCTTTGCTTTTTTACCCTATACGATTACTGTCCATGTTGGCTATGGCCTAGGTTGGCTTGCAGCCCACATTCCGAATGGGCGTAGCAAAGTAGTCAAAACTAATTTGCGTTTGTGCTTTCCGAATCTAAGTGAGCAAGAAATTAACAAGCTTGCAATTGAGCACTGGAAATTATTTGGGCGCAGTGTTGTAGAGCGAAGCAGAGTATGGCTGGGAACAAGTAAACAAATTTTGTCTTTTGTGCATCTTGAATCTCAAGTCCCATTGGGCGATCGAAAGCCGCGTATTTTAGTAAACCCACATTTTGTTGGTCTTGAGGGTGGTTTTATGGCACTCTCAGCCCTCGGCATGAAAAATGGTTGGCCACGTGGAGCGGGTCTTTACCAAAAAATGAAGAATCCATTTTTCAATCAAAAAATGGTTGAGTGGCGAGATCGCTTTGGGGCTAAATCGATTGAAAGGCAAAGTCGACTGCGAGATCTTATTAGGGAAACTAGAAGCGGAAACTTTGTTGTCATTGCCCCGGATATCGATCTAGGCCCACGCGACTCCATTTTTGTTCCATTTTTTAACATTCCTACCAGCACCGTAACTTCTGTCTCACGTCTAGCTAAGCTCAGCGGGGCAGAAGTGTGTTTAATGACGACTTTTTTAAACGCAAATAAAACGGGTTACATATGTAATATTGGAGCACCGCTCGAAAACTTTCCAAGCGATGATCCCGACCAAGATACTGCACGTCTCAATCAATATATTGAGGAGCTTGTTCGTGAAAGACCAGCAGAGTACTATTGGGTACATAAGCGCTTTAAACATAGGCCGCCTGGCGAACCTAGTCTTTACGATTAAATGGAAATATTTTGAGCACCAACACAAACAATCCAATACGCAAGTTACGCTTCACCAAAATGCATGGTGCTGGCAATGACTTCATTGTGCTCAATGGCATTGATCAAGATCTCAGCGGTATTTCACGTGAGCAATGGCAAGCATTAGCCCATCGTCAATTTGGCATTGGCGCAGATCAAATTCTGCTGGTTGAAAAGGCGACGCGCCCAGATGCTGATTTTCGCTATCGCATCTTTAATGCTGACGGCGGCGAAGTAGAGCAATGTGGCAACGGCTCACGTTGCTTTGTACGTTTTGTACTCGATCAAGGTCTTTCCAACAAGAACCCATTACGTGTAGAAGTGGCGCATACTGTTATCACCCTCAAATCTCATGCGGATGGGCAAGTAGAAGTGGATATGGGGGCTCCCATTTTTGAGCATAGCCTCATTCCATTTAATGCCAATGGTTTAGCGAGTGTTCAAGAGTTTCAAGAAACGTTATATGCACTCCCCTTAAACCACCCTGCTACCCATGATAGTTTGGTAGGGGTCTTATCCATGGGCAACCCACATGCAGTGCAAGTAGTTGGCGACGTTGATAGCGCGCCCGTCCTCGAGGAAGGCCCTGAGATTGAAAAGTTTGCTGCGTTCCCCAAAAGAGTGAATGCAGGCTACCTACAAGTCATCTATCGCAACGAAGTTAAATTACGCGTGTTTGAGCGCGGCGCAGGAGAAACTTTAGCTTGCGGAACCGGTGCTTGTGCAGCAGTTGTTTCTGGCATTCGCAGGGGCTTATTAGATTCACCGGTAAAGGTTCATACACGTGGAGGCGACCTACAGATTGCGTGGGCAGGAACCATTGATGGCGTTGCTCAACCAGTCATCATGACTGGTCCTGCGGTTACTGTATTTGAAGGTGAGACAGAAATCTAAGAGCGCTTGCTCTTAGATGCCGTATTTTTCGCGGTAGGCTCTTACTGCAGGCAAATAATTAGTTAACTGAGTATCACTTGAAGCAGTTAAGAAAGACATCAAGCCAGCTAGGTTAGCAATCGAGATCACCGGCAAACCAAACTCTTGTTCTACTGCTTGTACAGCAGATTTATCACCAACCTCAACGGCATTACCCGAACGCTCCATACGATCTAAAGCAATCAATACTGCAGCAGGCTCTGCTCCAGCTTTACGAATCAGATCCACAGACTCTCTTACAGAGGTTCCAGCAGAAATCACGTCATCAATAATCACCACTCGCCCCTTAACAGGAGCGCCCACCAAGACGCCACCTTCGCCATGATCTTTTGCTTCTTTGCGGTTGTAGGCGTAAGGAACGTTGATGCCATCATCAGCCAAAGCGATTGCTGTAGCAGCCGCAAGTGTGATGCCTTTATAGGCTGGGCCATAAAGCATGTCGAATTGCAACTTCGATTCTTGTAATGCCTTGGAATAGTAGCGGCCTAGCGCACTCAAACGAGCGCCGTCGTTGAATTCACCGGCATTAAAGAAATAAGGCGAGAGTCTGCCCGCTTTAGTTTTAAACTCCCCGAAGGACAAAACCTTTGCCTCTAAGGCAAAACGTATAAAGTTATCTTGATTTGAATTATTTGAGCTCATAGGCCTACATGTTACGCATCATTTCCGCGAACCTCAACGGTATCCGTTCCGCAGTCAAAAAAGGCTTTCTGCCATGGGCTGGTCAGCAAAAAGCTGACTTCATTTGCATGCAAGAACTCAAGGCCCAGCGTGATGATTTAGAAGACGCCATTCTCAATCCCGATGGCATGCATGCCTTTTTCCATCATGCCGAGAAGAAAGGCTATAGCGGCTGCGGTATTTATACCCCCCACAAGCCTGATGAGGTCTTGTACGGGTATGGCAATGAAGAGTTCGATGCTGAGGGGCGTTATGTAGAAGCACGCTTTAAGGGGCTTTCTGTCATTTCGGTTTATATGCCCTCTGGTTCAAGCTCACCAGAGCGACAAGAGGCCAAATACCGCTATCTCGACAGCTTTTTACCTCATCTCATCGATCTTAAAAAGTCTGGTCGTGAAATCGTTCTTTGTGGCGACGTGAATATTGCTCATCAAGAAATTGATTTAAAGAACTGGAAAGGTAATCTCAAAAATTCTGGCTTCTTGCCAGAGGAGCGCGCATGGCTCAGCAATCTATTTAACAAAGTGGGTTACGTTGATGTCTATCGCCAGCTTGAACCTGAGGCAACTGAAGCTTGTTACACCTGGTGGAGCAATCGCGGGCAAGCCTATGCAAAAAACGTAGGGTGGCGCATTGACTATCACATCAGCACACCAGGTATTGCGCAAACCGCTAAGAAAACTGCTGTTTATAAAGATGAAAAATTTTCGGACCACGCACCACTCACTGTAGATTACGACTGGAAGATTTAAGTGGTAGTAAATTGCAGTAAAAAAACAGCAGGGGAGATTACTCCCCTTCTTTTTTGATCTGCACGATCTTGAAATGAATCGTGGCCCAAATTAAGAGCAGCACTGGAGCACCAATAATGGCGGTACCAAAGAAGAATGCTTGGTACCCGAAATTATCAACAAACACGCCTGAGAAACCTGCCAACCATTTAGGCAGCAGTAACATCATCGAGCTAAACAAAGCATATTGAGTAGCTGAGTAGCGAATATTGGTTAGCGAAGATAAGAAAGCTATAAAGGCTGCGCTTGCAATGCCTGAGCTAAGGTTGTCTGCAGAAATTACCCAAATCAAGCCATGCAAGTCATGGCCTTGTGTTGCCAACCAGGCAAACAACAGATTGCTGACCGCAGACAGAACAGCGCCTACAAATAAAATGCGGAGCACACCAAATCGTAATGTAAGTACGCCACCAAGAAATGCACCCACTAAAGTCATAACCACACCAAATACTTTACTGACTGCCGCCACCTCATCTTTGGTGTAGCCCATATCTACATAGAACGGATTAGCCATAATGCCCATCACTACATCACTAATGCGATAAACGGCAATCAAAGACAAAATCAATACTGCATGCCAACGATAGCGGGTGATGAATTCTGCAAAAGGCTCTATAAGCGTTTGATATAGCCATGCTTTGGCGGTACGCACTTTTGCCAACTCATACTTGACTGGCTCTTTGCTTAGCAAGGTCGTAATCACGCCAACGCCAATAGAGGCGGCCATACAGAGGTAGGCAAATTGCCATGCACTCGCATCGTATCCACTGCCCGTTTCAGCGCGAGCAGCAAGCCAAAGAACGCCAGCACCAGCCCAAATCAAAGCCAGTCGATATCCGGTTTGATAGGTTGCAGCTAAAGCTGCCTGATGATCACTATTGGCAGATTCAATCCGAAATGCATCTAAAGCAATGTCTTGAGTAGCAGAACCAAAGGCCACCAACAAGGCGCACCAAACAATCGAATTGAGTGCGAGCTTCGGATCTAAAGTTGACATGCCAACCAGACCCAAAATGATGAGCGCTTGTGCAAAGAGCAACCAACTGCGGCGGCGGCCAAACAATTTCGTTAGCAAGGGAATTTGCAAACGATCTATGAGAGGTGCCCACATCCACTTAAAGGCATAGATCAAACCAACCCAGGTTAAGTAGCCAATAGTGCTGCGATCAATGCCGGCTTCACGCAACCAAAAACTAAGGGTTCCCAAAATGAGCAGCAAAGGTAGGCCCGCGGAGAAGCCCAGGAATAGCATGCGCAAGCAAGGCCACTCGAGATAAACCCGAAAATCTTTTATCCAAGATTGGACTGCAGTTAACACCTTTGTATTTTTATCCTAGGCGCGACGAATGCGGAATAAGGCAAGACTGCCAAAAAGGTTCGGCATCAAAGTAACTTGGCGACCTTCGTGCAAGATGCATTGATCGAGAATCTTTAAGCCAAGACTAGAGGCTAGCTTCTCAAAATCGGCAACAGTAAGCACGCGCACGTTTGGCGTGTTGTACCACTGATAGGGCAGGCTCTTAGAGACTGGCATACGGCCTAAGCCCACAGCAAGGCGGTGCGACCAATGGCCAAAGTTAGGAAACGAAATTACCGATTCTTTTCCTACGCGCACAACTTCACGCAAAATCTTTTCAGTTTGATGAATGGTTTGCAAAGTTTGCGACAGAACAACCGTATCAAAACTATTGTCTTCAAAAAGGGCTAGGCCGCCCTCTAAGTCCTGTTGGATGACATTCAACCCTTTTTGCGCGCAAGACAGTACGCGTGAATCATCAATCTCAACGCCATAAGAATGCACAGGCTTTTGTTTCTGCAAGAACTCTAAGAAACTACCGTCTCCACAACCCAAATCTAATACTTGAGTATTTGGTGCAATCCAATTGGCAATAGCAGCAAAGTCGGCGCGTTTATTGAGATTACTCATGATTGGGTCTCGCGCATTTGCTTAAAGTAGGCTCGTACCAAATTATGATATCGAGCGTCATCCAATAAGAAGGCATCATGCCCATGGGGCGCATCAATCTCAGCGTAAGTCACTTCGCTCTTATTGCTCAGCAAAGACTCCACAATCTCGCGACTACGATTGGGCGGGAAACGCCAGTCCGTTGAAAAACTCACCACCAAAAACTTTGACTGCACTTCTGCCAGGGCGCGATTGAGACTGCCATCGTAACGGCGTGCAGGATCAAAATAATCAAGCGCACGGGTAATCAGTAAATAAGTATTAGCATCAAAGTAGGTTGAAAACTTATCGCCTTGATGGCGGAGATAACTTTCAACTTCAAATTCAACATCAAAACTAAAGCGGTAGTCATTGGATTCGCCATTAGGACGTTGTAATTCGCGCCCAAATTTTTCTGCCATATCATCATCAGACAAATAGGTGATGTGCCCAACCATGCGAGCTAAACGTAAACCACGTTTAGGTACTACGCCATGCTCGTAATAGTTGCCGCCATAAAAATCGGGGTCAGACAAAATGGCATTACGTGCCACTTCATTGAATGCAATATTTTGAGCGCTCAGTTTTGGCGTAGATGCAACTACGACACAATGATCTATTCGCTTGGGAAACTGGATAGCCCAAGCCATTGCCTGCATACCACCCAAACTGCCGCCCATCACAGCAGCGAACTTTCGGATGCCCAACTTATCAGCTAAACGTGCCTGAGTGTTCACCCAATCCTCAACGGTAACTACCGGAAACTCCGCGCCGTAAGGCTTACCTGTAGCGGGATTAATACTCATAGGCCCAGTAGAGCCAAAGCAAGAACCTAAATTATTTACACCGATGACGAAGAAGTGATTGGTATCCACTGGCTTGCCTGGGCCAATCATGTTGTCCCACCAACCGATATCTGTTGGATCTTCTGGACTTGGTCCGGCTACATGATGTGATGCGTTGAGTGCATGACAAACCAATACGGCATTACTTTTGTCTGCGTTGAGCTTGCCGTAGGTTTCAATCACTAAATCGTAGCCAGACAACACAGCGCCACTCTGCAAAGGCAAGGGCTCGGCAAAATGAATGGTATTTCTAGAGAGGTTTAGCTCGCTCATTCTGAAAGGAGAAGGCGCAAACTAACATCGGATGCTTCGGTGGGCAACTTCTTAAACCCGCTACGGGCAAAGCGATGCCAACGACCCAAAACAAAACTCATCAACATAGCAGCACGAATACTAACCTCTTCTTGACCCAGTTGGGCCCAATTGCCGCCTTGGGTTTGAGCGATTCGCAATGCCTGCTTGAGGGATGCTTCGACACGATCCAACACTTGAGTAATACGCTCTTGCAAACGATCATCCTCTTGCAATAAAGCATCACCCAATAAAACACGAGTCATGCCGGGATTCTTTTCTGCGAAGAACAAGAGCATTTGCAAAATACCGCGCGCCTGAGCAAGACCAGACTCTTCTTTTTGGTTGATCTGATTAATCAAGCCAAAAACAGTTTGCTCAATAAAAGAAATCAGGCCCTCAAACATCTGCGCCTTACTCGCAAAATGGCGATACAAGGCAGCTTCTGAAACTTGAATCTTCGCTGCTAAAGCGGCAGTGGTAACGCGCTCACCTTTCGGGTTTTGCAGCATTTCTGCGAGCACTTGCAAGATCTGTAGACGGCGTTCGCCTGGCTTAGGACGCTTGCGTGTCTTAGCGGCGTCAGCGCTGCTGTCGTTTATATCTGCTGGCTCTAAAGATTCACGCATGCTTATCTACTTATCTGGAGCGGATCATCGTACCGAATGCTTGCTCGGTCAGAATCTCTAGCAATAAAGAGTGTTCAATACGGCCATCAATAATGTGCACTGAATTAACGCCGCTCTTTGCTGCGTCTAATGCAGAAGAAATCTTCGGCAACATACCGCCAGAAATCGTGCCGTCAGCAAACAAGCCATCGATCTCACGTGCAGTAAGGTCAGTTAAAAGAGTGCCGTTTTTATCCATCACCCCCGGAATATTGGTCATCATGACTAACTTCTCTGCGTGCAAAATTTCAGCCATCTTGCCAGCCACCAAATCTGCATTGATGTTGTAAGCCTGACCTTCTTCGCTAAATCCAATCGGGGAGATCACCGGAATAAAGGCGTCGTCCTGCAAAGCTTTTACAACTGCTGGATTGATGGCCTCGATTTCGCCAACAAATCCCAAATCAATAGTTCCGCCAGCAATCTTTTCATCGGCAACCAACATCTTCTTGGCGCGGATAAGTCCACCGTCTTTACCGGTCAAGCCTACCGCCTGGCCGCCAAAGTGGTTAATCAACATCACAATGTCTTGTTGCACTTCGCCGCCAAGAACCCATTCAACTACTTCCATGGTCTCTTCATCGGTAACGCGCATACCTTGAATAAAGGTGCCAGTCTTACCAATCTTTTTGAGAGCTTCATCAATTTGCGGTCCGCCGCCATGAACCACCACTGGATTCATGCCAACGAGTTTCAACAAAATAACGTCGCGTGCAAAACTTTCTTTGAGGCGCTCTTCAACCATAGCGTTTCCGCCGTACTTGATCACGATAGTTTTGCCATGATACGAGCGGATGTAAGGCAAAGCCTCAGCCAAAATCTCCGCCTTTAATAAAGGAGAGATATCACTAATAGTTGGTAAATGCTTAGTCATTGCTACTTAAAATTTATTCGCCAAATAGTTTTTGACGGAGTTCACGACGCTCTTGAGCCTCAAGAGATAAATTGGCTGTAGGCCTTGCAATTAAACGGTTCAGGCCGATTGGCTCACCAGTTTCTTCACACCAACCGTAATCACCAGATTCAATACGCGCCAGTGCTTGCTCTACTTTTTTGAGCAACTTACGCTCACGGTCACGTGTACGTAACTCCAAGGCATGCTCTTCTTCAATCGTGGCACGATCCGCAGGATCTGGAACCAAAATATTTTCACGCAAATGTTCTGTTGTCTCGGATGCATTCTTCAGAATGTCATCTTTAAGGGTGAGTAATTTTTGACGGAAAAAATCTAACTGGGCAGCACTCATGTAGTCCTTCTCGGACATCTTGAGCAATTCAGCTTCCGTTAAGGGCGCGCCTTTTGGAGCTTTTGTGCTCGCAGCTTTACTGCTTGTTTTTGCAGCAGTTGCTGGTTTTGTTGCTGTTTTTACCGTCATCTCATTCTTCCTTGGTTTGAAGCATTATTGCCTCATTCTGCCAAACTTTTACAGCCATCTAATCAATATTTTTCAATATTCATAATATTGACCGTGGCGGCGGATTGTACCCGAATCTTCCTAGGCCAAACAGCCTTCAAGCCCAGCCAGTAGGGTGTCTTTGGGCAGATCGATGCCAATGAACACCATACGGGTTTGCTTGGGTTCTGAACCCCAAGGCCCGGCTAAATCGCTGCCCATCATCTGATGAACCCCCTGGAACACCACTTTTCGGGCACTTCCCTTCACATAAAGCACGCCTTTATAGCGCAGCATCTTCTCTCCAAAGACCTCCAAGATGCCGCCAAGGAAGTCTTCCAGCTTTTTGTGATCAAAGGGTTTATCACTACGAAAAACAAAGGATTGAATGCGGTCCGTGTGGCCTGCATGACCATGGTGGTGGTCATGGCTATGGTCATGGCCACAGGTGCTGTGATCATGATCATGACTATGGTCATGGCCACAATGTTCGTGATCATGGTCATCTTGCTCCAAGAAGTGCGGATCGATATCCAGCTTGGCGTTCAGATTAAAGCCCTTAAGGTCCAAAACCGCATTCAG
Organism: Polynucleobacter sp. KF022; assembly: GCF_027924105.1. Taxonomy (NCBI): domain Bacteria; kingdom Pseudomonadati; phylum Pseudomonadota; class Betaproteobacteria; order Burkholderiales; family Burkholderiaceae; genus Polynucleobacter; species Polynucleobacter sp. KF022. The sequence goes on from NZ_AP026972.1 coordinate 1,818,832, forward strand.
TGGCACCACACCCTTGGAAATGCCAGAAATCGGCGCTCTTGGGTTCATATGCATCAGACGATTGCGCAAAGCATCTACTTCTGCAGGAGTAACTAAATCTGTCTTGGTAATAAAGATTTGATCAGCAAAGCCAACCTGGCGCTGGGCTTCTTCATGTTCATTGAGCTGCTGCTGACCGTGCTTAGCATCCACTAGGGTAACCACAGCATCTAAGACATAGTGATCGGCAACATCGTCATCCATAAAGAAAGTCTGGGCTACAGGGCCGGGATTAGCAACGCCCGTGGTTTCAATCACAACGCGATCAAAGCTAATCTTCTTATCCTTGCGCTGCTCCCAAAGCTCATTTAGCGCTTCAACGAGGTCGCCACGAATGGTGCAGCAAATACAGCCATTACTCATTTGCACAATATTCTCTTGGTTGTCTTGCACCAAAATATCGTTATCAATATTTTCTTCGCCGAACTCATTCTCAATCACGGCAATTTTTTTGCCATGCTCTTCAGTCAGAATGTGTTTAAGCAATGTGGTTTTGCCGCTTCCTAAGAAGCCCGTCAAAATGGTTACCGGAATTAATGCCATGGATGATCCAATCAAAATCTAGAGGCTAAAGTTTCCCAAAGCGGGAAACCTTCTATCTTACCGAGTTCCTCAGTCTTTGCCAGCCTTTGCGCGTGGATGCGCTTTATCGTAGGCCTGGGCAAGGTGCTGAAAGTCAAGGGAGGTATAAATCTGGGTGCTAGCGATGCTGGCGTGCCCCAACATCTCCTGGACGGCGCGCAAATCTTGTGATGACTGCAACACATGACTTGCAAAGCTATGTCTCATCATATGGGGGTGCACATGCGTTGGTAAACCAGCGCGCATGGCTAAGGTGCGTAAGCGTGCCTGCACTGTGCGTGGCGATAAACGCTTACCTGTGGCAGATAAAAATAGTGCGATGGACTCTTCGGGGTAGCTTACGTCATCGCGCAGCTCTCGCCATGCCATAAGAGATTTCATAGCGGGCACACCAACAGGAACGGAGCGTCGTTTACCGCCCTTGCCCAAAACCGTTACCTCCGCAGCATCCCAATCCAACCAACCTGCAGACTCATGTTGGCGATTTTTACTTTGCATCACATCAATACCCAAAAGCTCTGAAAGACGCAAGCCCGAGGAATAGAGCAGATCAATAATAGCCGCATCCCGAATCGACTCTAAATCCTTTTTCTCTTCCGCCTCTTTGACTGCTTGATTTACCAAAGCAAGCGCCTGCTCAACAGATAAAGCTTTAGGCAAAGACTTCAAGCGCTTAGGCGCCTTCACATCATCTACGGGGTTTGCAACCAACGCGCTTGTTACCTTACCTGCGCGTGTATCACGTCGCGCATCCTTTTCGCTTAGCCAGTCATACCAACCACGCCATGCAGAAAGTGCTCTCGCAATACTTCTCGAAGATTTACCTTTTGAATGCAAACGACCAGCCCAACGACGCACATGCCCATTGCTTACCTTTAAAAGTTCAATGGCATCTTCAAGGGCAAAGTTTTGTAAATCACTCAGGTCCATGCCATACGCTTTGAGCGTATGCGGCGAGAGTTGGCGCAAGACATGCAACTCATGCAAATACTCTTGCATGAGGGGATGAAGGTCAGTCGCCTTTAATTTCATAAGCTTGGATGCGATCCAAAGCTGCAGCAGTGAGTTCAGCGATCTGACGTAAATAAAACGCGCCCATGTCTGCAGTAAAGCGGGATTCGTCTTTACTTGCTAGCAACAATACTGCTGGCGATTGATTGGCGCCAATACTTTTGCCCAGCGGCAAGCCAATAGCGACCATGCTTTGCCACTCAGGATCGATAGTGGTTTGACTTGCTAAAAGATCTACGCTGGCAGCAGCCAACTCTTTTGCAGAACCACACAAGGGGGTGTCAACCCAAGGACTAAATGCAGAATTCGGTGACAGCAATTGCGCAGACTCCACTTCAAAGACTTCGGCCAAGCCAGAAGTAATCGCAGACTCTACATCGGCTTTATTGTTTGCTTTCATTAAACGCAAAAGCCAAGCAACTAAACTTTGCTGCGTTTTATCGTTACGACTACCAAAGTGCAGCATCTCACTTAAGCGACGATTGAGTTCTTGATTTTGTGTACGCAACACCGTCATCTGACGCTCTTGCAAAGAGATGGCACGATCTTCATGCGGATGCTTAATACGAATCTCATTAAAGAGATCAGCATAGCGCTCAAAAAAGCCTGGGGTTACACGCAACCACTCAGCAACTAACTCTTCTTGCTCGGCTTGTTTTGGATCTATTGCGCTCATCAATTGCTTTCTAAAAATGTTCTTTTGTTAACCCAGCTTTTTACGCAAGAGTTCATTTACCTGACCAGGATTGGCTTTGCCTTGAGAAGCTTTCATGATCTGGCCTACCAAAGCATTAAATGCCTTCTCTTTGCCAGAGCGGAACTCTTCAACCGATTTCTGATTCGCCGCCAAAACTTGATCAATGATGGCCTCAATTGCACCGCTATCACTAATTTGCTTCAAACCCTTGGCATCAATCACTTGATCTACAGTGCTAATGGTCTTGCCTGCAAGAGCCTCTTCCCAAAGAATCGAAAAAATGTCTTTAGCAATTTTGTTGGAGATAGTGCCATCCGCGACGCGAGTCAGTAATGGCGCTAAATGTTCCGCCTTTAATGGCGCATCTGCCGCAGCAATACCAGCACGATTTAATGACGATGCAAGTTCGCCAGCAATTAAATTAGCCGCTGCTTTTGCTAATGGCTTACCAACGATTGCCAATAGGTCTTCAAATACTTTTGCAGTATCACGATCTTGCGTGAGCAACTGCGCATCGTAGGCGCTTAAACCAAATTCGCTTTGCCACTGATCACGCAACTGCGCAGGGAGTGCAGGCATCTTGCTACGCACATCTTCAATCCATGCATCATCAATGACTACAGGCAATAAGTCAGGGTCCGGGAAGTAGCGATAGTCATTCGCATCTTCTTTGCTACGCATGCTACGTGTTTCACCGCGATCGGGATCATATAAACGGGTTTCTTGAACGACGGTACCGCCATCTTCAATTAACTCAATTTGACGACGCACCTCGTATTGAATTGCCTCTTCCAAGAAACGGAAAGAGTTCAGATTCTTAATTTCGCAACGGGTACCAAACTCTGCTTGCCCCATAGGGCGAACAGATACGTTTGCATCGCAACGGAATGAACCTTCTTGCATATTGCCGTCACAAACACCCAGCCAAACCACCAGGCCATGTAGCGCTTTGGCATAGGCAACCGCCTCTGCGGCACTGCGCATTACGGGCTCAGTCACGATTTCCAGCAAAGGTGTTCCTGCACGATTTAAATCGATGCCACTAGAAGGCTCTCCATGGGGACCAGCAAAACCTTCTTCGTGGACTGATTTACCTGCGTCTTCTTCCATGTGGGCGCGAGTGAGCTCAACTACCTTCATCTCATCGCCAACCAGGATTTCAACTTTTCCTCCAACCACCACTGGAATTTCCATTTGACTAATTTGATAGCCCTTAGGTAAATCAGGATAGAAATAGTTCTTGCGTGCAAAGATGCTTGCCGGTGAAATCTTTGCATTCACTGCTAGCCCAAAACAAATCGCATGCTCTACTGCTTGGCGATTGAGCACTGGCAATACACCAGGCAGCGCAAGGTCCACCGCACATGCTTGCGTGTTTGGCTCCGCACCAAAGCGCGTGCTTGCACCACTAAAAATCTTCGACTGTGTTTGTAATTGTGCGTGGGTCTCTAGACCAATAACGACTTCCCATTGCATCATGCCACCTCGCTTGCTTGACGCAAATGCCAATCACTGGCCTGCTGATATTGATGAGCTACCTGCAAGAGGCGTGCTTCAGAAAAATAATTGCCGATGAGCTGCATGCCAATAGGTAAATTATTGGCATTAAATCCGCATGGCACACTCATTGCCGGCAGGCCTGCCAAGTTTGTTGATAGCGTATAAATATCTTCTAAATACATTTGCACAGGGTCTTTTGACTTTTCACCTAAGCGCCAGGCTACATCAGGGGCTACGGGCCCCAAGATGACATCACATTGATTAAAAGCCGCCTGAAAATCTGCCGCAATAATGCGACGAATCTTTTGCGCCTGAAGATAGTAAGCATCATAGTAACCATGACAAAGGACATAGGTTCCAATCATGATGCGGCGCTTTACTTCCGAGCCAAAACCCTCGGTGCGAGACTTAGCATACATATCACCAAGATCACGGTATTCATTTGCGCGATATCCGTAACGAACACCATCAAAGCGACTCAAATTACTCGATGCTTCTGCAGGTGCTAAAACGTAATAAACGGGGATAGATAATTTGGTTTTGGGCAAACTTACTTCAATTAATGTGGCGCCTAAGTTTTCTAAAAGCTTGGAGGCTTCATTAACGGACTTGGCAACATCGCTTGCTAAACCTTCAGCAAAAAATTCTTTTGGTAAACCAACACGCAAACCATCTAGTGGTTTTGCTGAATTGTTGTTTCCATCTTTCCAGTTTTGGTTGAGGTAACGGCCGTAATCTTCTCCGGAGTCCGCTAAAGAAGTGGAGTCACGTGGATCATGCGAAGACATTGCTGAAAGCAGCAAAGCGCAATCTTCTGCGGTCTTGCCCATCGGGCCCGCTTGATCGAGTGAAGATGCGTAGGCAATCATGCCGTAACGAGAAACACGCCCATAGCTGGGCTTAATTCCAGTTAAGCCACAAAATGCAGCTGGCTGGCGAATGGAGCCGCCTGTATCGGTACCAGTAGCAATCGGCGCTAACCCAGCAGCAACTGCTGCTGCAGAGCCGCCTGAAGAACCGCCGGCAACGTGCGCGGCATTCCATGGATTTAAAACCGGGCCGTAAGCAGAGTTTTCATTAGAAGAGCCCATAGCGAACTCATCCATATTTGTCTTGCCCAGACAAACCATGCCAGCGCCATGGGGATTGTTTTCATCTGGGATACCCAGATTCGCCACTACCGTGGCATCGAATGGGCTCTGGTATCCCTCCAGGATTTTGGAGGCTGCAGTCGACTTCCAGCCACGCGTTACAAAGACATCTTTATGCGCAATGGGGATGCCGGTTAATTTGCCCGCTTTGCCAGATGAAATTAACTGATCTGCTTTATTAGCTTGCTCTAAGCTTAAGTGAGCATTCACATCAAGATAGGCATTCCACTGCTTTCCAGCTTCAATACGGTTCAAAAAGTACTGAGTGAGCTCGGTGCTAGAAACCTCTTTAGCGGCTAGCGCTTTTGCCATTAAGGCTATAGGAGTGTTGTGCCAACTCATTCGATCACCCTTGGTACAAGGAAGTAGCCATCCTGCTGCGCAGGGGCTGATTGCATGTTTTCGGCGCGATGGTCAGACTCGGTCACTTGGTCAGCACGCATAGGCTGGGCCAAATCACGCAAAAAGAGGATGGGATGAGCCAAAGGCTCAAGCCCGCTTGTATCAACGGCCTGCATTTCCTCCACCAAGGAAAAAATGGCCTGCAATTGAGGCAAAACTGCCTCGGCTTCTGCCTGATTTAACTCAAGCCTAGAAAGGTGCGCAATGCGCTGGACATCATCAAGTTTCATGGGGCGCTAGAGTATCATTCCTATATATTTTCATTAACACTTTCTATTTTCCCACTACATCATGTTTGGTTTTTTCCGCAGCTACTTTTCCAATGACCTAGCCATCGACCTAGGAACCGCCAACACCTTAATTTATATGCGTGAGCGGGGTATTGTCCTCGATGAACCCTCAGTAGTGGCAATTCGCCAAGAGGGTGGTCCAAACGGCAAAAAGACCATTTTGGCCGTCGGCAAAGAGGCAAAAGCGATGTTGGGACGCGTTCCAGGGAATATTGAGGCAATTCGCCCAATGAAAGACGGCGTTATCGCTGACTTCACCATTACCGAACAAATGCTCAAGCAATTTATCAAGCTTGTGCACGAGAGCAAATTATTAAAGCCAAGCCCACGCATCATCATTTGCGTTCCTTGTGGATCTACTCAAGTTGAACGTCGTGCGATTCGTGAATCTGCATTAGGCGCTGGCGCATCACAAGTATTTTTAATTGAAGAGCCGATGGCTGCTGCAATTGGTTCTGGCTTGCCAGTTTCTGAAGCTGCTGGTTCGATGGTTGTCGACATCGGTGGCGGTACAACCGAAGTTGGCGTGATGTCATTGGGCGGCATGGTTTACAAAGGCTCCGTTCGTGTTGGTGGCGACAAGTTTGACGAAGCAATTACCAATTACATCCGTCGTAACTACGGCATGTTGATCGGCGAACAAACTGCTGAGTTGATCAAGAAAACCATTGGCTCCGCTTTCCCCGGCGCCGAAGTGCGCGAGATGGAAGTAAAAGGTCGCAATCTTTCAGAAGGTATTCCACGTAGCTTTACAGTTACCAGCAATGAAATCTTGGAAGCATTAACCGATCCGTTGAATCAAATTGTGACCGCAGTAAAAGCGGCTCTCGAGCAGATTCCACCTGAGTTGGCATCCGATATCGCTGAACGCGGCATGATGCTAACTGGCGGCGGCGCTTTATTGCGTGATCTTGATCGCCTCTTGCTTGAAGAAACTGGCCTGCCAATTCATGTTGCAGAAGATCCTTTAACTTGCGTGGCTCGTGGTTGCGGTATCGCACTTGAGCGCATGGATAAGTTAGGCGGAGTGTTCTCGCACGAGTAAGCGACATACACGTCGACCAGGGAATTGCAACATAGCGCTCCACCACTTTTCAGACAGGGCATTCCGGCCTTACTTAAACTGATTGTCTGTCTGTCGATCAGCATCGCTCTGATGCTGATCGATTTTCGTTTTAAAGCTCTTGATCCAATTCGTAACAATGTGAATTGGGTGTTACGTCCGCTTGAATACGTGATGATGATGCCGCGCAATGCACTTGAAGCAACATCAGAATATTTCACCACTAGATCAACTCTGGATCAAGAAAACCAAGTGATGAAAGTACGTCAAGCGGAGCTTTCTCTACTGGCAAATCAATCAGAATTTTTGATGGTGGAAAACCAAAACTTGCGTGAGCTGATGGCTTTGCAAAAACAGGTGCCATTTAAAACACTACCAGTAGAAATTCTATTTAATCCACCGAACCCTATTTCACAGCGCATTGTGATTAATCGCGGGAGTAACGACGGCCTTAAGCTAGGCAACCCGATTGCCAATGATTCCGGTATTTTGGGTCAAGTAGTTCGCCTGTATGAGCGCTCTGCCGAGGTTTCTCTGCTGGAAGACCGTGATTTTGCCGTTCCGGTGCAGGTGGCGCGTAACGGACTTCGTGCAGCCGTCTTTGGTGCAGGGCGCGGTAACCCGCTAGAGCTTCGCTACCTACCAGTAGCAAGTGATCTTGAGGTCGGGGATATTTTGCTGACCTCTGGAATTGATGGCATTTACCCTCCCGGTTTTGCAGTAGCCGTCATTAGCAAAATTGAACGCAATGTCGATAAGAATTCCTCAAATGTATTTTGCGTACCAGTTGCAGCAGTAAATCGCTATCGTCAAGCATTGGCGCTTTTATATGATCCGCAGTTTGATGCTAAAGCTCCGACGCTGAATAACAAATCAGCAACCGGTGCGCCGCTAACAAATACTCCTGGTAGACGTCAAACTCGTGCGCGAGGAATGCAATGATTGATTTCCAAAGCGGCTACATTCTGCGCCCGGTAAATCCGGTCTTTATTTACTTCAGCTTATTTTGTGCGCTGCTATTAAATCTATTGCCGATTGGTAACTATGGCTGGGTACCCGATTGGTTGATTCTCTGTATTGTGTTTTGGAATATTCATCAACATCGATATGTGAGCGTGATCACCGCGTTCATTCTTGGTCTCATGATGGATGTTCATAACTCCGATCTCCTAGGCTTGCATGCCTTTAGTTACTCGCTTGTTGCTTATGTCGCCATCTCATGGCACAGACGTATTGTGGCTCTCACGGTGCTGTCACAAGCATTACATCTGCTGCCGATTTTCTTATTGGTATCACTCTTTCCCGTGCTGGCACATTGGTTGCTAAGCGGCGAACTGTATTGGTGGGCTCTCACAGGCGCTATTCAAGCACTGATTGAGGCGATGCTCTGGCCATTGGCAACGCGCATCCTCCTTGCGCCACAGCGTCGCCCTATAGATGTTGATCACAATCGACCACTCTAAGAAACAAGATGGTTTCTTTTAAAAAGCCTGATCTAGACTCATTTCAAGAGCGCATTCACATTGCGACCTTGTTTGTCACCGTTTGTTTTTTATTACTTGTTACTCGCCTTGTATGGCTTCAATTAGTCAGCCATGGAAAATATGCGCTATTAGCAGAGAGTAATCGTATTGCGCTCGTCCCCGCTCCAGCAAACCGAGGTCTTCTAATTGATCGCAATGGTATTGTGATCGGCAGGAATTATTCTGCCCTCACTCTGGATGTGAATGCCGAGGAGGTCAAAGGCAACGTAGACCAATTAATCAACGATCTTTCTGAAATCATTGATATTTCCCCCAGGGATCGCCGTAATTTCAAGCGCTCTCTAGAAGATTCTCGCAATATGGGCACTTTTCCCCTGCGCTCGATGCTCAACGAGACCGAAACAGCCCGTTTTATGGCCAATCGCTACCGTTTTCCTGGGGTAGAAATCCGCGCCCGCAGCTTCCGAGAGTACCCATATAACGAATTAGCCTCCCATTTGATTGGCTATATTGGCCGCGTTTCTCAGAAAGATAAGGAGCGCATGCAGGCCGAAATCGAGGGCGCCAAGGCTGATGATCCAGACGCTTTACAGGCATCTTTCTTGCCAGGCATTCAGTACGTTGGAAAAATTGGTTTAGAGCAGAGCTACGAAACTGTATTACGTGGAGTGCCTGGATACGACCAAGTAGAAATTACTGCTGGCGGCAAACCAGTGCGCACGCTTTCTAGCTCACCATCGATTCCTGGAAAGAATGTAGTTCTCTCAGTTGATATCAAGTTGCAGTATTTGGTGGAGCAACTGTATGGCAATTTCCGTGGTGCGTTTGTGGCAATTGAACCAGAGACTGGCGATGTCTTGGCATTTGTTTCGAAGCCTAACTTTAATCCAAATGATTTTGTTGAAGGCATTGATTCAGTCACCTGGAAAGAGCTAAACGACTCGCCACAAAAGCCACTCTATAACCGCCCGCTTAAAGGTATCTACCCGCCAGGTTCAACTTACAAGCCCTTCATGGCGCTAGCTGCCTTAGAAAATAAAAAGCGCACGCCATCACAAACAATTTCTGATCCTGGTTACTTTGACTTTGGTAATCACACATTCCGTGATGACAAAAAAGGTGGCCATGGCATTGTGGATATGCAAAAGTCGATTGTTGAATCTTGCGACACCTATTACTACTTGCTTGCACGCGATATGGGCGTGAACATGATGCATGACTTTATGAAGCCGCTTGGCTTTGGCCAAATCACTGGCATTGATTTACAAGGCGAGGCAAGAGGTGTCCTACCTTCTACCGAATGGAAGAAAAACACTTTTAAAAAGCCAGAGCAGCAAAAATGGTATGAAGGTGAAACTATTTCTCTAGGCATTGGTCAGGGCTACAACGCTTTCACTATTTTGCAATTAGCCCATGCAATGGCTAACGTAGCAAACAACGGCATCGTCATGAAGCCTCACTTAGTCAAAGCAATTGAAGATCCGTTCACGCGAAATAGAGTACTCACAACACCTAAAGAAAGTTATCGCATCGATCTCAATGCCGAAAATATTGAAGTCATTAAGAAGGCGATGCTTGAAGTGAATATTTCAGGCACTTCTGCAGCTGCATTTAAAGGAACCGGATATCAAGTTGGCGGAAAAACTGGAACTGCACAAGTTTTTAGTTTGAATTCAAAAGAATATAAGCACAGTGCTACTGCAGAGTTCTTGCGCGACCACGCTTTATATATTGCATTCGCTCCAGTAGATAAGCCAACCATTGTGATTGCCATGGTTGTCGAGAATGCAGGCTTTGGAGCGCAACACGCAGCACCAATCGCACGTAAGGCATTGGACTATTACATTGAGGGCAAGTGGCCTAAGGAGATTCCTGAGTGGAAAAGAGCCCCTTAATCAAAGTTAAAGGATTTTTCTTTGGTATTTTTTCCGGATTAGATCGCCAGCTCGGCCTTATTCTGCTTGGCTTAGCGGCAATCGGCTTTTTTACTTTTTTATCGGCGAGTCAAAATACTCCCGTGCAAATTTTAGAAGAGGTGCGTAATCTCGTGCTCTCTTTTGTAGTCATGTGGATCGTGTCACGTATACCGCCTAAGTGGCTAGAGATGGGCGCAGTTTGGATTTATGGATTTGGCGTTGCTCTTTTAATTGCAGTAGCTGCATTTGGCTTAATTAAAAAAGGTGCACGTCGTTGGCTCAATATTGGGGTTGTGATTCAGCCATCTGAGATTATGAAAATTGCAATGCCCCTGATGCTTGCTTGGTATTTTCAGAAACGTGAAGGCATTCAAAAATCTTGGGACTACGGTGTTGCTGGAATTATTTTGGCAATCCCAGTGTTTTTAATCGCACGCCAGCCCGATCTGGGAACTGCTCTTTTAGTTTTTGCGGCTGGTCTTTACGTCATTATTTTGGCAGGCCTACCGTGGAAATGGATTTTGCCTTTTGTTGCTTTAGGCGTTATTGGCATTCTGTTAATTATTATTTTCGGCAGCACTATCTGTGCACATGATGTGGTTTGGCCACTCGTACACAATTATCAAAAGCATCGCATCTGCACTTTATTGGATCCCACTAGCGATCCATTAGGCAAAGGCTTTCACACCATTCAATCTATGATTGCGATTGGTTCTGGCGGATTCTTTGGCAAAGGTTGGTTTCAAGGAACTCAGGCGCACTTAGAATTCATTCCAGAAAAACATACTGACTTTGTATTTGCGGTTTTCTCTGAGGAATTTGGTCTGTTAGGTAACTTGGTCTTGCTAGCACTCTTCTTTGCCTTAATTAAAAGAGGGCTCGCCATCTCTGCAAGTGCGCCAAATTTATTTACGCGCTTGTTAGGTGCCGCCGTGACTTTGATTTTCTTCACCTATGCATTTGTGAACATCGGCATGGTAAGCGGCCTATTGCCAGTTGTTGGAGTGCCACTTCCATTTATCAGTTATGGTGGTACCGCTCTTGTGACCCTGGGATTTGGTGCTGGCATATTGATGAGCATTCATCGTCATCGCCGTTTAGTGCAAAGCTAATTTAGAAACAACTGTTAATACTCTGAAAATTTTCTAGGGAATAAAAAAGCCCGGCATGCCGGGCTTTTTTATCAACAAAGGAAGAATTACTTCTTACGCTTGTTAACTGAATCTTTAAACGCTTTACCAGCAGAAAACTTAACAGTTTTTGCAGCAGCGATTTTGAGTGGCTCGCCAGTTTTTGGGTTACGACCCATACGTGCAGCACGCTTGCCAGAAGCAAATGTACCAAAGCCGATCAGTTGTACTGAGTCACCTTTAGTAACAGCTTTGATGATTGTGTCGATAGCAGAATTCAATGCGAATTCAGCTTTGGCTTTAGAAATCTCCGCGTCGTCAGCAATCGCTGCGATTAGTTCGGCTTTGTTCAAGTGAAGCTCCTTATAGATATTGATGTCAGCGCACATTACGCTTACATGATTTTAACCACAAAAAATTACAAAAATAAAGTTGCGTTACAGCAATTTTTTACTTCAACTACAAACTACTCATCCAAAACTACGATATCAGAAACAAAATACTCCGTATCGCCAAAACAGGTTGTCGGCAAACCGATGTGTTGCTCATACTTTAGGGCAACTTTTTTTCCTAAATTAGCATTTATTTTTTGCGCCACAGCATCTTCACGCACCGTAAAGAGGAATTTTTCTGACATCGTGCCGGGCATAGAGACCATCGCCAACTCACCCTCCCAGGTTTTACATACATAGCCACGATTAGAGAATTTCTGCACATATCCAGCACGCTCGCCACTTCCGTAGCTCCAATTCAGCATGGCCCACGTATAGACTGAAATAGCCACTAACCCAATTAAAACAAGGCTTAAGAGCCACTTTATAAAGCTATTCATCAGAATTTCCTTAGTAAATCTACACACAAACCCTAGTCGGGTGCTTATATCTTCTATATGAAGTATATGAGCATCCAGTTGCGAGAAATAGTCTATTTAAGGCCTATATCCAAATTAAAATATCGATAACTACCTTAAATAGACAAAAGCCATGGAAATTCGTCACGTTATCTTTTTTGTTTTTGTAGTATCAGCAATTTACGTCTATTACAGGGGAAAGGTGCGTTTTGGCGTAGTGAGATCTCTCACTGACTACCAGGTGCTTCTAGCACCAGTAAATACCCTGCTGTACCTATTTTCAAAAGTGAAGGCAAGCGCCTTTATTCCAGTTAGCCAATTTCCTGAAATGGAACCCATTCAAGACAATTGGGAAACCATACGGCAGGAAGCGCTTTCTTTGCAGGAGGGTGGATCCATTGCTGCAGCAACCGGATACAACGACATTGGCTTTAATTCTTTCTTTCGCACTGGTTGGAAGCGTTTTCACCTATGCTGGTACGGAAAAGAGGTGCCGTCAGCCCAAGCTAAATGCCCTAAAACAGTGGCACTGCTGAAATCCATCCCCTCCATTAAGGCGGCCATGTTTGCCTCATTGCCGCCCGGCGCAACCTTGGTACGCCACCGCGACCCTTATGCAGGCTCCTTGCGCTATCACATTGGTCTATCTACGCCAAACAACCCCAAGTGCTTCATTGACGTCGATGGTGAGCGCTATTACTGGAAAGATGGTGAAGCGGTGATGTTTGATGAGACCTACATTCACTTTGCTGCCAATGAAACCGACCAGCAAAGAATTATCTTATTTTGTGATGTTGAGCGTCCTGTGTACACCAAAATAGTTCAGCTACTGAATCGCTGGTTTGGTCGATATGTCATGAGTGCAGCTTCTTCTCAAAACGTAGAAGGCGAAAAAGTTGGTTTTGTAAATGTTCTTTTTACCTATTTCTACCAACTCCGCGCGCAAGCCAAAAAACTTAAAGCAAAACATCGCACCGTTTACTACGTAGGCAAGTGGGTGCTGATTCTAGGAATTTTGTGGGCCATTTTTTGGTAGGCTGATTTTGGTTTTAGGGGCTTAGTAACTGAACAATTTGCTCAGGACTAATGGGGCCCCATATTTCTACTCTTTTCTTGCGGCTATTTTGACCAGACACGAATTGAATTTGCTTTTGAGGCACCCTCAGCTGCTTGGAAAGCCAGGCCAATAGGAGCTCATTTGCCTTATTTTCAAGGGCCGGCGCCTGTAGAGAAATTTTTAAGCAGCCGTCATGAAGGCCAACCACTTTTGTTTGTTTTGCCCCAGGCTGGCAATGCAAATTGAGAGTGATCCCAGTGGGGGTTTGTTTTAACCAAATAGGTGTCATCAAAGTACTTTAAACTGAATCCATGACGATGAAGAATTCTCAAGCTTTAGAGCAGCTATTTACAAACAATCGCACCTGGGCAGAAAGCATGATAGCCAAGGATGCCAACTTTTTTAAGCGCCTTGTCTCTCAACAGGCCCCCGAATACCTTTGGATTGGTTGCTCTGATAGCCGAGTGCCAGCAAATGACATTGTTAATTTGTTGCCTGGTGAATTATTTGTCCATCGAAACGTTGCAAACGTCGTTGTCCACACAGATTTAAATTGTTTATCCGTTATTCAGTTTGCAATTGATTTACTTAAAGTGAAGCATATATTGGTGGTGGGCCATTATGGATGCTCAGGCGTTCATGCGGCACTAACAGATAAGCGAGTCGGTCTGGCTGATAACTGGTTACGCCATGTCAAAGACGTGCATCAAAAACATGAGCGTTATCTAGGCGACATGATCCCAACCCAAAAACGTCAAGATCGTTTATGCGAGCTCAATGTCATTGAGCAAGTAGTGAACGTTTGTGAAACCACTATCGTGCAAGATGCTTGGGCGCGCGGACAGGATCTAACCGTTCATGGCTGGGCTTATCGACTTGAGACTGGTCTGGTGAACGACTTGGGCATGTCAAGCAGCTCGGTCGAAGAAATGACTGAGCGCTATGCTAAGTCTGTAAAGCGCTACGAACAAGATCAAAACTAATTTGCTCAAATCTTTTTCTAATCAAGTAGTTGTTGCGCTACTCAAGCTTCTCTCACTACTACCCTATAGATTACTAGTTGCCATTGGTTATGGGCTTGGCTATATTGCTGCTCGCATTCCCGGCGATAGAAACCGGGTTGTGAAAACTAATCTCCGCCTATGCTTCCCCCAATTAAGCTCAGCTGAAATTGATAGCTTATGCAAACAACACTGGCGTTTGCTTGGTCGCAGCCTCGTAGAAAAAAGTATTATTTGGTGCGGCAGTTCAAAACAGTTGAGTAATATGATCGAGGTAAAGTCAGCAGTAGATCTCTCTAGCAAAAAACCGCGCATCCTCGTTAATATGCACTTCACAGGCATTGAGGGTAGTATTATTTTGAGCGCACTGTCCAAAGAAAAGCACTGGCCACGGACTTCTGGATTTTTTCAAAGAATGAAAAGTCCATTCTTTAATAAAAAAATTATTGAATGGCGCAATCGCTTCGGTGGGAACTCCATTGATCGACAGGGAAATGCTAAAGCCATCATTCGCGAAATTCGTAACGGCGATTTCATCATCATTGCTCCAGATATTGATTTGGGTCTCAAGGACTCTGAGTTTGTACCGTTTTTTGACATCCAAACGAATACGATCACTACGATTTCTCGCTTAGCTAAAATTACAGGCGCCGATGTCTGTCTGATGACAACCACCTTGAAGGCGGATGAGTCTGGCTACCTGTGCGAAATTGGAGAGCCTTTGGAGAATTTCCCAGGAGTTGATCCAAAATCAGACACTGCTCGTCTAAACCAATATTTTGAAGAGAAAATTCGATTACGCCCAGCGGAATACTACTGGGTTCATAAGCGGTTCAAAAATCGCCCAGATAACGGTCCAAGCCCCTATAACCCTTCTATCTAGAGGTCTTTTGTCCTATCATTAAGGGATGACTGAACGTATTGGGCTATTCGCCGATCTCCATAGTAATTTAGAAGCCTTTGAAGCCTGTATGGCTCGTGCACAAGAGCTTGGAGTAACCCGAATGGTTTTCTTGGGCGACCTAGTTGGCTATAACGCCGACCCTGCAGCGCTCATCGATCGAATTGCTGATCTTGTGGAGAAGAAGCAGGCCATAGCCATCCTTGGCAATCATGATGAAGCTGTTTTTAAGGACAGTCGAAGTCAAATGAACTCCAGCGCCAATGCTGCCATCGAGTGGACTAAGTCTCAGCTCAAGCCTAGTCACGTGGAGTTCTTAAAAAATCTACCGCTCATTATTCAAGAGGACGAAATTTGTTTTGTTCACGCCTCTGCACATAACCCTGCCGACTGGAATTACATTACCGATAGCATGAGCGCATGGCGGTGCGTACAAAACTCTGGAAAGAATTACACCTTTGTAGGCCACGCACATGAGCAGGCATTGTTTTATCAAAGCGCCGTTGGAAAACTCATTCGCTTTGCACCACATCCCGGCGATGAAATTCCAGTACTTCACCATCGCCAGTGGGTAGGCGTTGTAGGCTCCCTTGGCCAGCCAAGAGATGGCAACCCTGAGGCCTGTTTTGCCATTTTCGAACCTGATGCAGAAGTTCTCACTTTTCATCGCACACCCTATGATCACTTTACTGCTGCAGACAAAGTGCGTCGTGCCGGGCTGCCAGAAGACTTAGCAAATCGCCTTATTACGGGCAGGTAAATCTAATGGCAATTAATACTGATATTGAAGCAGTAGACGATATATTTCAAGAAGGCAAAGTAGTTGATGGATTTACCTTAGGCAAAGAAGTTCATCGTGGCGGAATGGCCAGCCTTTTTTCTGCAACCAAAGAAGGTATTGATGTTCCTATTCTGCTAAAGATACCACGCGTTGGTAGAGATCAGCCTGTAGAAAGCTTGATTGGCTTTGAAACTGAACTCACCATCTTGCGCTCACTTAAAAGCCCATACGTTCCAAAGTATCTGGGCTCTGGCAATATGGCCACGCGTCCATATATTGCAATGGAATGGGTGGAAGGCAGGCCTCTTGAGGACTACATTAAAGAAGGTAAAGTTTTTACGATTGATGAAGTTGTCCGCATTGGCGCAGATCTTGCGCAAGCAGTTCAATCACTGCACTCTCAAGATGCAATCCATCTTGATATTAAGCCTGAAAATATTTTGGTTGATGAGAAGGGCAAGTTAACCCTAATTGATTTTGGTTTGTCACATCATGCTCGCTATCCTGATTTGCTGGCCGAAGAAATGCGAAAAGGCGTTGGCTCTGCGCCCTATATCTCCCCCGAGCAAGTAGCTGGTATTCGCTCTGATGCACGTAGTGATATTTTTTCTATCGGTGTAATCATGTACGAGCTGCTGACTGGTGAACTACCATTTGGTAATCCCCAATCAATGAGTGGCTTACGTCGAAGAATGTGGGCAGAGCCATTCCCACCAAGGGCAATTCGTAGAGAAATTCCTCGCTGGCTTCAAGAAGTTGTTTTAAGGTGCCTTGAACCTCGTGCCGCAGATCGCTACCAAAGTGCTGCGCGCTTGCGGCAAGTGCTGCGGGATCCCGAGGGCGTCACACTAACGGAGCGGGCTGACCGTGTTGAGCCACCTAGTTTTTGGCAAAACCTGAAGGGGATGTTTAAAGCTGCTGGCTATGAACCCTCCCCAAGTCCACGTCCGAGCATGGGGAACTTTGACGCGCCCCTCATGATTGCGGCAATTGATACTCGCCAGTCAGATGAAGACTTACGAGAGCGTATGCAAATTACTGCAAAGAACCTTTTGCATGCCTATCCTGAAAGTCGATTAGTTTGCTTGAGCACCATTAACAGCACACCAACATTCGAAGGAAACCAAGAGAGTGAGACTGCCAGCGGTATTGTGCGCGGTCATTTAGTACAGCTAATGGATTGGGCTAAACCGCTAAAGCTTCCGCCAGAGAGAATTTCTTATCACGTACTAGAGGCTCTTGATCCAGCATCCCGAATTGTAGAATTCGCGAAAGACAATGATGCATCCCTCATTCTGATTGGAGCATCACATAAGCTGCCTAACAAGGTAACGCCATGGAGAACCTCTATGACTAAGATTGTCGAAGAGGCGCCCTGTAGCGTTCATATTGTCAGGACTTGATCTAGGCCCATCAAGTCCCTAAGGCTAGTAATTGACGGATAATGCGTACATGGAAGAAAAAGTACGCGTCTCAAAATTACTCTCTGAGCTAGGCCTGTGTTCACGTCGTGAAGCTGACTCATATATTGAGCAAGGTCTCGTAACGGTAGACGGTGAAGTAGTGAATGAGTTGGGTGTTCGTGCTTTTCGTCATCAAAAAATAGAGTTGCAATCTGGCGCCAAAGCGCAACAAGCTTCTCGCATTACCGTGATCCTTAATAAACCTGTTGGTTACATATCTCACTACGATGATGAGCAAGAATATCAACCTGCAGCCTCTTTGATTACTCCAGAAAATTACTTTGCCAGCCCCCTAGATAAAGGGAGAAATCCTCGCTTCAACACTAAAGGTCTAGCACCTGCCGGAAGATTGGATATCGACTCTACTGGCATGCTAGTTCTTACTCAAGATGGGCGTATTGCCAAATTATTGATTGGCGAAAATAGTCCCATTGAAAAAGAATATTTAGTACGCGTTGAAGGAATGCTTTCTTTTGAAGATTTAGATCGCCTAAGACATGGTCTCTCGCTTGATGGAGTAGCACTAAAGCCCGCACAAGTAAGCTGGCAAAATGAAGATCAGCTTCGCTTTGTATTGCGCGAAGGACGCAAGCGCCAAATACGTCGGATGTGTGAGATGGTGGGCCTCAAAGTGTTGGGTCTCAAACGCGTCAGAATGGGTCGTATCTCACTAGGCCCACTGCCGCCAGGTCAATGGCGATATGTAAGGCCTGAAGAGCAATTCTGAAGCGGCTCGCCCGCTTATAATTGCGTCCAAACTGATATTAAGTAGCGCAAAATTACCATCGAAACTTCCACCTCCAGCACGCCAGGCGCAGAAGTACTTAGACGTCGCAGCTTTGCCATCATCTCTCACCCAGATGCCGGCAAAACTACGCTTACTGAAAAACTATTGCTATACGCGGGCGCCATTCAAATTGCTGGCAGTGTGAAAGCCCGTAAAGCAAGCCGCCATGCAACCTCCGACTGGATGGAGATTGAAAAACAACGGGGTATCTCTGTAGCAAGCTCGGTAATGCAAATGGAATACCGCGATTGCATCATTAACTTACTAGATACGCCGGGCCACCAAGATTTCTCCGAAGATACCTACCGAGTATTAACTGCCGTTGACTCGGCTCTGATGGTGATTGATGCTGCCAATGGTGTCGAATCCCAAACATTGCGCTTGCTTGAAGTCTGCCGCGCACGTAATACGCCTATTGTCACCTTCATCAACAAGATGGATCGTGAAGTAAAGCCGCCAATGGAACTCATGGACGAGATCGAAACCGCTCTCGGTATTGAAGTGGTTCCATTTACTTGGCCAGTCGGCATGGGCAAATCCTTTGCGGGAGTTATCGACATTGCCAATATGCGGATGCGAATGTTCAAAGCAGGCGAAGATCGCGTAACCGAAGACTCACATGCGGTAGTTGATGTAAATGATCCAGCACTGAAAGAACGTCTAGGCACGGACTTAGAAAATGCCCTGGCTGAGGTAGAGCTAATTAAAGAGGCGATGCCTGCCTTTGATCTCGAGGCCTTTCTAGCTGGTCGTCAATCGCCTGTTTTCTTTGGCTCGGCAATCAACAACTTCGGCGTACGTGAGATTCTGAATACATTAGTTGAGCTAGCGCCATCACCAGGTTCACGCAAAGCGCTACAACGTGAAGTCAGCCCTGCAGAAAATAAATTCTCGGCGGTCGTCTTCAAGATTCAGGCCAACATGGATCCAGCGCATCGCGACCGAGTGGCATTTTTAAGAATCTGCTCTGGTCATTTTCAGCGAGGCATGAAACTCAAGATTTGTCGTAATGGCAAAGAGGTACGCACAAACAATGCGCTTTCCTTCTTATCGCAAAGGCGCGATATTTTGGACGAAGCTTTTCCAGGCGATATCATTGGTCTGCCCAATCATGGATTACTTCGCCTTGGTGACACCTTAACTGAAGGGGAGCAATTACAGTTCACCGGCCTGCCATTTTTTGCACCAGAGATTTTCCGCATGGTTGAGTCTGCAGATCCATTACGCTCAAAACAATTACGCACTGGACTAATGCAATTAGGTGAAGAGGGCGCTATTCAGGTCTTTAGGCCACTGGCTGGTGGCACCATGTTGTTGGGCGCATTTGGTCAACTCCAGTTCGAAGTAGTAAGCCACCGTCTGCAAACAGAATATGGCGCAGAGGTACGTCTATTGCCTGCCCGCTATAGCTTGGCCCGCTGGGTTAGCTCTGATGACCCTGTAGCGCTGAAAAAATTTACCCAAGAAAACATTCACCGCATGGCAGAAGATGTCGTAGGCGCATCCGTTTTCCTGGCATCACATAAATCAGAATTAGATGTCGCTCAACAGCGCTGGGAATCAATTCAATTCCACGCCCTGAGAGAGCATGCTGGCCTAATTTATCAATCAGATTTAGCTGGCTAATTTACCCGCCGCTCTAAGCAATCTAACGCGGCATCTTGCAATCAAATACGGCGACCAATGGAGTATCACTACTCCGAAATGAGGCGATCTTGCCGTATTGCTGGCAATAAGCATTTGCCTTATTAGTTAACTGTTCAATGGATTCGCCACTGCTATTTAAAAAAGTCACGTGATTGGCGTCTGACGCATCGGTGTATACCGCGGCACATGAGGATAAAAGAAAAATGCTGCTAATGCATACGACTAAATACCTTGCTCGAATATTCATTTAATTATCCTTGTGGCCATCATTTTTCTTACGCGAGCCTAAGCCCTGAATAATTTTCTCGCTTAACCTGCTTGCAAGAGGTTTATAAATTAGTATGCAGACAATTGCCACTGGATACGCCACTACCCATACCTCAAGCCATAACCAAAAGAAATTTTCTGCAGGGCCTACTCTGACAAATGTAGTTGCAAGCGTAATGCTCAGAGACATTAAGAAGCCCATTACAAGGGCAAAAACTAAACTGGGTAAATTCATCATGGTTACATCATAGCTTCTGCAGGTGTTAACTGTTATTCTGGACTGTGATCACTATTGTGCGCCCTAGATAGGGGAATCTCTTGAGCAAGCCTTTGAGATTCATCATTCCATTACTCTAGGAAATTTATGGCTGTAGGCCAAAACCAAAGAACCAGAAAAAACGACTCTATGCTTACCAAAACTGGTAAAGCGCGTTTAGGGCCCCTTAACACAGCGCAGCTTACTAAATTATTAGAAGCAAGCACAAAACCAAAAGAGAAAAGCAAAATATTGCGAGCACTTAGCAAACATAAAGTTGTTGCTGCATAATTAAAAAGCCCCGTTACTGGGGCTTTTTAATTACAGCGCTATATAAAAGTGAGAAACAAAAATTGACTAGACTCTTCTCACCAACATTCTTTTACCGAGTATTACTGTAGACACTACCAAAACTGCGAAGATTAAGTTCATTGCTGTGAGTGAATCGCCAAGCAAAATGCTGGCTGCCACTAGAGTGCAGAATGGCTGGACTAACTGGACCTGACTTACTCTTGCAATGCCACCAATCGCAAGGCCCTCATACCAAAAGAAAAAGCCAAGAAACATCGAGAAGATGCTGAGATACATAAAACTGATCCATGCTACGGCACCTGCATCAATATATTCTGGGCTATAGGTCAGCCAAGCCATCACTAAATTGATGGGTAATGAGATTACCAATGCCCATGAAATAACTGTGCGAGGATTTATCTTTCTTGAAAGCTCGCCGCCCTCTACATAACCAACACATGCACTGATGCCGCCCAAGACCAAAAGGCCATCAATATAAGTAAAGCTGCCTGAGCTCTTGAGCAATGCATATAAAACAACTAGGCCAGCGCCCAGTAGAGATACCAGCCAAAAACCCAATGAAGGTCGCTCTTTAAAGCGCAGCACCCCAATTACCGTTGTAGCAAGTGGCATCATTCCCAAAATAACAGCCCCATGAGATGAAGAGCCATGGGCCATTGCTACAGTGGTAAAAATAGGAAACCCAAATACAACGCCTAGGGCTATCACTACAAACTTTGTAAGTTCGACTTGGGTCGGCATGCCTTCTTTTTTATAGGCAAGATATGCTAGCGCGACTAAGCCTGCCAAGCTTGCTCTTCCAAAAGCAATGAAATAAGGGTTAAAACTTAAAACAGCAATTTTGCTAACCGGCAGCGTTAAGCTAAAGATCAGAATACCTATAAAGCCAATCAACATTCCCTTGGTTTCTTTGCTCACCATCACCCTTTTTCTTGTGTTCAATTGATTGTATTAACAATCTCCCATGAGGGCTGTAATATTCAATGACTAACCATGAAATTGAATGCCCATATAACAGCCATTTATATTGCGACTGCAGCAGGTACGCATATGAAGCAGATGAACTCCGCCAAAATAATCGCTGGCATGGGCATTAAGGGTGACCGCTATGCTTTGGGCGCAGGGGCTTACTCCGCAAGCAAGCCTACCAAGGTGCGTCACATTAGCTTAATTAGCCTATCGGGAATTGAGACGGCAAATGACTGGCTAAAGGCCGGTGATGAGCCCAGCTTTCATGGTGCTGAAACACGTCGCAATGTCGTACTCAAGGGGATCACTGCAGATGAGCTCAATGACTTCGTAGGGCAACGATTTCAGCTGGGTAGCATTCAGCTGTTGGGCACAGAACTTTGCACGCCATGCGAAAGACCCGCCCAACTGCTCGGCAGACCAAGCTTTATGGAAGCATTTGAAGGGCGTGGCGGTATCCGAGCTGAAGTCCTAAGCTCAGGGGTTTTAACCATTGGTGATCAGCTATCTATAGAAAATGAAAATGATTGAATACCGCGACGATGCCATCATCACCGCTCAGCAAGCAATAGACCTCTACAAACGCTCTACGCTTGGAGAACGACGCCCCATTCATAACGTACAAACCTTTGAGGCCATGATCAAAAATGCTAATCTCACGATTACCGCTTGGGATGGTGAAGTATTAGTAGGCATTTCTAGATTATTAACTGACTTTGCCTATGTTGCCTATCTGGCAGACCTAGCGGTTGATCAGCAATATCAACGCTCTGGAATTGGTAAGCAACTCATTGAAGAAACCAAATCTCGACTAGGCCCTGAATGCATGATCGTGCTTCTCGCTGCGCCTAAGGCAAATGAATACTATGGGCATATTGGCTTTGAGCACAATCCACGCGCCTGGACTCTAAAAAATAATTAAGTCTTTATGATGGCTGCATGACTACTACTCGTTTTTGTTTGGTGCGTCACGGTGAAACGGATTGGAACGCCGCACGTCGCCTACAAGGCCACACCGATATAAGCCTAAATGCTCGAGGACTTGCTCAAGCAGAGCAAATGGCTCATGCTCTTAAAAAAATTAATCTTGCATTTGATGTTTTATATACCAGCGATCTTGAGCGGGCAGCTAAAACCGCAAAAGCAATTGAGCAACTGTTTAGCACAACCGCAATTACCAATGCAGCGCTCAGGGAGCGGCATCTTGGTGCGCTACAAGGACTCACTACTGATGAAGCGCCGCAGATTGAACCAGAGCTTTGGAAATCGCATATCAGCAGAAATATTGCCGAAGAATTACGTGGCGGAGAAAGCATTCAGCAATTTGCTAATCGCATCAACACTGCGCTTGAGGAAATTCGCGTCCAGCATATCGGTAAAACGATTTTGTTGGTAAGCCATGGTGGGGCGTTAGATATGATGTACCGTATCGCAAGCAATCAAGCGCTAGAGGCCGAAAAGGCCGTTGCAGTGCCCAACGCTTCCCTCAACTGGATCAGCCATAACGGATTGGATTGGAAGGTAGATGCCTGGGCCCAAACTGGCCACCTGGAAGATTTAGCCCTGGATAATTTGGATCTATAAAAATCTAAAGATTCAGTAAATAAATAAGCCACCGAAAGGTGGCTTATTTATTTTTCAATTACTTAGCAGCGTGCAGTTTATTTTGATCTGATGCACAAAAATCAACGATCACATCAGCAAAACTTAAGTAACGAGAATTACTTTTTCTAAAGCGATCAATTTCCGCAGCTAGTGGCGAGGATGCGCCCTTAAAGCCAGCATCTTCGTAACCAGGGTGATAAGGAGCCTCTTCAACAAATTTATTAGTCATACATTTACCTTAATAAGTTAGCGCCCAAAATCAAAGTCGATATTGGGAAATACAGATGAATTCAAAGCCGCATTTGCGGCACGATAAAAATTCGTGAACTATTCAATCTGAATATGCATAGAGACTCTCCCAAAGCAGTCCACCACACGAGCTAATGCCGCGCTGATGGATGCCGCTCCCCCTGTCCTTGATACCTGAGAGATTCACCCTAAGCGTGGCTTAGAACTTGCTCCTTCGGTGCACCATCAAAATGGTGGCTCTCCAGACGGCTATTTAGGATAAGCAGTACCTTCCTGGTGGATACCTGAGCGTTCATGGGAGTTTGCGCCTTCGGTGGAGGGAAACCCTCACTCTCCTGCTTATAAAAATTATAACCGGATATCACTTTTATCAAACTAGTGATTTATACCGATATTCACTAAAAGGACATCGACAGAATAGAAAGTCCAGAAATCAGCATTACCAATTCCATCAATATTAAAAATTTATGTTCCGGCAATGCGAGCACGATTTTTTTAGAGAAAATGGAGCCGGCTAAAACACAAGCACCTATCAGAAACCCTTGAATGATGGCCATTATATTTAAAAAACCCAGCTGATGAAAAGCAATGCCTTTGGTAAATAAAATTGATAAAGTGCTTGCCGCCTCTGTTCCTAAGAAGGCGCCCTTGCTTAAGCCATAAGCCAAAAAGAAAGGGGTATTGATGGCACCCGTAGTCGCGACAATTCCCGTTAAATAGCCAATAGCGGCACCAACAAAACCCATCTGCCATAGTGATAGGTAGAAATTCTTTTTACGCATCCAACGACGAATAGGAATTAATACAATCAGAAAGACTCCTAAAGTCATTTCGATGAGACGTTCATCAAGCCGCACTAAAGTATTAACACCTAATACGGTGAATGGGATGGCAGCTAAGCTATAAACTAAACAAACGCGCCACTGAATAACGCTCCACCAAAGAAAAATGCGCGAGAGATTTGCTACGGTAGCAACCAAAGCAATGACCGGAATTGCCTGAATAGGTCCATAAAAATAGACCAAAGCAGGCATCAAGATAATAGTGGTGCCAAAGCCAATGACGCCACCCAATACACCAGCACCCAGGCCCAAAGCCCCCAGAACAAGGGCCTGAATAATGAGATCAGGCAAGCTCAATCACCACTAACGCCCCTGACAATCTACCGGCAATTCCCACAAGGGCTTGCCTTGACTATAGTCACAGTTAATTCCAACAGGTGAAGTGGAACTTGCGGCACAAGCACTTAAACCTAAAGCAACCAAGCTTACTGTTACAGCAAGAAATAATTTTTTCATATCGCTTTATCCCGATTGAAGACTGTCTAATAAATAAAAACTCTTTGTAATGATTAAATATTAAAACTTAAACGCTTCTATTTTCAGATTTTTTGATCCCTATGCCACCAAACCGTACAAGGACCAGCCCAAGTTTAAGACAACCAGCGTAATGAGAGTGCCAAAAGTAAATTTCATCCCTAATACGCGATTACTAAAATTGGGGGGCGGCTCATGAATGCCTTTGACATGAATTAAACGTCCAATGATTAAAGTTATCCCTGGTAGAACAACGAACCACCAAGGGGCGCCATTTAACTCGAGACAAGCAATCAAAATTAAACCGAATGGTACATACTCGGCAAAGTTACCTTGTGCACGAATGGCCCTTTCTAGATCGTCGTGACCCCCGCTTCCTAGGCCAACTTTATTTTTTCTTCTGAGCCCAATGACTGCAAAAGAGAGCTTAACGAAAATGATGGTCAAGATTGAGGCAATAATTGCAGTAATCAGTAGCATGTTTTTTCCTTAAATCACTTCCAAAACTTTAGTTAAGGAAGTTCCTTCATAGTTTGGTTTTTCGCCAATCTCTTCAAAAGGGTGCCCAAGACGATTCACCCAAAACACATCAAACCCATACCATTTGGCTGCAAGTGCATCCCAGGCATTACTAGAGACAAATAAGATCTCTTCTTTCTTTACTGGAAATGCTTTTAACAGAAGCTCATAAGCTTGAGGCGCTGTTTTAAATAAGCGCACATCCTCAATAGTCACCACCTGATCTAAGTACGGCTTAAGACCATTGCTTTCCACCACCGTGGCTAGCATCTCTCTACTGCCGTTAGACAAAATAGCAGTAGAAATTCCTTTTTCTTTTATTGCCTTAAGAACATCTAAGCTATCTTCAAAGCCGGTAAGCTTTGCATACTGATCCATCAGTCGTTCTTCGTATTGCTCTGTGAGGTTTAACCCCATACGTTTGCAAACATATCGTAGCGACCGAATAGTTAACTCCCAAAATGGAAGATAGTATTTGCTTCCAGCAGGATTGGGATCGCTCATTGTTACTAAGCGGGTGTACTCAATTTGACGGTCACGCCACATCAAAGCAAAAGCTTGTCCATGACCCGGAAATAATTCTTCTGCCAACTGCCCCATGGAATACACATCAAATAAAGTGCCATAGGCATCAAATGCAATCAGCTTATACATGCCGTCCCCCAATTTTTTATATGAATGTCTATCTCGCTAAATAAAAAACCACCCGAAGGTGGTTTGTTTAACCGCCGCCAGTGCAATCTGGATTTTTATCTTGCACAGGTATTCCGGGAAGACAAGTAACTCCAACGGGTGAAGATGTGCTTGCGCCTGCACAAGCGCCAAGCAAAAGCACGGTGGCTAGTGCCAATAAATTAAGTGTTATTTTTTTCATATGCCTTCAAGTATACCCATGAATTTCTTTGAATCGACCCAGACAAATACTGACCTAATGGCTTTTCAAATATTCAATCACCCAGGCTGGATCGCTGTCACTTGGGAAGATTGGATAGTGAACTGCCTCTATCACGCCCTTATTCGCAATTAAAGTAACCCGCTTTAGTAATGTCATTCCAGCCGCTACAAAGGTTGGCATATTCAATGCCTTTTGAAATTGATAGTTCACATCACTAACTACCGGGAATGGGAGGTGAAGTCTATCGGCCATCTCTTTTTGATACTCAGTCGTTTGAACACTTAAGCCCACTACTTCAGCGCCCAATGCCTGAAGTTCTTGATAGTGATCTCCAAAGGAACAGCTTTGCGGCGTACAACCTCTTGCCCCAGGAATTTGATCCCAACCATCAGGCAAGGCAACATTGGGCTGCCCTGTCATTGGATAACAGTAGATAACTAATTTACCTTTGATGTCGCCAAAGTTAACAGTCTTACCATTGGTGGCAGTTAAAGAAATATTGGGCAGCTTCATTCCCTTCAAGTGATTGGTTGAGCCATCATCTTGAGGAATTGGAAGATCTGTAGGGAGCTGATTGAGATTTGTCATATGCAAATACTATACAAAACAAGCGCTCATAAGCAAGAAGGCAATAAAAAACCGCCCGAAGGTGGTTTTGATGTTTCTTGGTGGCTCGGGGCAGAATCGAACCAGGAGCTCAGGAGAGCTTATCCAGCTCTAGACTAGATCTAATCATTGTTAACAATTGTCCCATCTGAAGCACTTATTTTGCGATAAATTCGCATCATATCCATCATTACAGCGGTACTCCAAGCAAAACAAAAAAGGCTGCTCATTGATAGTACTACAGCAAGAATTCGATATCTACTTGGCAAATTAGAAACAGCCTGCTCGGATCCAATCGTTGTGTATATGCCACCAATCACAACAATGGCGTGGTCAATGCTTGATGCCACCCCATGTATTAGCCCCAAGAGAGATAGTATGCCAATTTCACTCAAATGAATGAGTGCTAGTGCGGATAAACCCATAAAGAAAAAAATTTCCATTCGAATATATTGTTTTTTAGCAATTAATATTCTGGCATGTCGATGGTACATAGATTGGGCGCCCCACAAACATAAGCCGTGATAAACAATCAAAACGAAAAACACCACGATAAAGCCCATCAACAATCCAAAAGAGGATAAATCACTGATTGAAATTTCTTTCATTTTTGAGCACCTAATTAATACTATCTTGTTAAGTTTTACAGCCCGTTAGATAGATTGTATCTAGCACCGAAACCAACTAGAGAGTAATTTTGATGGCGTATTTAACAGTGCATCCCCAAATGAAAAACCACCCGAAGGTGGTTTTAGTATTTCTTGGTGGCCCGGGGTGGAATCGACCAAGGCCGAGGATACTCAATCCATCGCTAAATTTGATTTAGCAGCAACAGCTCTCCAGCGCACCACCTCTGCTTCAGTGTGTTTTGCCAATGAGGAGCCCAGGTATTGCTGTTCCGGCAACAACTGTATAGCCTGTGACTGGAGCTTATCGGTATAAGCCTTATCTTTCATGGCTTTTAAGAATGCGTTTTGAACTTTTTCCACAGCCGCCTTTGGCGTGCCCTTAGGAGCATAAATTCCATACCATGTACTTGCTTCAAAGCCAGGCAAAATTGTTTCGTTTAGCGTAGGAACATCTTTGAGTTGTGGCAATCGTGCCTTTGAAGTCACAGCCAACGCGCGAACACGTTTCTCTGTAATTTGCGGGAAAGCTGTATTTGTTTGGTCGTACATGCCATCAATCTGGCCGCCAACAACATCAATTAATGCCGGACCAGCCCCTTTGTAAGGGACATGCTTTACATCTGCGCCAGCAGCATTAGCCACCAAAGCAGCAATCAGATGTGAACTTGACCCAAGGCCGGCATTACCCATAAACACTTGGTCAGGGTTCTTTTTGGCATAGTCGTACAACTCTTTCACATTCTTTGCTGGGTGGTCATTTCTTACCATCAGCACTAACGGCGTATCTGGGAAACGGAATACCGCCTCAAAATCTACCACCGGGTTGTAATTTAACTTTTTGTATAAAGCTGGGGCAGCGCCCATATACCCCATATGACCAACTAAAAATGTATATCCATCTGGCGTAGCTCTAGCCACTTTAGTTGCTCCAATCGTTCCACCGGCACCTGGCGTGTTTTCAATAATGATGGATTGGCCAAGCTGCTTGCTTGTCACATCAGCAATGCTACGAGCCAAAGCATCCGTTGGTCCCCCAGCAGCAAATGGTACAACCCAAGTAATTGGACGATTTGGATAATCAGATTGGGCGATAGCTACGGAAGATAGCAAGGCAACCAATAGTGCTGATATTTTTTTGAACATCTGTATCTCCTAATTTCTAAATTAATTAAAACTTCAATGAGCGAGAATGAGCAACAGCTTTGTCCACCATTTGTGGGGCCATACCCAAGTAATTAATCGGATTGGTTAACTCCTCAATCCTCTCTTTAGTAAAGTTCTTAGTGACTTCTGGAATCTTTTGGAGTGCTTCTGACAAAGTGCCACCGTTTTCATTAACATCGCGGCAAGCGTCATATACAACATCATGAGCTTGTTGACGACCAATAAATGGCGCCATACCCATCATCACGGCTTCAGCAACAATTAAGCCCTTGGTGAGATTAAGGTTCTCAAGCATCTTCTTCTCATCCACAATCAGCCCTGACAGCATGAACTTAGCTTGATGAAGAGCTCCAGCAGTTAATACAAAACTTTCTGGAATCGCCATCCACTCTGCGTGCCACGGTCCAGTCGCTCTTTCAAAATCCTGAATCATGGCATCAAGCATTAATCCAGAATGCTGACGTACACCCTTAGAAGCTGCCAACATTAATTCGCTACTAATTGGATTACGTTTTTGTGGCATTGTGCTACTAGCACCACGGCCTTTTACAAATGGCTCATACACTTCGGCAAACTCAGTAGATGCCATGAGCATGATGTCGTAAGCAATCTTTCCCAGTGAACCAGTAACCAATGCTAAGAAATTAACTGCCTCAGCTAATCCGTCGCGAGCCACATGCCAAGTGGTTACTGGCACGCCCAAATTAAGTTCTTTCATTAATGCTTCTTGAACAATTAAACCCTTATCGCCCAATGAAGCAATCGTTCCTGCGGCGCCAGCAAATTCGCCCACCAAAACTCGAGGCTCAAGTTGCGCTAGACGTTCAGCATGACGGTCCATCATCGCAAGCCAAATTGCTGACTTATAGCCAAAGGTGACTGGCAGGGCTTGTTGTAAGTGAGTACGTCCGGCCATAGGGGTATTGCGATACCTCTCTGACATCGATGCCAGAATCTTGCGCAGCTCTTTGATGTCTTGCTTAACAATTTCAAGGCCAGAGCGAACCTGTAAGACGACTGCGGTATCCATGATGTCTTGTGTAGTGGCGCCCCAGTGAACAAACTTACCGGCTTCACCGCACATCTTCACCAACTGGTGAACCAAAGGAAGAATTGGATATCCAACAATATCCGTTTCATTTCTCAACAAATCAAAGTCAATTAAATCGATTGTGGATTTCTTGGCGATCTCATCTGCCACCTCTTTAGGAATTACTCCACACTTTGCCTCCGCCACTGCCAGCGCTATCTCAATATCGATATAGCGCTGAATTAAAGCCTTATCTGAAAAGATCTCACGCATTGCCGCAGTTCCAAATGCGTCTCTAAACAAAATTGAATCAATTACTGTGCTCGCCGAAAAACTGCTTTTCATGTCTCTCTCCAACTTTTATTATGTCCGTACATAATAATTCTCTATATGTACGGACATAATGTCAAGTAAAATTTCAACATGAGCCAGCCGCTATACCTCCAATTAGCCCAAAACCTTCAAAACGCTATTAAAAAAGGGCAGTTTCCCGTTGGTAGCGTATTTCCAACGGAATTGGAGTTAGCTGAACAATATTCGACCAGCCGCTATACCGTAAGAGCCGCAATAGCTGAGTTAGAGGCTGTTGGAATGGTTTCTAGGCGTAAAAAAGCTGGCACAAAGGTTGAGTCAGCAACTCCCAATGCGGGATATAAGCAAACTGTTAGCTCTGTTGAGGACTTAACGGAGTTTGGTGAAAAACATGCTCGTGTTATCTACTCAAATGAAAAAATCACAGCGAACAAAAAATTGACTGAGGAGCTTGGATGTAGTGTCGGCAAAGAATGGCTAAAACTATGTAGCCTTAGATTCAGCGACAAAAATCCAGATGAGCCCATGGGACTTACTGAAATCTATATCGACGCAAGCTATAAAAAAATTCCTAAGCTCGCAAAAGACAATCCAAGCATTCTAATTAGTCACTTGATTGAATCAGAATATGGAAGAAAGATTGCGGAAATTAAACAGGATGTATTTGCCATTCTGCTGAACGAAGAATTCGCCAAGCTCTTACAGGCAAAGGCTAAGTCGCCAGCACTGAAGATTGTGCGTAGCTATATAGATACAGCCAATGAAGCCTTTCAAATAACAGTCACCACACATCCTGCGGATAGATATAGCGCATCTACAAGATTGAGAAGAGAGTCTAAATAATTTGTCGTTTTAAACGACATAACAAGTAGCCACCTTAGATGATTGAGAACAGTAAGCCAGCCTAAGACAAAGGAAGTTCTAAAGCGGCGAACACTCTAGCAACAAATGAAAAAACCACCCGAAGGTGGTTTTGATGTTTCTTGGTGGCCCGGGGCGGAATTGACCAGGGCTCAGGATTAATGATCCGACTTCAAACCACCTAGCGCCTCTATCTCTTTTGCCATCTCTAGGCTATTTGAATCCTCGTCATTCCCCCTGAGATCATCAATAACGCCTTGACGATCCCTGGCAGGACGATTTTGACTAATCTTCCATTTGGCTTCGATTTTTTCAACTAGCAATTCGACTCCCACAATATTTGCCAACATCGTTTCAATGTAATCTTTTGGGGCATCTGTAACGGCCCACGGATCTTTCCTGCTTGACTCCATTTTCTCCGTCAGGATCTTCACAATGTGATGCTTATCTTCCTCATCTTGGATGGCCGATAGCGTTCCATTGATGTGAACGCTTAAATAATTATAGGTAGGAACAACTTTATGCGTTTCTTTCTTTGTGGGATATGAAGATGGGCTGATGTAAGCTTCATATCCAGAAAAGACTAACAATACCTTTTGGTTTTTCTCGCCAATCTTCCATATTGGATTTGCTTTGGCTGTGTGTGAAATTAACTTGCTCCCAACGGCTATGTTTCCATTGGGCGCCATAAAAGGGAGGTGGTTTCCAACCAGATCCCCATCAACATTGGCAACCATTAGTCCAAGAGGGTGAGTTTTAATAAATTGAGAGATCTTCTCTGGATCAGTCTCAAGAAAATGTGAAGGGATATACATCTGCTAATTAAAACATTTATGGATTAAAAATCAATCCCAAACCCATAAGTGAAAAAACCACCCAAAGGTGGTTTTAGTATTTCTTGGTGGCCCGGGGCGGAATCGAACCACCGACACAAGGATTTTCAATCCTCTGCTCTACCGACTGAGCTACCAGGCCAAGACTTGGAATTATAACGAATTTGCTTTGGGCGCCGTTGATTTGCCAGATTGGCTTAATTCCGGGGGCGAGCAGTCCATTGCCAATAGGTGATTAGCTTTCGCCTTTATTACGAGAGGTGTCTATTCCTAGCGCTTTTAGCTTGCGATATAAATGGGTGCGCTCTAGGCCGGTATATTCAGAAATCTTCGTCATGCTACCGCCCATGATTTGCATTTGATGCTCAAAATAAGCCTTTTCAAAGAGATCTCTAGCCTCTCTTAGCGGCAAATCAAAATAGGTTTTTGCAATTCCACTAATGTATTCACCCCCGGCAGGCGCGGGGGCTGACTCAACTGCCGCCTGCTTTGGTATTGCTACAGCACTATTACTAGATTGAACGATTCGCTCTTGTTCTGGTTCAACATATTTAGGAAAGCTTTCTAAAGCTTTACTCACTGTCTTCAACAACTTTTGTAAAGCAATCGGCTTTTCTAAAAAGTTCAAAGCGCCAATTCGCGTTGCTTCAACAGCGGTGTCAATCGTTGCGTGACCAGACATCATCACTACTGGCATCGTCAACTGACCAGTGTTGGACCACTCTTTTAATAATGTAATGCCATCCGTATCTGGCATCCAAATATCTAGCAAAACTAAATCGGGGCGCATCTGCTCTCGAATAGTGCGTGCTTGTATGGCGCTCTCTGCGGCGTACACGGTATGGCCTTCATCTGTAAGGATCTCATTGAGAAGCTCACGAATACCCATCTCGTCATCTACAACCAAAATACTAGCCATGCTTAGGCTGCCTCTTTTGCTAGATTCATAAACAATATTGATACTTGCGCACCAATCACTTCTTCACCCGACATGCGATTGCGGATTTCAATTTTGGCCGCATGATCATCAACAATTTTCTTGACCACCGCCAAACCCAATCCCGTGCCTTTGCTCTTTGTAGTTACATATGGCTCAAAGGCTCTTGCCAATATCTTAGCTGGAAATCCAACTCCACAATCACTTATTGTCAATCGCACTGCATTTTGAACCACGCCATTGTGCTCGCCATAGGGCACTAACTCTGTTTTTACCTCTACTGGACTGCCAGGGTTGGGGCCTTCAAGAGTGGCGTCTTGAGCATTTTGTAGCAAGTTATGGATTACCTGCCTGAGTTGGGTTGGGTCGCCCATAATATTTGGGCACCCTGGATCCAGCTTGGTTTTCAGAGGGCTTCCCTCATAAAGACCTAAGATCTCAGAGGTAAGTGTATTGATAGAAACTGGCTTCAATTGAGGGGTTGGGGTCTTTGCAAAATCCCTAAAATCATTG
The DNA here is from genome assembly GCF_027924105.1 of Polynucleobacter sp. KF022. Taxonomy (NCBI): domain Bacteria; kingdom Pseudomonadati; phylum Pseudomonadota; class Betaproteobacteria; order Burkholderiales; family Burkholderiaceae; genus Polynucleobacter; species Polynucleobacter sp. KF022. The sequence goes on from NZ_AP026972.1 coordinate 1,851,857, forward strand.
ACCATTTCTTTCATGGCCTGCACCTGACCAATAATGGTTTCGGTGCTGCGATTAATCATTTCTTCTTGCTCTGGACTCAACTTGCCGGCAAGTTTATGTTGCAATCTTTCAGCTGAAAGCTGAATAGGCGTAAGTGGGTTTTTAATCTCGTGGGCTAGGCGTCTTGCTACCTCGCTCCAGGCAATCGATCTTTGTGCGCTCACCACGTCGGTAATGTCGTCAAAAACTACCATGCGCAAATCACCGGTCAACTCTGTGCCGCGCACAAACAGCGTGACGCCCAATTCATTTTCAAACTCATTGGTGCTGTGTAACTGAATTTGTTTTTGCCACACTGGCGCATTAGCTTGATTAGACTTTTGCTCTACTCCACCCTCACCAGCTACAGCAAGTTTCATAGTGGCAAAACCCTCTTTAATGGCTCCCTCAAACTCTTGTAAAGCAGGGCTGCTGCTCAGCGGCCTTCCATCAAGCTGAGTTAGGTCTTGCCCAAAAATTCTGTCGGCTCCAGCATTGCTAGAAACGACGTTGTAGTTTTTGTCAAAAATACATACACCTGCTGTAAGACTTCCCAATACTCGTTCCAAGAAAGCTTTGGACTCCTGCAAAGAGGTGCGGGTATCTGCCAACTGTCTTGTCATGACATTAAATTGACGTGTAAGCATGCCAAGCTCATCACCAGTATCTAACTCGGGCTTGGGCGACAAGTCGCCCTGTGCCACTGCCTGCGTTCCTTTTAGTAGCATGAGCAAAGGGCGAGCAAGCTGTCTACCCAACATAAGTGCCAAGGTAATGGCTACAAATACAGCAAAAAAGAGGGTCAGGGTCAGCGTACCAACAAACATCTTGCGCAGACCTGTGCGTCCCAGTGATTTTTCTTGATATTCACTATATGCAGATTCAACCGCAAAAATATTCTTTGCCAATGGGGTGGGAATATAGCGCACTAGCTGCAAGAAATACTTATCTTCCGCATCTTTGCTAGAGTCCGCTCTGCTGTGTGCAGCCTTCTTGCGAACAACGGGAACAATTGCCCTAATGCGATAGCCACGCTGCCCGCCATCCATTTCAATTTGATCTAAAAAGGTGGCGCCCTTATTTTTAAAAGCCTCTGCAACAACATCGGCACTAGGCGCAGGAAAATATTTTTTAGGCTTTAGCTCGCTGGTGATAATTAAATTACGCTGCATATTAAAGAGGCTTACCTCTTGAATACCAAATTGATTACGAATCTTCATAATGGCCGCACCAACCTGATCTGTTGTGGCGCCCGAAGGAATCTGCACAATTTGTTCAGCAATAAAATTACCTTCGCCTAAGATTTCTTCTTGGGCAACTCGCAAAGTAACTCGACCCAACTCCAGACCAGAGTTCAATGCTGACTCTACCTTTACATCAAACCAGGTTTCAATGCTGCGTGATACGAACTGCAAAGAAACGCCGTACAAAATCAATCCCGGGACGATGCCAACCAAGGCAAAAATCATTGCCAGCTTTGCGATTAGGCGTGTGCCAAAATGGCCTCGATACCAGCGCACTGCAATCACTGCCACCAAAATCAAAATAACCAATGTCAGAGAAATGCCAATGACTACGTTTGCGGCATACAGCCAAATAAAATAGTTATCAAAAAACTCCGTATTGGATGAGGCGATTGCTAATAAAACCAAGAGCAAGAGAGCGAAAACGCCAATCAATCCAATCGTGATTGGAATTACTTTTTTGCTCCAGACTTTTGATGAAAAAAAGCCTGGATCCAGAAGGGCCGCTATCGATCTCATCGCTTAATCAGATTGGGGCCATTTGGAGAGAACGGAAAGCGATACCAATCGCTCGATACATTCCAGTCGCGATTATTTAATGCATTGACCTGGAATGGTTTTGGTAACTTGCTCAGGTCCAGGGTCATGCGCATGCTTGCGGTATAGGATTTGCCGGGGTCCAGTTGTGAGCTATCCATTACACGCCAACTACCTATGCTCCCTACGGCCTGTAATGCTTCAGACATAGATTTGGCAGAAAAGGTAAAACCTTCAGAAGCAATGCGGTACTGCTGTGTCAATGGTTGATACGACAAACGAGTTTGTCTTTGTATGAGGGCTGGCTTCTCATCAAACCAATACCAACGTGATCTTGTTAAATCAAACTCTGTTTGAAAATATAAAACTACGCCTTTTTTTACTGCATCTTCTAGGCCTGGTGACAATTCAATCTGATAAGTAGCACTCAAAAGCCAGTCGTTGTCTGACCTCTCCAGCTCAAAGGATTTGATCTTGATACCTTCTGCACTAACGGTTGTTGAGAGAACTCCCAAAGCCATCAAGAACAAAAAGAGGAGTTGTTTAATTCTTCGGCTCATGGCCCATTTTTCTTAAACAAAGCATAGTAAAAACCGTCATTTAACTCGCCAGGCAAAATCTGGCCTGGAGCATCTAATCGTACCGCATCAGAGTGCTGCCCCGCAAACCAATTAGCCTGATCCTCGCCCTCCTCAACAAATATCGAGCAAGTCACATACAAAAGAGTGCCCCCTGGCTTCAGCATCTTCCAAGCTTGGTTCAAAATACCTCGCTGTCGTTCTTGTAAGGCCCGGATATCTGCTTCACGTCTCAGGAATGGAATGTCTGGATGCCGCGACACAATACCCGATGCAGAACAAGGTGCATCGAGCAAAATTTTGTCAAAAGGAATGCCGTCCCACCAGGCGGCTTTTGAAGCGTCGCCACGCACTACGCGCACCTTGTCTGAGCGCAAGCGAAGGCGATCTAAATTGCCACCAATTTTCCCTATCCGATCACCATCTAGCTCCAAAGCCTGCATCGAACAATCAGCAAGCTCTAGTAAGTGTGCCGTCTTTCCGCCAGGAGCAGCACAAGCATCTAACACCATCTCACCATCTTGGGGGCTTAACAAAATCGCAGCAAGCTGTGCACCCGCATCTTGGACGGATACAGCGCCACTATAAAAACCTGGCAGATCAGACACGGGTACCGCTTCTGGAATCAAGAGTGCGCAAGGCAATGCAACGCCAGCTACCACCTCTATAGGTTCTGATGCAATTCCTGCCTCAGACAATAGAGATTGATATTGCTCGCGCGAATATTGACGCTGATTTACACGCAAAATTAATGGTGCGCGCTTAGCCTGCCGAAACAAAATTGATTGCCAAGATTTAGAGTAATTGCGTTTGAGATTTGCTCGCCACCATGCGGGTACGTACATTGGGATTGGATCTGGCGGATAGCGCTTCTCGCCCTCGGGCGGCTGCACTAAAAGACTTACCTTACGCAAAACTGCGTTTACCAATCCCTTGGCATACATGGTCTTGTCATACTCACTACATGCTTTAACCGCTTGATCAACAATAGTGTGTGCTGGATAGCCTTTGCTATCTGCTCCATCATGCAAAAACAAAGCAATGGCAACGCTCAATAAATGATCGGTCTCTGGCGGGGGGGTCTTTGGAATAAATTGCTTGATCAACTCGTGCGAGCGCACCCATTTGCGGAGGGCATCAAAACTAAGGCTCTGAACAATCGGGCGTTCGTGTGGCTCAAGCTGATCTAAAACTTCTGTAAGCGATCTTCCGCTCATCACCTCACTAATCGCTTGTGCAGCTATAGTAATTGCCTCAGAAAGCGGGAGACTGCGTGGTTTTTGCTGATCAGTCAAATTAATTTGCTCCGGGGTATGCCCCGTTTTTAGCCATATGCATTAAGCGTGCCACCCGCTCTTCAGTGGGAGGATGTGTTGAAAAAAGTTGTGCAAGACCGCCAGCGCTTAAAGGATTGAGAATCATCATCTGCGCAGTTTCAGGATGCTGCTCAACAGCCTGAAACGGGATGCCTTGTGCATAGTTATGAATTTTTTCTAGTGCATGTGCGAGAGCTTCGGGGTCAGAGCTAATTTCTGCACCGCCGCGATCGGCCTCATATTCTCGCGCGCGAGAAATGCTCATCTGAATCAGGCTTGCTGCAATTGGTGCCAATATAGCCACCATTAAGCTTGCTATTGGATTGTTGGGTCTTCCCTCCGAATCGCGTCCACCAAAGAACATCGCAAAATTTGCTAGCGCAGAAATTGCACCGGCCATAGTTGCAGCTACCGTTGAAATCAAAATATCCCGATGACGAACATGTGCAAGTTCATGCGCCATTACACCGCGTAATTCACGATTCGAAAGAATTTTTAGAATCCCCGTTGTGGCAGCAACGGAAGCATTTTCTGGATTTCGTCCTGTTGCAAAAGCATTGGGCGCATCTTCATTAATCAAAAATACTTTGGGCATCGGCAAACCTGCCTTTTCGGCCAGCTCTTTCACCAACCCATAAAACTGAGGCGCAGATCTTTCGTCAACCTGCTGTGCATTAGTCATCTTTAGCACCATGGTGTCAGAAAACCAATAGCTAAAAAAGTTCATGCCAACCGCCATAAGCAAAGCCATTAACATGCCCTGCTCGCCACCCAACATGCCGCCAACCACAATAAATAAGGCGGTAATGGCTGCCATCAAAACAGCAGTTTTTGCAAAATTAAACATTTCTACTCCTTTGACTGAAAATGCAACCGTTTTTCACCGTCACCAATCGACTGTAGGCCTGTTTTGGCACCTATTTTTTTTCCACCAGGTTTTTGTATTTGAGTAACCTCGATTACGCCTTGGCCACATTGAATATATACGCCTTCGCCACTAAACCCAATTACATCACCGATATTCCCATTTGGGCTTATAACCCCATCATCAGCGACCTGAGAATCCCAAAGCTTCACGATAAGTCCGTTGACCTGACTGCTTGCGCCGGGGAAAGGATTAAAAGCTCGAATGCGCAGATCGATTTCGTTTGCACTTAAAGCCCAATCAATTTCCGCCTCGTTTTTTAATATTTTTTCAGCATAAGTAATGCCTACATTTGGTTGCGGCGCTCGAGTCAAATCTTTGCCTTGCTGCAAAGCGTCTAGTGTTTTAACAATCAGATCAGCGCCAAGTTGCGCCAATCGGTCATGCAAACTAGCGCTTGTTTCATCACGCGCAATAGCAAGCTGAGCATCCATCACTACATCGCCAGTATCCAGCCCTGCATCCATTTGCATTATGCAAACACCCGTGTTGGCATCACCCGCCTCAATCGCTCGCTGAATTGGCGCAGCACCACGCCAACGAGGAAGTAGAGAGGCGTGAATATTAAAGCTGCCAAATCTTCCAGGCCGTTCACTGATATCTAAAATTTCTTGGGGAAAAATCAAGCCATAGGCAACGACAACCATGGCATCAAACTCAGTTGATGAGAGGCGCTCATAAGCCTCCTCAGCTTGTGCTTTTTTTTGTGGGTCAGTGTTGGTGCGTCTTAATGTTTCTGGCTGCAATATCGGAATATTTTTTTCTAAAGCAAACTCTTTAACCGGGCTTGCTTGTAAATGCATCCCCCTGCCAGAGCGGCGATCAGGCTGAGTAAGCGCTAGAACAATTTCATGTCCTGCAGCATCGATTGCGCGCATGGCTTGCGCAGCAAACACCGGGGTTCCAGCAAAGACAATTTTCATTGGGGCGCTTAGCGCTGACCTACTAATTCTTTAGCGCGCTTCTTCATTTTTTGTGAGATACGAGTTCGCTTCAGGATTGATAAATATTCGACAAATACTTTTCCTTGCAAATGATCTAACTCGTGCTGCAAACAAACTGCCAACAAGCCATCGGCATTTATTTCAAATTCTTTGCCGTCAATATCTAGTGCCTTAACGCGAATTTCTGCTGGTCTTTCAACTTCGTCATAAAACTCAGGGACAGACAGGCAGCCTTCACGCCAAGATTTCGTTTCCGCACTTGCCCAAATAATTTCCGGATTGATAAAAACCATCAACTCGTTTTGCTCATCAGATACATCGATCACTACGATGCGCTCATGAATATCTACTTGGGTTGCTGCCAAGCCAACGCCGGGGGCTTCATACATAGTGTCCGCCATATCAGCGACAATTTTTTTAATGCGAGCATCAACCTGCGCTACCGGTTTTGCAACCTTGTGCAGGCGGGGGTCTGGATAACAAAGGACATTTAACAAAGCCATATAAGAATTATCCAACAGAGCTATCAGTCTGTCCTGATTGTTCAAATTCCCCCATGGCACAAAATTGTTTTATGCAAATACTGCCTACGCCGAATGCCCCCACCTGTATCAAATGTGGAAGCGATGACTACCCTCGCCGTCTTTATGATTTATTTGACCCCCCAAAGTCGCTCTATATATATGGAGAAATTGCTCTTTTAAAGAAACCCATGATTGCCATCGTGGGCTCAAGAAGCGCTAGTCTAGAGGGTCTAAAAAATGCCCACCTCATTGCTCAAGGACTATCAAAAGCAGGGGTGCTCATTGTTTCTGGGCTAGCCATAGGCGTTGATAGCGCAGCCCACCATGCCGTCCTTAAGCTTGGGCCAGGGCACTTCACCGCCGCAGTGCTGGGAACCGGTACAGACCTTGTGTACCCACGTCAAAATACCAGCCTTTCTCAAGCCATTGGGCAACGAGGGCTCTTGATCTCTGAATTGCCCCCAGGGGTAGGCCCCAAGGCATGGCACTTTCCCAAGCGAAATCGCATCATTGCAGCACTCTCGCTCGGTGTTGTGGTGATCGAAGCCGCCAAAATGTCGGGTTCACTCATTACGGCCCGACTGGCAGCAGATTTAGGGAGGGAAGTTTTTGCTATTCCAGGCCCCATTAGCAACCCCAACTCAATAGGCTGCCATCTGCTGATTCAGCAAGGGGCAAAACTTGCCTTTCGGCCGGAGGATATTCTTGAGGAGCTCGATTTTTGCTTGAAACCCTCATTTAAATGGCTTTAAAAGGGGGTTTTGCTATAAAAATAGGCAGCCTGATGCGTCCAAAATAAGCAAAAGATAGGGGTTTTTGGACTTTTCTTAATTTATCGGTTAATAATAAAAAAGGGGTATGCAGTTGGCTGGGTCCTATTTAGACATAAATCGACCCTCCCTTTTGCCCCATAAAACACCATTTCTAGCTCAAATTTAGGCAAAACGCGTGGCAACTAAAGCAACTACCAAAAAAAGCAGTTCAAAGACTACCGCAGGTGATCACCCTAAGGCACTCATCATTGCTGAGAAGCCTTCTGTTGCCAATGACATTGCTAAGGCCCTAGGCGGCTTTACAAAATATGAAGACTATTTTGAAAGCGATGAATTTCTGATTTCTTCTGCAGTGGGCCATTTATTAGAGATCGCTGCTCCAGAAGAGTTTGACGTAAAGCGTGGCAAGTGGTCTTTTGCCAATCTGCCAGTGGTGCCTCCATATTTTGATTTGCGTCCGATTGCCAAAACAGAGTCACGCCTAAAGGTTTTACAAAAGCTTATTAAGCGCAAAGATGTCAACGCACTTATTAATGCATGCGATGCTGGGCGAGAAGGTGAGTTGATTTTCCGTTTGATTGCGCAACATGCAAAAGCATCTCAATCTATTAAACGCCTGTGGCTGCAATCGATGACACCGGCAGCAATTCGTGATGGTTTTGCCAACTTACGAACTGATGAAGATATGCAGCCTCTTGCAGATGCGGCGCGTTGTCGCTCTGAAGCAGATTGGCTAGTTGGCATCAATGGCACTCGCGCAATGACCGCATTTAATAGCAAAAGTGGTGGATTCTTTTTAACAACCGTAGGCCGCGTACAAACTCCGACACTCTCTATTGTTGTCGAGCGCGAAGAACTCATCCGTAAATTTATCTCCAAAGACTACTGGGAAGTGAAAGCAGAATTCATTGCTGCAGCAGGCGTCTATGAGGGTCGTTGGTTTGATCCGAAGTTTAAAAAAGATGCTGCCGAACCAGATGCTCGCGAGAATCGCTTATGGAGCGAAGCAGCTGCACAAAGCATCGTAGCGGCATGTCGTGACAAAAAAGCAAACGTAACTGAAGAAGCCAAGCCAGCCACACAGCTTGCCCCTCAGCTATTCGACTTAACTAGTTTGCAGCGCGAAGCGAATGCGCGCTTTGGCTTCTCCGCAAAAAATACATTAGGTCTTGCACAAGCCTTATATGAGCGTCACAAAGTATTAACGTATCCGCGTACTGATGCAAAAGCACTGCCAGAAGATTATCTCGATACGGTTAAACAAACCATGGAGAACCTCTCTGAGCATTCGCAAGACTATCGTGCATTTGCCAAACAAATTCTGCAGGGCGATCCCAAGGATCCAAAAACTAAGGCGGGCTACGGATGGATTAAACCGAACAAGCGCATTTTCGATAACTCCAAAATTTCCGATCACTTTGCGATCATTCCTACTCTAGAAACACCGAAGAGCTTGAGTGAGCCAGAGGCAAAACTTTACGATTTGGTAGTGCGTCGCTTCTTGGCGGTGTTTTATCCCGCTGCAGAATTCCGCGTTACTACTCGTATTACAGAGGCCTCAGGACACCACTTTAAAACTGAGGGGCGTGTGCTCGTAAACCCAGGCTGGCTAACGGTCTACGGCAAATCCAATCAGGCGGATGATGAGCTAGTTCCGGTCCAAGAGGGCGAATCCGTTCAAACCGAATCCATCGCTGCAGTACCACTAAAAACAAAACCACCAGCACGCTATACAGAAGCAACATTGCTCTCCGCAATGGAAAGTGCTGGTAAGTGGGTAGATGATGATGAGATGCGCGAAGCCATGGCTGAAAAGGGCTTGGGCACACCAGCAACACGGGCGGCAATTATTGAAGGGCTACTGGCTGAAAAATATATCGTACGCGAAGCGCGTGAGCTAATACCAACAGCCAAAGCATTTCAGCTAATGACTTTATTGCGCGGTTTAGATGTTGAAGAGCTGACTCGACCTGATTTGACTGGCAGTTGGGAGAACAAACTTTCTCTCATCGAGCAAGGCAAGATGAATCGCGATACCTTCATGCAAGAGATCGCGCAAATGACTCAGCGTATTGTGAAGCGCGCTAAAGAATACGACAGCGATACCATCCCCGGCGACTATGTCACGATGACCACGCCATGCCCGCACTGTAAGGGCCCGGTGAAAGAAAACTACCGTCGTTTTGCTTGCGAAAAGTGTGGCTTTACTATCAGCAAAACACCCGGTGGACGTGCGTTTGAATATCCTGAAGTTGAGGAGTTGCTGCGTGAAAAAACCATTGGTCCGCTACAAGGCTTCCGCAGCAAAATGGGAAGGCCATTTGCAGCAATCATTAAGTTAAGCGAAATTCCAGAGGACGACAAAGACTATCCAAACGCTGGTTTCAAGCTCGAGTTTGATTTTGGTAATACACAAGATGACGAAACTGAAGCGGTTGATTTCACAGGCCGCCAAGCATTAGGCGTTTGTCCGAAATGCTCTGGTGCTGTTTATGAAGATGGCATGCGCTACGTTTGCGAAAACAATACTGGCCCTAGTAAATCGTGTGATTTCAAAACCGGCAAGGTTGTTTTGCAACAAGAAGTTTCGCCAGAGCAAGTTCAGAAATTGTTGAAAGAAGGCAAAACGGATCTTCTAACCAACTTTAAGTCGAACCGGACAGGGCGTGGGTTTAAGGCCTATTTAGCCTTAGATTCTGCGGGCAAAATTGGTTTTGAATTTGAAGCTAAAGCCCCCAAAGCGGAGGGGGCCGCTAAAGCCCCTGCGAAGAAACGGGCGGGTGCAAGTGCAGCAACTAAATCAGCTGCAAAACCTAAGCGCGCTAGCAAAGCAAAGTCATCCTCTAGCAGCTGAGCAGTAATAAGCTTAGCTGCTAGAGCGGACCATAAAATTCCTCGCGACCCTAGAGCGGTAGCTAAAAATATTCCTGGGCGCTGAGCGAGGGCGCCGATGATAGGTAAACGATCGCCCGCAACACAGCGAATGCCAACGAATTCACCAACTTTGATTAGCGAGCTAAGGTCGCCATTTTCATAGGCTACTAAGCCCCGGGCCTGTTCGCGATTAAAGTTGTCGCTTTCATCTCTCGAGGAAAGATCATCTACACCCTCATCAAAGCTAGAGCCAACGATCCATTGATAACTGCCGCCCTCTGAACGCGATGCAGGCAAACAGTATCCATCCCCAGAAATGCCAACTCTAGGCAACCTCTTAGCCCAAGGATTGCTTTCTTCAATAGAAAAAATGCTCAGTTGCCCGCGAACAGGCTTTAAGGGCAAACGAACATCAATACTGCTCATCAGGGGCTTTGTCTCCATGGCGCAGGCTATAACAACCTTATCAGCGGAGACAATGAGTTGATTTGTAGCGTCAAATAAATGCCAGGTGTCTTCAGACCTGTCTAAACGCACAACTCGCGCGCTCCAAAGACAAGTTAAACGTTCATGCGCCTGAAGTAACTGTTTGCTTGCTTCATATAAATTTAGACAAGCGCCGCGTGGCAGCCAAACACCGCTTTGCTCAATTCCACAAACACGCTGCGCCTCTTGAGGATCCATAGCCATTGCCATATCACTATCGAGGCCTAAAGAGCGGAGGTGATCCGTCACTTGCGCACGATCAAATACTTTATCTTTTTTGGTTGGCTGAAATATTCCATGCTGCTGCCATACATTTTTCCAACGCGCCTCGGCAAGCAAAAATGCAATTCGCGTTAAACGCAATAAGCGTGGCGAACCTTTACCAATATGGGGATGAGCAATGGCATAAGCATGGCTGGAACAGGCGGTAGCCGGGGATGTGGCAGCGTCAATAATGCAAACTGCTTTGCCACGCTCGAGCAACTCATTTGCAATGGTTGCTCCACAAATGCCTGCCCCAATCACCACTATTTCATGGTGTTGGGGTTTGGTCATTGAATAAAGCTATATAAAACGTTTGTGATTACTAAAGACTTATCAGTTTTAAGCATTCAAACGTTGTTCGATCTTAGAGCGAGTTTCTTTCAGCTCTTTTGGTAAACGATCGCCAAGGTGCTCGAACAACTCCGTATGTAACTTCAGCTCATTCTTCCAGTCATCAATACCAACGTTGATGGCTTTGGTGAACTTGTCTGCTGAGTAATCAAGGCCGCCCCAGTGCATGTCTGCGTACTCTGGAGTGATGCCAAACGGGGTTTCTTTACCGTTAGCTTTACCTTCGGCACGATTCAAAATCCAGGAAAGAACGCGCATGTTCTCGCCGAAGCCAGGCCATACGAACTTGCCATTTTCGTCTTTGCGGAACCAGTTCACACAATAGATCTTCGGCAATACAGCGCCTTCGGCTTCCAACTTCTTACCAATATTTAACCAGTGCTGGAAGTAGTCGCTCATGTTGTAGCCTGCAAATGCAATCATTGCGAATGGGTCGCGACGTACAACGCCGATTTGACCTGTAATGGCTGCAGTAGTTTCTGAGCCCAATGTTGCAGCCATGTAAACACCCTCAACCCAATCACGCGCTTCACTAACCAAAGGCACGGTGTTTGAGCGGCGACCGCCGAACAAGAAAGCATCAATTGGAACGCCTGCAGGATCGTCCCAGTTTGGATCAACCGCTGGGTTATTGGTTGCCGCAACAGTGAAGCGTGAATTTGGATGCGCAGCTTTACGGCCAGCAGCGCCATCAGCAGGAGTCCAGTCTTTACCTTGCCAGTCGATCAAATGTGCTGGCGGGGTTTCTGTTAAGCCTTCCCACCAAACATCACCATCATCAGTCAAACCAACGTTGGTGAAAATCACGTCTTGGTTCAATGAGTCAATACAGTTTTGGTTTGTTTGACGATTGGTTCCAGGGGCTACGCCAAAGTAACCAGATTCTGGATTGATTGCGAATAAACGGGTTTTGCCGGTGACAGGGTCTTTGCGTGGCTTGATCCAAGCAATGTCATCACCAATAGTGGTTACTTTCCAACCTTCGAATCCTGCTGGAGGAATCATCATAGAGAAGTTGGTTTTGCCGCAGGCGGATGGGAATGCTGCAGCGATATGATATTTCTTACCTTCAGGTGAAGTTACACCCAAGATCAACATGTGCTCAGCCAGCCAGCCTTGGTCGCGGCCCATGTTCGATGCAATACGCAAGGCAAAACATTTTTTACCTAACAAGGCATTGCCGCCGTAACCTGAACCAAAGGACCAGATCTCACGAGTTTCTGGGTAATGAACGATGTATTTGTTCTTGTTGTTAGGCCAAGCAACGTCTTTTTCGCCAGCAGCCAAAGGCTTACCAACCGTATGGATGCAGGGAACGAACTCGCCGTCAGCGCCCAACTGATCGATAACCGCTTTGCCCATACGAGTCATCAACTTCATGTTGATTGCAACGTAAGGACTATCTGACAACTCGACGCCAATGTGTGCAATTGGTGAGCCAATTGGGCCCATTGAAAATGGCACTACATACATAGTTCTACCGCGCATGCAGCCATCAAACAATGGATTCAATGTTGCGCGCATTTCGCTTGGCTCAACCCAATTATTGGTTGGGCCAGCATCTTCTTTCTTGGCTGAGCAAATAAAGGTACGATCCTCAACGCGCGCCACATCCTCAGGGTCTGACAAAGCCAAAAAGGAATTTTTACGCTTAGCAGGGTTAAGGCGCTTAAATACACCAGCCGAAACCAATAGCTCGCAGAGCTCATCGTATTCAGCTTGCGACCCATCACACCAACGAATGGCATCGGGTTTGGTTAAGGCAGCAACTTCGCCAACCCACTCAATTAAACGCTTGTTTTTTACGTAAGCCGGCGCATTGACATTGATCTGGCCGCTGGTAGTTGAAGTCATATGTTTCCCTATGAAGATTGAATTTTTTAATCCGACAATTTTATCATTTTGGGTGAATTTTTACCCCCGACCCCACACCGCACAAACCCTTTACTTGCCAATACAGAATTGGCTGAAGATTTTTCCTAAAAGGTCGTCTGGAAGCAGTTTTCCGGTGATTTCACCGAGGTGTTTTTGCGCCAAAGATAGCTCTTCTGCGAATAACTCTAGTGAATTGTTGCCATTTGCGGCGAATTGTTCCGATTTTTCAATATGTTCGGCAGCTCGCTCTATACAGTCTAAATGTCTTCTGCGCGCCAAGATTGCGCCCTCTTGAGGGCCGTCCCAGCCTACAAGCTCCAAAATCTTCTGCTTCAGCTGATCTATTCCCGCTCCAGTTTTGGCAGAAATCAATAAAGCCTGGTCAGACGGCAATTTTGGAGATTCTGGCAGTAGGTCTGCCTTATTGATGACCTCAAGTACGGCACATTTAGGGGGTAATTCCTTCAAAATCTGGGCTTTTAGCGCATCTTCTTGATTTCCTGCCTGGGCATCGGTCAAAAAAATCACCATATCGGCAAGACGAATGGCATCCCAAGATCTCTCAATTCCCTTTGCCTCGACTATGTCGGACGTTTCCCTCAAACCTGCGGTATCAATAATGTGCATTGGCACACCATCAACAGTGATGCTTTCCTTTACCCGATCGCGGGTAGTTCCAGCAATCGGGGTGACAATGGCCACCTCTTCGCCGGCCAAACGATTTAATAGGGAACTTTTTCCAACATTGGGGGCACCAGCCAAAACCAATTGGATTCCATCTCGCAAGATTTTTCCCTGTTTTGCGCCGGCACGTAACCCTTGTAACTTTTCTTTCACTGCCGCTAAGCGCTGACGAGCTTGTGCGTTTTCTAAAAACTCAATCTCTTCTTCTGGAAAATCAAGGGTTGATTCAACCAAAATTCTGAGCTGAGTAATTTCTTCGATGAGATTATTAATGTCATCAGAAAAGGCGCCCTGTAGTGAACGTGCGGCGCCGCGAACGGCGGCTTCACTCTGCGCATCTATAAGATCGGCAATTGCTTCAGCTTGCGTTAAATCAATTTTGTTATTTAAGTAAGCGCGGAGCGTAAATTCGCCAGGCTCGGCAATAACGAGCCCCTCGTTTTTTCCCAACTCAAGGCAGCGCTTTATTACCAACTCAAGCAGTTGTGGCCCACCATGACATTGAAGCTCTAAAACATCCTCGCCTGTAAATGAGGCTGGTCCAGCAAAGTAAATGGCAATAAGCTGATCAATAGCATCGCCGTGTTCGTCACACAGCGTTAACAAGTTGGCCTGTCGAGGAGAAAGTTTTTTTTGAAAGAGGGAGTTTGCGATGGACTGTAGGTTTTGTCCGCTGATGCGAACTACACCCACGCCAGCCTTACCCTGTGCGGTTGCGACAGCAATGATAGGCAATTTTCTCGTCATCATTGCTGTCTACTTATTACAAAGTTTTATGCGGCTCGCAAATTACTTAGCGGGCTTTTTTCCAAACATTTGGTTAATTTGCCACTGCTGTGCAATCGACAACAGGTTGTTTACCACCCAGTACAAAACTAAACCAGCGGGGAAGAAGAAGAACATGACCGAGAAAACAATTGGCATGTACATCATGATTTTTGCCTGCACTGGATCTGGCGGTGTTGGATTCAATTTGGTTTGCACAAACATCGAGGCAGCCATGATTACTGGCAGGATGTAGTACGGATCTGGAACTGATAGATCATGAATCCACAATACCCATGGTGCGCCACGCATCTCGACTGAAGACAACAAAACCCAATACAGGGAGATAAACACCGGGATTTGGATCAGCACAGGCAAGCAACCACCCAGTGGGTTGATCTTTTCTTTACGATACATCTCCATCATTGCTTGATTCAGTTTTTGCGGCTCGCCTTTGTATTGCTCTTTCATAGCAACTAAGCGGGGCTGCACTTCCTTCATGCGCGCCATTGACTTATAGCTTGCAGCAGACAAGGGGAAGAACACCAACTTAATTAGTATGGTCAAGAGAATGATTGACCAACCCCAATTGCCAACATAAGAATGAATGTTGTCTAGCAGCCAAAAAATTGGTTTGGCCAGAATGGTTAAATAGCCGTAGTCTTTCAACAGCTCAAAACCTGGAGCGATTGTTTCTAAAACGCGTTCTTCTTGTGGGCCGACAAATAACTTGGCCTTTTCAACTACGGTAGAGCCTTGTGCAACTACGCCAAGCGGTGTCTGCATGCCAATGCGATATAAGCCGTTGTCAATTCTGCCAGCATAAATATCGCGGGCAGTCTTGTCGCCAGGAATCCACGCACTTGCAAAGTAGTGCTGAACCATTGCAATCCACGCCGGCTCACCGGCAGCCACTTGAGAAGGAATGGTGATTTTGTTTTTATCAATTGCCGTGAACTCGAGCTTATTAAACTTTTCTTTGTCGGTATAAACAGCAGGGCCAGTAAAGGTGCTAGCAGAAAAGGCGCCATCGAAGGGGCCGATTTTTTGTTCTTGCGAAGCGTCGCGCACAATCTCTGTGTAAAGAACAAGTGGGTTTGAGTTGTTTGATGCTTGGGTAACGCGATGCCCAACATCCACAACATAACTACCCGGATTAAGAATGAATGTTTTTTCCAACTTAACGCCATTGCGCTCGTTAACAAAAACAGCAAATGGTCTGCCTGAGCCATCTTTGCCGGATTGAGCCAACTTAAATGTACTTGTATGGTTTGGAAGATCATTATTTCCAAGGGAAATTAATCCTGAACGAGCAAAGTATTTATGTGTCGGCGTGTATTGGAACAATTCAACCGGCTTATTGTCTGCGGTTAAAGATTTCAATAGCCTTGCATCAATCACGTTTGCACCGCTTGCACTGATCTCCAGCACCAAAACATCGTTCTGTAAAGTGAACTTTTCTGCGCCCTCAATCGCACCGCTACTTACGACAGGAGTTGCAGCAACAGCTGGTGATCCTGAGATTTGCGCGGGAACATCAACCTTGTTGGCGGCTGCTGCTTTATCGGCAGCTACAGGGGCGCTTGCTGGAGCGCCACCAAACAAAGATGGCTTGCCTTCATGAACCTGCCAATTGTTGTAGAGCATAAGACCCGACATCGAGAATACAGCCCAAAGAATTGTTTTTTTAAAGTCCATTTACATTCACTTAAGTTGATGTTTTTGTATCTTTTAAAGCAGGATCATAGCCACCATGTGACCATGGGTTGCAGCGCAAGATACGCCACACCATCAATCCAAGGCTTTTTAAAAATCCATAATGACTAAAGCAGTCACAAGCGTATTGCGAACAACTGGGTACGTATTTGCAGTGCATTCCCACATATGGGCTTAATGTTAGTTGATAAATTTTCACCAACTTTATTGCCACATTGTTTAAAACACGCACCTTAAATTAACCCTGAAATTTGAGAGCGGAGAATTTCTTTTTCTTTTTTTCTGAGCCTGCCTCGTGTCTCACGACCAATTGGTTTTTTGAGCTTAACAACAACATCTTTATTTAATGTGTTGGATTGAGCGGCCCACACCAATTCGCGAATCATTCTCTTTAGGCGATTTCGGTCAACCGCTCTTTTGGCCAACTTCTTTGCTACCGCAACCCCCAAATCAGGCTTGGCGCCCTCTTGGGTAGATGCAGCATATACACCCCAGTACAAACTTGTCTGGGGACGTATTTTTAATAATTCAGAAATCCTTGCGCTATTCAATGGCTAAATTAAACAGCCAAACGCTTGCGGCCTTTTGCACGACGGGCATTTAAAACTGCGCGTCCGCTTTTGGTTTTCATACGAATGCGAAAGCCGTGAGTGCGCTTGCGACGAGTTACTGAGGGTTGGTAAGTTCTTTTCATGATCGATCCCTGGAAAACCAAGTATTTTCCTTGTTGCAGAGCAAAAGGTCAATCTATCTTGATGAATATGTAGGTGTTTTTCTCTATTTTTCCCCAAATTTCTCTTAAATCATTAATTTAAA